>CAJUQK010000005.1 GCA_910588205.1 uncultured Eggerthellaceae bacterium
GCGACCTCCGCCTTGAGAGGGCGGCGTCCTAAACCGCTAGACGACGGAGCCACATGTGCGTTCGCAAGTATACACTAAAGGCACGCTTGCAAAGCCGAGAAGCTTGGCTGGGGTGGAAGGAGTCGAACCCTCACATACGGCACCAGAAACCGCTGTCCTGCCATTAGACGACACCCCAACGCATTCCCTGCGCCTGAGTGCTGCTGCATTCAGGCGCGAATGAGTATGTTACGGATTTTGCATCCTCGCGTCAAGCATATTGCCACATATGGTTCAAGGGACCCGATCCGCTCCCCAGATCCAGCCCGAAAGCCAGGGCACCTTCGATGAAAGCCTTGGCCTTGCGGCACGCTTTCTCTACATCCAGCCCCTCCGCCAATCCGCAGGCGATAGCCGAGGAGAGCGTGCAGCCGGTCCCATGGGTATTCGGATTCTGGATGCGGTCCCCACGCAGCCACATGATGGTGCCATCCGGCTGGAAGAGGAGATCGTTGCAGGTGCGGGCGTCATCCAATCCGTGCCCCCCCTTGATGAGGATGGCAGGCGAATGGTGCGAACCCTCCGGCCGAGGGATGTCCCGTGCTATGACATGGGCTGCCCTCACCACATCCTCAGGGGTATTGAGTGCCATGGCCGCCAGTGCCTCAGCTTCCGGCGCATTCGGCGTGATGACCTGCGCCAAGGGGAACAGCCGCTCTTCCAGAGCCTGGATGGCATCAGTCTTGATGAGGGCAGAACCGCTGGTGGCCACCATGACCGGATCCACCACCACATGACGTGCCTTGTGACGCTGCAAAGCATCCGCGATCACCTCCACGATGGAGGCGGAGGAGACCATGCCGACCTTCACTGCATTGGGACGGACATCATCGAAGACAGCATCAAGCTGGTCGCGCACCATGTCAGGGGACACATCCTCGAAAGACCGCACACCCGTGGTGTTCTGCACCGTAATGGCCGTGATCACAGACGTGGCGAAGAGCTTATGGGCCTGGATGGTCTTGATATCCGCTTGGATGCCCGCGCCGCCGCTGGGATCAGACCCGGCGATGGTGAGGACCGAACGAAGGGTTGCCATGGGAAACCTTCCTCTCATCCCCTCACGCACGAAGAGCGCTCAAGGCCTCTTCAGTGGTGATGGTCTTCGCCGCGTAGCACTTTTCCATATACTCCAGACCCTCTTGCTGATCTCCTATGAGGAAGGTCTCCGTAGCATCGGCCACCACGAAGAGCCGATAGTTGTTGAAGTACGCATCCGCAGCTGTATGCCTTACACAGATATTAGTGTCGAAGCCGCAGAGGATCAGCGTATCCACCCCCAGCTCATCCAAAAGCAGCCGGAGGGAGGTTTGGAAGAAGGCAGAGTAGCGACGCTTCTCGATGACGAAGTCCCCTTCACGCAGCTTCAGCTGCGGCGAGGTCTGGGATTCGGGGGCTCCGGCCAGGTTATGGTCTCCCCAAAGATCCAGTTCGCGGTCAAGCCCTTTGATATGAGCGTCATTGGCGAAGATGACCGGAACACCCACCTCCCGGGCCGAATCGCAGATGCGAGCTGTGTTCAGTGTGGGCTCAAGGATACGTGCCGCCACGGGACTTGTCTCTGCATCTCCCAGCTCATCGATGACCAGAAGGGCACACCTCTTCAGATCGACCTCTTCCAGGCTAGCTTGGGCTGTCCTATGAGCATATCCAGGCATGGATCCTCCTCCTTCACAAGCATTCGTCTACCGTGGCCCGCAAAGTGCGCGCCGCTTCTTCTACATCCGGGGCGGCGAAGAGGGCTGACACCACCGCCACCCCGCTGATACCTGTTCCCGCGAGACGCGGAACCTCCTTCACCCCGATGCCCCCGATGGCCACCACAGGGATCTGCACAGCATCGCAGATATCGCGAAGGGTGCTCAAGGCGACCAGGTCAGCATCTTGCTTCGTGGCCGTGTTGAAGACCGCCCCTACTCCCAGATAGCTTGCTCCCGCCGCTTCGGCGGCTTGGGCTTGATCGACCGTTTGCACGGATACCCCCACGATGGCTTCTTCGCCCAGCTCTTTGCGAGCCTGAGCACAGGAGATATCCGACTGGCCCACATGAATGCCGTCTGCGCCGCTCATCTTCACGGCTTCCAGGTCATCGTTCACCACGAGGGGCACATTCGTCACCCGACAGACCGAACCCAACGACCGAGCCGTGCGCGCCAGATCCAGGGAAGACTTCCCCTTCTCACGCAGCTGCACGAAGGTAGCTCCTCCCACGAGAGCTTCCGCTACCACCGAAGCCAGGCTGCGCCGCTTGAGCCAGCGAGGATCGGTCACAGCATAGAGCCTGCACGCAGAACGGATATCTGACGCAGTCCACGTTCGATAGATATGCCGTGGTAGGCCCATGATCCTCCCTACACCTGCAAGACCTTCGCGCGCTCTTCCAGCGCCTCAAGGGTCAGACCGAAGAGCGCGTCCATCAGGTATACGCGAAAAGAACCGCTGCCATCAACCGCTGACATACGTGCGGCAGCCTGCTCCCCCGCCACCCCCATGGCCGTCACAGCGGCAAGGACCGCTTCAAGGGGAGCATCAGAGCGTGCACCCGCGAAGGCACCGAGCAATGCTGAGAGCATGCATCCGGTACCGGTGATCCTGCCCATGAGCGCGCACCCATTGCGAATAGCGAAGGCGTGGGATGCATCAGCTACCACATCTATGGCCCCCGTGATAGCCACAACGGCTCCCGTGCGCACAGAGAGTTCCCGAGCGAAGGCAGCGCTGGCGGAAAGGTTCTCCTCCGTCACGGCATCGGAGGGATCAGCGTCCACCCCTCGCGTGGACGCGCTGGCTCCGGCCAAGGCCTTCACCTCGGACATATTGCCCCTGAGAACACTGATGCCATAGCCCTCCAGCAGCGCTGAGGCCGTACGGGTGCGCAGCTGGCTGGCGCCGGCACCCACAGGGTCCAGCACGATAGGATGCCCCAGTTCTTCCGCCTTCGCTGCCGCACCATGCATGGCTGCTATGGTCTGCTGGTTGAGGGTACCGATATTCAGCACAAGGGCGCTGCATAGGGCAGTGATGTCCTCCACATCCTGAGACTCATCGCTCATGATGGGAGATGCCCCCAAAGCCAGAAGCGCGTTGGCACAGTCGTTCACCGTCACGTAGTTGGTGATGCAATGGACGAGCGGGGTGGATTCGCGGACGCTGCTGAGCGCACGTCCTAAGGCAAATGGTTCCATACGTCTCCCTTCGTTGGCATTATCCACATCAGGTTGAAGGGTCGGGACGGGCACGTCCCCTCTCAGCCCGCTGCCTGCGAGCTCCCCTGCAGGTGCGATTATAGCGGATAGAAGATGACGAGGGTGCCCGATTCCACGCCGATCATGACCGCTTCGCCCATCAGCTCATTGGAGAGGCCCCACGTGGTGCGGTTGGTGAGGACGGCATCATCCAGCTCCCATTTCAGGCCACGCTCGAAGACACCCGTGCATTCAGCGTCCATGGCGAACACGGATACGGTCCCCTCTTCCCGAGCAGGGGCTTCGAAGATATCCGGTCCTGTCAGGTAGATGAGGGCCGTCTCATCCCCGATGACGTTCACCTTGAGCCCCCGTTCGCTGAAGAGCGTGAAGAGCTGCAGATTCGCCAGGGTGTGATCGAGGCGACCCCCCAGGGCACCGAAGATGAAGATCTCTTCCGCCCGGAGGGTCTTCGCTCGCTCTAAGGCCAGCTCCATGTCGGACTTGTCCTTGTCAGGGGAGAATCGGATCACCCGCATGCCCTTGGGGATGTAGCCCAGAGAATCGAAATCCCCCAAAGCCGCATCCGGCTTGCGCCCGATGGCTTCCAGGCTTGCCAAGCCGCCATCCACAGCGATGACCTGATCGAACGCTCCCGCCGCATCCATTCGCAAGAACTCCTCGCGGTTGAAATCAGAGGCTCCGATCAAGGCGAGTGTCTTCACGGCTTCAAGGCTCCTTGGGATCAGCGAGAGGACTGGGTTCGGTCTGCTAGAATACCACGCCGGAGCGGGCTAGACGACCGCAGGCCCTTCAGGGCATGAGGAAAGTCCGGGCTCCCTAGGGCAAGATGCCAGCTAACGGCTGGGCGGGGTAACCCGACGGATAGCGCCACAGAAAAGAAGACTCCCCTGTGCGAACAGGAGAAAAGCTGAAACGGTGCGGTAAGAGCGCACCAGCGCGTTGGTAACAACGCGGCTTGGCAAGCCCCATCTGGAGCAAGCGCGAATAGGGATGCGACACGGTGGCCCGCCGTGCATCCGGGTTGCGTGCTGGAGGCCTGGGGTGACCCAGGCCCTAGATAAATGGTCGTCCTCGACAGAACCCGGCTTACCGGCCCGCTCCCTCTTTCGCCACCCCCTCCTTGCGAGCAGTTCGCCCTAACAGGAAGACCAAAGCCACGGCCACCAGAATGAAGGCCGCTACCCCGGCGAACATGGCGCCGAAGCCCGTGACATCCACCAACGTACCCCAGACGAAGCCCGTGATAGTGAGACCTGCGGTAGCCGCCATGGAGATACGCGAATAGATCTTCGCATAATCCCGCAAGCCGAACGCGTGGCGCGTGAAGATAGGGAGCATCACATTCGCCACCCCGTAGTACACTCCGAAGGCGAAAGCTCCCGCATAGAACAGGATGAGACTCTCTCCTCCGAAGGCCAAGCAGGCTATCCCCACCGCCCCCAAACCCACTGCCACCATGGCGCTGGGATAAGGATGACGCTCGCCAACCCCTCCCAAGATCACCTTGGAGATGGTCTGCCCTGCCATGGCCGCCGAGGATGCCGTAGCCCCGAGGAGCGGGAAGACAGCCGAAAGGCTCAGGGATGCCGCATAGCTGGGAACCACGTAGTAGACATACATCCCGAAGTTCAACAGGAAGGCGATCCCCAAGATGATCAGGAAGGAGGGCATCCGCTGCGCCTTCCCCGCCGTGATACCCGTGGCCTCATAGGCCGCATCCACCTTGGCTTCGCTCATCCCCTCAGCGGCATCCAAGCCCACCGGCAGTTGATGCCTATCCTCAGGGGATGAAGCCATGCAGAAGAGGGTGAAGGGCAGCGTGACCAAGCTCAAGGCCCCGAACACCAAATAGGTTGCCGACCACCCGATGGCTTGGATCAGCGCGCCGCCCACCGTGCTCCACACCACGCCGCCTATCCCGGTGAACGCCATGATGAGCCCTACGTAGAACCCGGCGCGCTTCGCGAACCAGCGGTTCACCAGCGTAGAGGGAGCTATGTAGAGCAGAAGGGACACCGGTGCTCCCATGAGGAACGCACCCACGAAGTACATCCAGAGGGAATCTGTGAACGAGAGCCAGACGAACACGAGTGCACAGAGGATAACCGCCCCCGAGAGGCACGCGCGGGCATCCAAACGCGTGATGAGCCTTCCCATGAAGGCCATGAACACGAAGCATGAGGCCGCGATGATGGAAGCGTAATAGCTCACCACGCCCACTCCGGCCCCGATATGCTCGGCCACGGCGCTATAGAAGATCCCCTGACAGGAGAGCCCGAGGGACAGGGGCATGAAGCTGGTGAGCACCAGGGTGAATACGACCAGATAGCCGAAAGGAACTGAATGGCGCTTTGCCATAGATATACCTCCTGAGGACAGGATCGCGATGATGAAAGGGGCTACGGGGACGCACTGCTCCGAGCGCATCCCCGTAGGATGCGGATGATTCGCCTTAGGAAGGCAAGATCAGAAGATCACCAACAGGTATGCGGTGGCGATGATCACGCTCACCACCATGATAGGGAAGCCGTACTTCGTGAAGCCCATGAAGGAGATGTCGTACCCCTCCTTACCGGCTATCCCTAAGAGCACCACATTGGCTGATGCTCCCACCAGCGTGCCATTACCGCCCAGGCATGCACCCAAGGATATGGCCCACCACAGGGGGAACACATCGATACCTGTTTGGGACATGACCGTGATGATGGGGATCATGGTGGCCACGAAGGGGATGTTATCCAGAATGGCAGAGAGGATGGCCGAGGCCCACAGCAGCGCCAGCATGAGCAATACCACGTCTCCCCCGGTAACGGAGACGAGCCACTGGCCGATCATGGTGATGACACCAGTATGTTCCATAGCCCCAACCACGATGAAGAGTCCTAGGAAGAACCCGATGGTGCCCCACTCGACCCCTTCGATAGCCACTTCCAGATCACACCGGGAGATGAGCAACATGATGGCAGCGGCCGTGAGCGCGATGACCGAGGATTCCAGGCCCAGCACCCCGTGCATCATGAAGGCGATGGTGACCAGCGCGATCATGACCAGGCTCTTATTGAACAGAGACTTATCCTTGATGGCCTCTTGCTCTGAGAGCGCCATGACCTCCTGCACATCCTTCTCGGCCACCTTCAGGTTGCGGCCGAAGAGGAACTTGAAGATGATGATCGCCACCGCCAGGATGATGACCACCACCGGCGCATCATAGATGATGAAGTCGAAGAAGGTGAGGTTGGCCGCAGACCCTATCATGATGTTCGGCGGGTCCCCGATCAAGGTGGCCGTGCCGCCTATGTTGGAAGCGAGGATCTCAGCGATCAGATACGGTACCGGGTTTATCTTCAGCGTCCGGCAGAGCATGATGGTCATGGGCCCGATGAGCAAGATGGTGGTCACGTTATCCAACAGTGCCGAGAAGACGGCTGTGATGATGACGAAGGCCACCATGATGAGCCACGGCTTGCCCTTGCAGAGCTTCGCCGACTTGATGGCCACGTATTCGAAGAGCCCAGACTGACGCACCACAGCCACGAACATCATCATGCCACAGAGCACGCCGAGCGTATTGAAATCGATGGATTCCATGCTCGTATCGAAGTCGACCACCCCGATGATGATGAGGGCCACCGCGCCGAGTAGCGCCGCCAGCGCCCGATGGATCCTCTCCGAGACCACCAGTGCCATGACGATGACGAACACGACTACAGAGACTATCTGAATGGTATCCACTTCTCTCCCCTTGCATCCCTCGCTGCTCTTCGAAGAGCAGCGATCCATTGCCGCCTGCTACAACAGTGGTCCTGCATCAGGCAGCACTGAAGCGCTGCGCTACGAACCTGCTCCGAAGGTCCTCCGCTTACGATATCCTACCTCAGCGCCGCTTCCTCTTGGCCTTTTCCTGCCTGCGAAACTCGTCCATGCGCTTATCGTATCGTTCGAAATACTCAGAGCGCTGCTCCTCCTTGGACTTCCCATGAGTCCGCATGCGGGCAGTAACGGGAACCAAGATGAGGAATACGACACCCACGAAGATCAGCCCAATGGCTCCAGCACCCACGAGCTCCATGGCACACCTCCTTTGAGGATGAGGCTTTGAGGAAGGCGGCTGTCGGACCGATCGAAGATCCGGCAGCCGCCGCAAGAAAGCAGGACGAATGACGCTTGAAAACTGAACGCCGACCGCCTTAGGCAGGCACGACGATCCCGCAGATGAACGGGGTCCACAGTACGGTCAATACCAGCAGGATGACCGTAGAGACCCACGCGCGGGAGACCCACTCCTTCATGGTGATCCAACCCTTCTCATAGCAGATCATCATGATGGAGTCGATGGGCAACCAGGTGGTCACGCCGCCGAGGATGCCTCCGATGCAAGCGATGACCGCCGGGTTGATGACGATCTGGGCTGCCTCGGCACCCACACCACCATTGACAGCCGTGACCACAGCCACCATGAGCGGCACAGCCACAGAAACGGTGGGCGGCCCGACGGGAATGGCGATATGCAGGATCATGGTGACGACGCACATCACCAGTACGATGAGGATAGCAGGCCAGGCCTCAGCACCAGCGAAGGTGGTGTTGACGAACCAGTTGGCAGCCCCCGTCCCTACCAGGCCCGTGGAGAGCGCTTGCACGCCAATGATCATCATGATGATCTCCCACGGGATGTTGGCATAGAACTGCTTCTTGGTCAGAAGGTCAATGCCAGGGATGAACGCGATCACGCAGAAGATGAACGCCACCAGCATGGAGTTGATCTGCGGGAACCACGTAGAGAGGATCATCAGGCCGAAGGCGATGACGAACCAGACGATGAGCTTGATCTCACGGGCGGTCATCTTGCCGAAGTCCACCAGCTTCTTCTCGACCACGGTCAAGGCCTCGGGCTTGATGTCCTCTACCTTGAAGACCTTGGTCACGTACAAGCCAGACAGGAAGGCAGTGACCAGCGCCAGCGGGATATTGACGATGCACCAAGCCAGGAACGTGACGCGCACCTGCATGTATTGCTCCACCATGGTCATGCACAGGATATTCAGCGAATTGCCAATGGGCGTGCCGATGCCGCCGATGGCTGCCGCTGCCGCTATAGAGACGGTGAGCGCCTTCGCCAGATTGGACTGGCCCTTGACGCCGCCATTGGCCTCTACGATGGACAGGCCGATGCCGATGAAGATAGCAGAAGCGGCCAGGTCGGACACGAACATGGAGAGCACGGCCGTAGCCATGGAGAACCCGATGATGAGCTTCTTCGAGTTACCCTTCGCCCACTTGAGCGCCACGTTCGCCACGCGATAAGGGATGGGTGTGGACATGACGCCACCGGATACCGTGAAGACGAATAGGCAGTAGATGGGCACCAGCAAACTGGATTGATTGAAAACGCTCTGGACTACCTTGCCGTCATCCAGCGTCACAGTGGAATAGGGCAAGATCCCAGTAACGGGGATCAAGAAGAAGATCAGGACCACCGTGACGATGAAGGGCATCGCTTCGGTGACCCACAGTACGATGCAACAGAGCAAGATGCCTATCGCCGACATAGCCGTACGCTCGAGGCCCTCAGGGACAGGGCACACGAATTGGAAGAACAAGAACACCAATGCAGCTACGATGATGGCGATAAGCTTCTTGGGTTGCATGACCATCTGTGCTGCGGCCTCTGCCGCCTGCTCCTCTTTGACGATGGTCGTATCGTTAGCGCTCATGTAACCCTCCTTCTCCAGGAGATAGTTGGTCTGAACAGTTCTGGCTCAGCTCTGACGCTTCCTCCTTGGGTCCTTCGAAGCTCACCACCACTTCGGTTACACCCGGAGGAGACACCCCGTGGGGCTTCTTGGCACGCAGCTCCTTGGCTATCTGGCGCCCACATCGTCCGCAGAACGAGCAGAACGCACCGCAGCTCCCTGCCATGAAGGACCTCCTTTCAGGGTGGTGTTGGGGCCGGAAGGGGGGTTAGCCAGCCCCAACATCTGAGAGAAGCGCCGAAGGCTTGGGCCCTTTCTCCGTCTTAGGGGATGAAGATGGCTGCCTTCTTACCTTTCTCAGCCAGCTTCTTGGCACACTCTTCGATGGTGCCGTAATACAGGACCTTCGCCTGGCAGGTCTGGACGCAAGACGGCACGAGGCCGCGCTCCACACGATCGGCGCACAGGTCGCACATCTCGGTGGGATAGGCGATGAAGTCCCAGTGCCACTTGCCCTCAGGAGCATCTGGGTAATGAAGGGGCCTATCCTCCAGTACCTTGATGCCATTGGTCAGGGGATCGAAATCATGCTCGTTGCGGCAGGCCAGTTCACAGCTGTGGCAGCCAGAGCAGAACTCAAGATCTAGGTACAGGGCATGTTGCGTCATTTCGTTACCCCCATCTCTTTCTCGTAGTCAACGGGATCGACCACGGGAGAGTCGGCGGGACGCCACGTCTCTTGGACGGTGAACTCTTCCTGGCGGCTCTTCTCGAGCACGATGTGGTCAGGCTCATTCGGGCCACCAAGGCTGTCTGCCTTGCGGATGCCGCAGATCATGGACTTGAAGGTGTTGCCGAAGCCGGTCTTGGCATTCACGCTGTTGGGCATGAGCATATTGACATTGGATTTCCAGTTGCCGAAGAGGTTGGGCTCAGCACCTTCCTCTTCCGGATACCAGAAGCCGTGCATGCAGTGGACGACGCCCTTCTTGATGATGGGGGTCACCCGTGCCATCTGACGGATGCAGCCATAGGGAGAGAACACCTCTACCCAATCACCCTCTTGGATGCCATAGGCGGCAGCATCTTCAGGATTCAGATCCACCTGCGGCCACGGGGTGATCTGGCGAAGGGAGGGAACCTGCTTGTGCTCCGAGTGGAAGAACTCCTGGCGACGAGCACCGGTGGTGAGCACGAAGGGATACTGCTCCTTCATCATCTCGGGCATGGTGGTGGGACCATAGGCTGCCGGCTCGTAATAGGGCAGCGGATCCTCGTCGAAGCTCGCGTAGGCATAAGAGTAGAGCTCCACGCGACCGGTCTGAGTGGGGAAGCCCACCTGGCCGTCCGGACGCAGCTTGCCCTCTTTGTACTTATAGTAGGGCTCGTTGGACATGGTGACCACGCTATCGCGAAGCTGATCCCAGGGAAGCCAGCTACGGAATACGTGGAAGTTGTTGTACGCCTCATCGTCTTCGAAGCGGTTCCAGAAGTCCGGATAGGTCTTCTTGCCCACTTCAAGCATGATCTCAACGTCAGACTTACATTCGCCCACCTGGACGCACTTGTTCTGCGCACCATAGAAGGAAGCGTTCAGGCCATAGTGAGTGACCACCATGCCGTCGTGCTCGATGGTGGAGGCTACGGGCAGGAACACGTCGCAGCACGCCATGATGGTGGGATTCATGAACAGGTCAACGGCGAAGTTGAAGTCGAGACGCTTGAGAGCACGCCACCACCGCTGGGGCTCTGCGCCAATGGCGGTGCCCACCGGGTTGGAGGAAACGAAGCCAGCCATATGCATCTGGTAGGGTTGATCCGTCTCCAGGCACTTCAGGAATTCGTCGGGCTGCACCGTCCAGAGGACCTGACCCACGCAGGGGTACTTATCCACGCCGATACGCTTGTTATACCAGGTCTCCGGAGTCATGATGCCGTTCTTGAGAGCCAACTCCAACGTGGAGTCGGTAGCATCATCAACCTTTTCGTCAGCGGAGATGGAACCGCCGTCGCGTACCACGTTGCCTTGGTCATCGCCCATGCCTAGCGTGGTGCCACCAGGGGCGTCCAGAAAGCCGGTGATGGACATGAGGGCCACCAAGCACATACCCAACTGAGCGCCGTTGGTGGATTCGTCGGTAGCCAAGCCCCAGGCAACGCTGGAGGGTTTCGCCTGGCCATACATGCGGGCTGCACGCCAGATCTGCTCCTCGGGAACGCCACAGATCTCAGCAGCGCGAGAAGGAGGCATCTCCTGAACGCGCTCTACCAGTTCATCGTAGCCATAGGTCCACTTCTCGATGAAGTCGTGGTCTACCAGGTCTTCCTTGGCCAGTACGTAGATGAAGGCCATGGCAAGGGCCGTATCGGTACCGGGGAGCACCTGGAGGATCTCCTCAGCACGGGTACCCAACCAGGTGATACGAGGATCGACCACGATGATCTTCGTGCCGAACTGGCGCATCATCTCGATGACCGCATGGCCGTAGAGGCCATCGGGGTTGGAGCGCAGCGGCTCCTTACCCCAGATGAGGATGAGCTCAGGGGCCACGAAGCGCGGGTCATCATAGCGATCAGGGAACTTGGCAGCATAGTCTATCTCGGGATAGCCGCCACCCATCATGAACGCGGTGTTGGTCATACGCGGGCCGTAGCAGGACCAGCCAGCCTGAGCATAGACGGAGTTCGGTGTGCCGAAAACCAGGTTCGCCCACTGTGGATACCAGTTATTGGCCTCACGACCAGTGCCACCGAAGACAGCGATGGTCTCAGCGCCGTACTTCGCGGTGATCTCCTTGGCAGCGTTCGCCACCAGATCGGTGGCTTCGTCCCAGGAGCATTGCTCCCATTTGTCTTGGCCGCGATCTTCCTTGGCGCGCTTCATCGGATGGATGATGCGGTCAGGGTGATAGATGTACTCCTTGAGAGCAAGGCAGCGCGGACACAGAGAACCACGGGTGATCGGATGATCAGGGTCACCCTCGATCTTCGTCACCTCGCCATCCTTCACGTGGACCTGAAGGCCGCAGCCTACGGGATGGCATCCCGGAGGTGACCAAGCACAGGTCCTGAAGATGGTCTCGTCGCCTTCCTGGCGTTTCCATTCTTGCATGTACCTCTCCTCTCCCATTCACGAAAAACCTCTCCTGTGCGGAGACCCGGCGTTGCTCTGCGAGACAGACGTTGGGTCATCCATTGCGCTTCTGATTCTGTTACCGGGGTGTCACCCTGAGAAGACGGGTCATTTCTCAGGGTGACAAAACAGATTTGTCGCAGCAGGAACTCGGCAGATAGCGAAGATGGGCTGCTGAGAATAGCTACACGCTGATGGCGCTGGCTGCGGCTTCGGCCGCAGAGACGTAGTTCCGATCCCCTTCGAAGGTGTCTTGGATACCGCGAATGAGCTTGGCGATGGCTGCGAACTTCTGCACATCCATTTGGAACAGGATATAGAAGTGCCAGTCCAGACGGGGGTCATCTATGGGCACCGCGCGAACGCCGTGGGGAGGGCAGGTGGCGAACTTCTTGGACACCAGGCCCATGACCTTGTAGCGGCGCACCATATGCACCATGGAGCTGGTAGAGGTGATGACATTGATCTCATCTTGATCGAACCGGAGCTCCTTCATCTGGGAGAAGAGCGGCTCGTATTGAAAGGGCGGCTTGGACATCAACATCAGCTGCTGATCCTTGAGGTCCATCACAGACAGGCTTTCCTTCTGCGCTAGAGGAGAATCCCCGTTCACCACGGCGTAGGTTCGAGAGCTGGCTATCTCACGCACGTTGCACTCGGGGAACTCCCGCTTCATGCACATGACAATGGCAAGGTCGGTGCGTTCGGTGAGCACCAGTTCGTAGCATTTCTCGCAATCGCATTCCCGGATGCGTAGATTCCTCGAATAGGAATGGATGAAGGCATCCGTGGAAGAGGGGATGCCCGCGAAGAGGTTATTGCTGACTGCCAAGGTGAGCATATCCGCTGTCGCCGGAGCATCAGCGAACATGACGTCGAAGTTCTCCACTTGCTCTACGATGTCTCGGGCGGCGCGCACTGCTTCGAGACCATCAAGGGTCAGGATCATCTCGTTGCCCTTGCGCTCGAACAGGCTCGTACCCAGCTTGCCTTCGATCACCTTGATGGAGTGGGCGATGTTCTGGCGACTAGTGAAGCACTTCTTCGCCGCTTTTGCGAAGCTGGTGCTCTCAGAAGCTGCAACCAGATGCCGCAGATGCTGTATCTCCATGACCCGAACACCCCCTCTGCACAGCCCGGAAGACGCCCCCGTTGCCAAGCAACTGGAAGACGAAACCATCCCGCAGCCTTATTGTGGAGCAGGGGTATGGCCTTGGGTTGCTGATCCTCGTTGCGGGGTGGCAAATGGGCTTTGACGAAGGCGTGCTCAGACTGAGGAAGGGCTGCTCAGAAAGCCCCCCCCCCGCAGCGTTTTCCGCCAGGAAACGCCCGAGGAGCAAATAGGTGGAAGGCGAAAGCATCTCACCGCGTAGGCGCGGGCTGACGTCTGCCGCTTCCAGGATCTGTGGCAGGACTTTGACCACCTGAGCACCCGAAGCGCCCCGGCTGGCGAAGTAAGCTTTGCAGGAATTCACAATGGTCTTCCGGCGCGAAGCGAAGGCGGCATCAGCCATGAGGCAAGCTGCTTGGACCACCGCCTCGTCGGCCCAGGAGGGGAGATCATCTCTGCGATCAAGACGGATGACCGTGCTATCCACATGAGGCGGCGGCAAGAAGTCATTCCGGCTTACCGAGAACATGCCTACGGGCACCGCACGCAGCGCCAACTTGACTGTATAGGCACCGTAATCCTTGCGGCCCGGCTGGGCTGCCATGCGACAAGCCACCTCCCGCTGCACCATGACCGTAACGCTTGTAAGGGAGGAAAAGCGGGCCAGGTGTTCCAGCACCAGCGTAGCCGCTACACCATAGGGAAGATTCGCTACGAGCTTATCTGGGATATGTCCCTTCAGGTCAGCTCTTTGCAAGTCCAAGGCATCCTTGCGTATCAAGAGGAAACGGTGGCGCAACTCAGCCAGCGTATACTCCAGCACATCCAACAAAGACGCATCCCGCTCCACCGATATGACGAACCCGGCATGCTGGAGCAGAGCATGAGTGAGCGTCCCTATGCCGGGACCCACCTCCAAGACCGTATCCGCTTCGCTCACCTCAGACAGATCAAGGATACGACCGATGACGCTGTCGTTGACGAGGAAATTCTGTCCGAAGGCCTTCTTGGGCGCCAATCCGAAACGCTCCAACACGGCGCGAGTTGCCGTGGGGGTTGCCAAGGCAGAGAACTGCGTCATTGCCGTCCTTTCTGAGCTGTTGAGGAACCCTTTCACAGCGCAAGCTCTCGCTGGCTTGCGGCTCCCATGGTACTGCAAGGAACAGGATACCAGCCGCCCTACAGCGGCACCGCTTCGGCATCCTCTAAGATGACGCCCGCTTCGGAGATGCGCCCCCGCCAATCAAGGATGCTCGTCAGATGGAACCCGCACGCTCCCAACGATGAGCGCAGGATGCCCACAAGCGGATCGAACCCGTAGGGGTTGTCCTTCTCCCCCACCACATGCACTTCAAAGGTACGCCGGAGGTCAGTGCGAGTGCGGATGTCTGACCAGAAGTAAGGCTGCAGACGATCCAGAAGCGCCTTGAAGGGGGCAGGCGGACCTGCAAAATAGAGAGGGCACACCACGATCACGTGGTCCGCCGCATCCAGGTGCAGGCGCACATCGCCCATGCCATCTGCCATGAAGCACTGATGGGCTGCGGCATCGCTCTTGAATGCCAGCGGATTCTGCCGTAGCGGATCATCCTTTTCAGGGAGCTGCGGATATCCCTCCGAGCCTTTCGTCAAAGCTGCTTCGCACCGGTCGCAACCGATGCAGGAGCCGATATCCAACGCCGCAATGGACACCATCGATACGCCATCATCAGGACACTCATCGATGCAGGCATCGAAGATCTCTTCAGCCAGATGCGCGCATCTTCCGTCCGGTCGGGGAGACCCCACCAAGATAGTCCTATGCATGGAACTCTCCTCTCTGCTGCCAAGCCGTAGGCCCACGATCAAGCAACGTCAGAGCATTCTGATAGGTCATCTGGAGGAGCTCGATGCGCTCAGCCTGGGAGGCACCTTCGCCAAGCAGCTCTGCAAGGGCGCGCTCTGCCGTGAACACTACCTGAGCTGGCTCGCAAGGCTGACCGCGCAAGGGCACCGGCGCCATGAAGGGAGCGTCTGTCTCCAACAGAAGCCTGTCTTGCGGCACCTCATGGATAGCGGCCCGGATGCCATCAGAGCGCCCGAAGGTGAGCGCACCGCCAAAGGCCACGAAGCACCCCGCAGCCACCCATCGCTTGACCTCTTCGGCATCTGACGTGTAACAATGCAAGAGCACCCCCGAAGGATTCCATCCCGCCTTTTCAAGGATGGCATAGGCATCATCGAAAGCCTCCCGCACATGGAGCGCCACGGGCAACTGCGCTTCCTGGGCGATGGAGATCTGGCGGGCGAACACCTCCTTTTGATCCTCCCGAGGAGAAAGATCATAGTGGTAGTCAAGGCCTATCTCTCCCACGGCGCTTACGCGCTCGTCTTCGAGACAGCGGATGAGATCCGACTCCACCTGAGGCGTATACTCCTTCGCGTTGTGAGGATGCACACCCACGGCGATGCGCACCCGGGGCACGTCATAGGGTGCCTGACCACAGCAGAGCGACCCCATCTGACGCACATCCAGCTGAGCAGAACGGATCCATTCCTCCAGCTGCTGGAAGGTGAGGGACCGACAACCGCCGTCCTCGGCTACATCCACGATGGTCTCCACGAAAGCCACCTCATGGGCCCCTGCCCGCGCCAGGGCCAGGGCGGGGTCATCAAGCATCTGCAAGTGAGCATGGGTATCAGCAATGGGCGTCAGCAGATGAGGCGCATTCACCACCGATACGCTGCCGTTCTTCTTAGGCTTGCGGAAGAGTTCGTCGCGCGAAGGAGCCTCCAAGGATTCAGGAGATGTCATCTGGACCGTCCCCTGACATCATTATTCGAATTCGGGGAGGTTGTCTACATCCAGGCGTGGGAAGAGCGGGTCTCCCACCTCGATGGGATTGCCTGCGGGCAGCTGGCCCCAAGCACTTGCGGCTTGGATGTCCTCGATAGCCTGGATATCCCCCAACCCCAGCCTGCGGTAGACCTCAGCGGAGGTGTTTGGTGCAAAGGGAGCCATATAGAGGGCTATCACGCGGATGGCCTCCAAGAGGTTGTACATCACGCAGGATAGCTCATCGGCCTTATCCGGATCCTTCGCCAGCTTGAAGGGCTCCGTCTCTTCGATGTAGCGGTTCGCCCGTGCTGCCAATTCCTGAACAGCAGCAGCCGCCGCCGTGAAATCCACATCGACCATGGCGGCGTCGTACTTTCCATAGAGCGCTTCTGCCAGAGGACGCAGCGGATTCTCACAGGCCCCTTCGTACGGAGTGGGCACCTGACCATCGAAGTACTTCTTCGTCATGTTCATGACACGACTCACCAGGTTGCCCCAAGTGTTCGCCAGCTCATTGTTGTAGACCTGCACCATGCGCTCCATGGAGATGGCGCCGTCGGCACCGAACTGCACATCGGACATAAAGTAGTAGCGATAGGCATCCACGCCGAAGATGGAAACCAGATCAGCAGGCTTCAAAGCATTGCCCTTACTCTTGGACATCTTCTCGCCCTTAGTGAGCAGGAAGCCGTGGCCGAATACCCGGTAGGGCACATCCATTCCTGCCGCCATCAACATGGCAGGCCAGATGACGCAGTGGAAGCGGATGATGTCCTTGCCCACGAAGTGGTACTGCATGGGCCAGCGGACCTCGAATTCGCCTGCGCGCTCTTCGCTGCCATAGCCGATGCCCGTGAGGTAGGCTAGGAGCGCATCAGCCCATACATAGGCCACATGACCCTCGTCAAAGGGCAGCGGGACGCCCCAGTCGAACGTGGAGCGGCTGATGGAGAGGTCTTTGAGGCCACGGCTCACAAAGGAGACGATCTCATTGCGGCGCGTCTCGGGCATGATGAAATCCGGATGCGCCGCATAGAAGTCAAGGAGCGGCTGCTGGAATTCGGATAGTTTGAAGAACCAGTTCTCTTCACCCGAAGCCATGAGCTGCACCGGACGCTTGCAATCGGGGCAGACGAGGTGCCCGTCCTCGTTCTTCTCAAGATCGGATTCGGCATAGTAGGTCTCTTCGTGGACGCAGTACCAACCTTCGTAAGCCCCCTTGTACAGGTACCCCTTGTCGTAGAGCTTCTGCCAGAACTGCTGCACGGTGAGCGCATGACGCGGTTCGGTGGTGCGAACGAAATCCGTGTACTGGATATCCAACGCCTCCCAGGCATCCCGGAAGGCCGGTTCCATGGAGTCACACCAAGCTTGCGGCTCCATGCCATGATCCGCAGCCGTATCCGCCACCTTCTGACCATGTTCATCCATGCCCGTGACCAGTGCTACGTCTTTGCCGTTGGCGCGCTGGTAGCGCGTGACCGTATCAGCAGCGATGGTGGTGTACGCTGTTCCTAGATGAGGAGCGGCATTCACATAGTAGATGGGCGTAGTGACCGAATAGGTTTCCTTGGGCATGACCTCTCCTGATGCGTGACTTCCGTGCTTTCGAATGCTTGAAGATTCTAGCACGGTACGCTCAAGGGGTGCGTCCAACTCAAGGGTCAGGCTTTTGCTAGCTCTTGGCCTAATCTTTCAGTCACTCATACTTTGATGAGCGCCTGCCTGCTGATGCCATACCTATTGGCTTCCCGGTCAAGCGAATCCACGATCCATTCTGGAAAATCGACATTGACCCGCTTAGGGCTCGTATCCAGCGGAGGATTCATCCCCAATGAGGTCATATCAATATAAGGGGTGATATCTTCCCCCGTGTCGAATAGCCTATCGAATTCTTCGGTTGTTATAGGCTTGGTCATAGTAGCTCCGCTCTTTCGTGGTTGACCTGCGGGCCGAAATGATCCTTATTACCTCTCCCCTGCAGGTGATCACGACCGACCAATAGGCGCCATCAATCTTGCCAACCACTAATTCTCGTTTTCTCCTGCAATGAACTTAGTGCCCGCTGAAGCATGCCACCCTTCCCAAAGTTCCTGGATATCATCGAGATCAATACCATGCTTGAAGAGATTGGAATCGCTTTTTCTCTTATCGTATTCAAAGTTCATCTATAGCCCTATAGGACAGTTTTATGCGAAAAATATACCTTTTGCTTAGATGTCCATAGCATCGTAGACATATCCCTCTTCTTCTAAGAGCTTCAATACGCCTTCCACATCCAAAGCCTTGATGGGGCTTCGTGCAGCTAGATCAACATCACGGGTGACGAAGCAGTCTGCCTTGATATGCTTGGATGCAGCCACAATGAGGTAATCTTCGATATCAGGCCAATCAGACTCCAAGGCAGGCTTCAGGTCAGCGGCATAGGTACCGCACGGCAAGATGAACTCCAAGCTGGCAAGGAGCGCTTGCTTCACAGCAGGTTCTGAAGCGCTCTTGCGAAGAACATAGAAGGCATCCGCGAATGACTGGGTGTTCACCCACAGCTGCACATCCCCGAAGACAGAGGCTGCACAGAGCTTGCGGATAGGCTCAACGTAAGGCTTGCGGCAAGCGATCAGATCAATGAGGATGTTCGTATCAAGCAAGAGCTTCATAGTGAACAGCCTTTGCCTCACGGATCAGAGACTTATCGTAAGAAACATCTGCGGGGATATCCAGATCAAGGCTGCACGCAGAGAGCTTTGCCCTGAGCGCTTGAAGCTGCTGCTTTGAGAGCTTCCGCTTCTGGGAGATAGGCCTTACCTGCTGGGGCAGAGCGCGTTCCTTGACCACATATTCATAGGCAGCCTTAATGAGCTCACTGGGCGTGACCCCCAGATCCTCAAGCTGAGCGCTTCCTTGATCGAAGAGCGCATCCGGGATACGCGCCGACACCATCTTGCTCATGACATCTCCTAAAATCGTATGACGTATGACAGTATAGAGAAGCTCCTTTTATAGAGCAAGAGGGATGATAAAAAGAGCCGGACCTGAATCCGGCTCTTCGAAGAAGCTAGCGAATGTGCAAGCCGCGCTTTCGGCTGCGCAGGTTCAACATCGAATAACAGCCGATGCCTCCGGCCACAGAGATCAGACCGATAAGCCCCAGCAGAGGAACCTCATCCCCCGTTTGAGCCAGACCACTGCCCTCAGGCAGACCCCGGTCTTCCATGGCGAACCAAGACAGATCGGTCACGCTGAAGGTCACATAACCATCTTTGGCGATGGTGCGCGTGGTGGTGATGCTGCCATCCTGATGGCGGTGATAGATGAAGATCACATGACCGTTATAGGCCGGGTCAATGGGCATGGAGATGGCAAGGGTGCCGAAGCCGTCATGGACCTCTTGGCCATTCACCAGCAGGGTGGTCTCGAATACATCTCCAATACGATCACGGCCCATGGCCTGATTCAGATCATCGAAAGCAGGGCCAGAGGTGACCGGGTCAGTCTCTACCTTCACGTCAGCCCCTTCGGGAATGTTAGGGCCATTGAGGTCACCGGACACCTTCACGCGGGTGTCTCCGATCACGTCAAGGGAGGCGAAGGTTGAGGTATCTGTATCCTCTACAGGGTTCTCGAAGACGCAGATGAGCGCTTTATCATTGAAATAAGCCAAGTCACCATTGACCGTTACAGGGAAGCTGACCGGAGTACTCCTCATGTAATCGTTCGCACCCCCATAGAACCAACCCTTCATCTTCTGACCAAGCTTGAGATAGGGGCTGTTATTCTCTGTCCACTGCACTAGGGCATTATCCTTGCCGATGACCGTTCCAGCTTTCGCCAGCATGTAGTACGTGCCATCGCCGTCGCCTTCGCCCGATGACACAACAGCCACAGCATAGGCGTCAACCTTGTAAACGGGGTAGAACGTCGTATTGAAATTCGCAGAACTGCTGATGCCGCTATAGGAGCTCCACCCAGTATTGTAAGTATCTGTACAGAAATCCTTATCAAGCATTTCAGATGTAATCTGCATTCTTGAAGTTGACCAGCCTACAAAAGAGCTAGGGATGTTCTGCTCATATTCGGTATAACTTGCAGCAGCACCGGTAGGGATCTGGTCAGAGGCAATGGCGGTACCCTTCTCCACCTGCACTTCCTTGATGCCGGTGGTCGTACCAGTGAAGGTATAGGTGACGGTATCCGTTGCCGCAGGAACCGTTTCCGCAGGGTCAGCTTCTGGTGTATCCGAAACAGCTGCGTCGTCAGTGGATTCGTCACTCTCCACAACATCAAGCATAGGATCGGTGACATCAGCAGCATCCGCATCTTGAACGTCATCAATGCCTTCCTCAGGAACCACCGTCTCATCAGGAGCTGGCGTGTCTGTCACCTCCATCTCAATGGGAAGCGATTCCTCTTCGTCTTGAGCGAACGCCAAGTAAGGCATTCCCATGCTGAAGGCCAGGGCGAAAGTGCAGATGACCGACACTACCCCATTCTTCAGCTTTGACCGTTTGCTTTGATGCATAGATGCTCCTTTGCCATTACGGAACCATTGCCTCTTTCTGGAAGCCCAGAAAGACCGTGTAAAGAATGCCCCCGAGCCAATTTGTCAACGGGCTGGAGGGTGAAAATGAGCAGATGGCACGAGGAGTGCGGGTATCAAACCTGGATGCCCGTAGTGTCGGTTCAAGCCCAGCGCCTTGCGCTGTGGCTTAACCGACCTTACCCGGGTGAAGCTGAACGGACAACGGGGACGTAGGCTATTGTCCCGTTTTCCGTTGCTCTTCGCCGCCGCGATCAAAGATTGCAATCGAGGAAGCGGGAGCGACGGCCTATGGTTAGGCGCCGCAGAAGAGTGACCGGGTTGGTTGATTAACCGGCGCACACTCTTAGGCGCGAAGCGCCCACCACTCACCCGGATGGGGCACCAACCCAAACGCGAAGCGATATCCACGCCGAAGGCGTGAGTAAAAGCAGAGGGGGACGCGATAAGCGTCCCCCGATACACTTGGCGGCCGCGGAGAGCGGCCGCCCGCAGTGATGATGCGGGCCCGCAGGGCCCCATCATCAGTGCGGCTGGTTTTTAGATGTTGCAGAGAAAGTACGTCCCGCAAGGGGTTGAGGCCGATTCTGCAAGGCAAGAAAGACGTGGTAAGGTGCGAAGTACCACGTCTTTTCGCAGCCTGAAGCCAAGGCCGAACGCCCCTTGCGGGACGCATGAGGAATAGAGTTGCAATTCATGCGGGCCGTATGGCACCTTTCGCCATGCGCTTCAAGCGGCGCATCTCCCAGAGGATGAACCCGATGGTGATTGAGATGGATACCGCATCAGAGATGGGATTGGCGAAATAGAGCGCATCCAATCCATCGAACTGCGGCGCGATAACAGGCAGGATATGGGGCAGGATGAACAGCAGCGGCACCAAGAAGATGATCTGACGGGTGAGCGTCAGGAAGATGGATTTCGCCGGTTGCCCCGTGGCCTGGAAGTAGTTGGACCCCACGATCTGGAAACCCACCAGGGGGAATACGCAGAACTGCACTCGTAGGGCGAACGAGGTGAACTCCACCAGCGCCTCATGGGTGATGCCGAAGGCTCTCACGATGGCTTCGGGGAATAGCATGATGATGAGCCACTCCACGAAGGCGATGGAGATCCCAAGGGCGATGCCCAACCAGAGGGTCTGTCTCACACGACCGATCAGCCGCGCTCCGTAGTTGTAGCCCAGCAAGGGCTGGATGGCGATGGCTGTACCTACGAGCGGCATGACCACGAACCCGGCAATGCGGTTGATGACCCCGATGGATGCCAGGGCATCCACAGCACCTATGACGCTTAAAGCCCCATAGGTGATCAGCTGATAGTTCAACACGAAATTCACCACCGCCATGCCCGCTTGCATGGCGAACGAAGGGAATCCGAAGGCCATGATGGTGCCAACGAAGCGCGGACGCAAAGCGAAATAGCGTTTGCGGATGCGCAAGGGCACATCCTTCGTGAAGAGGAAGTACCAGATCACTGCGATGGCCGAGCACGCCTGGCCCACCAGCGTAGCCAAGGCGCTGCCTACGACACCCCAGCCCAACACGAGCACGAAGAGGTAATTGAAGACAGTGGCCACCACCAGCCCGACCACCATGGTACCCAAGGCGCGATTAGGAGCTCCGCAGGTGCGGATGAAGTTGTTCACTCCCATGCCGATGCTCTGAAGGATGAACCCGTAGCAAAGGATCTGCAGGAACGTCCGCGCATAGGGGCGCACCTCATCTGTAGCACTGGATATGGTGAGCAGCCCCTCCATGACAGGCGGGAACGAGACCGCTATGGCTACGATCAGCCAGAGGATCACGCTCAAGGTGATGACGTTGCCCAAAGAGCGCTCCGCCCCCTCTTGATCCCCCGCGCCCAGCCGCAAGGCCGCAAGAGCATTGCCGCCATTGCCCACGAGCATCGCCAGCGCAATGAATACGATCATGGTGGGGTTGGCCACTGTAACGGCTGAGAGGCCTATCTCTCCCAGCGCATGGCCCAAGAACATGGAATCGATGATGTTATAAGAACCATTGACCAGCATCCCCACGATGGAGGGGGTGGCGAATTCAGCGATTAGCCTCGGAATGGAGGCCGTACCCATGCGCAGGACGCGCTCTCCTTCTTGAGCGCGCGAACCTGCACGGGAAGGCTGTCCTTGAGCCTCCCCTTCGTTTCGAATGTCCGTATCCATGCAACCTAGCTTAGCTGAAAAGCCTCTTCCAGAAGGATTCTTTCTTCGGTTGGACCGCAGGCGGTTGCTCGGAAAGCACCGGCTCTGGCTGAGCATCCAAAAGCGCCTCCGGCGATACCTCAGGCGCAAGGGGCGGCTCCGGAAGGGGCCGCTGGGTATAGAGAGGAACGTTCGTCTGGAGCACGGGTTGCTCAGGAAGGGGCGCTGCTACTGGTTCGCGTTCAGGTGCCTCTGTGTCAGCAGGCTGGAATTCGGAAGCCTCTTCGCCGAATGCCTCTTCCATGAGCTCTTGACGAAGGGTGCTGCGTCCGCTCGCCAGATCAAAGGGCGTGGCGGCCACCTCGAGCTCCTCTGCTTCAAGGTGCTTGCGGCTTGCTTCTTCCATGAGGAATGCCTGGGAGTCGAAGAGGCTCACGTGACCCTGGCCATCATCCTTCGCGAAGAAGCCGAGGGCGGTGTATTCCTTGTTCGGCAAGAGGTCGCGGAGCTTCGCCGTGTCAGCCATGCAGGTCCCGATGTAGCCGATGACCTGCTTGCGCAGATCCTCATCCAAAAGCGGCCAAGCTATCTCGATGCGCTTGTCCATGTTGCGCGTCATGAGGTCGGCGCTGGACAGGTACAGGTCTACATCGCCATCAAGCGGCCCGAAGGCATAGATGCGACTATGCTCAAGCAGTCGCCCTACGATGGAGACCACGCAGACGTTCTCCGTGTACCCCTTCACCCCCGGCACGATGCAGGAGATACCTCGCACGAGCAGCGTGCATTGCACCCCTGCCTGAGAGGCCTCCGTGATCTTCTGGATGATGTCCTTGTCCGTGATGGAGTTCGTCTTGAAGAAGAGTCCCGCCTGGCCTCCTGCCTGCCGAATGGCGATCTGCTCGTCTATCTTGCGCAGGATGTTCTGCTTGATCTGAAGCGGCGCCACCCAAAGCGTCTTGTATTCGTCTGAAGTGTTCTCAAGAGCCATGTTCCGGAAGAAGCGCATGGCGTCTTTCCCGATCTTCTGGTCAGTGGTGATGAACGAGAGATCCGTGTAGAGCTTTGCGGTCTTCTCGTTGTAGTTCCCCGTGCCCAATTGAGTGATGTACTGGAGGCCGCTGTCGGTCTGGCGGGTGATGCAACAGATCTTGGAATGCACCTTGTAGTTCCGGAAGCCATAGATGACATGACACCCAGCCTGTTCGAAGCGCTGGGACCATTCGATGTTGTTGGATTCATCGAAACGGGCGCGCAATTCGAAGAGCGCGGTGACCTCCTTGCCCATCTCCGCTGCTGCGATGAGCGCTTCCGCAAGGTGGGACTGGCTGGCCAACCGGTACAACGTGATCTTGATGGAGACCACCGAAGGATCATAGGCAGCCTCGCGCAAGAGCTGCACGAAGGCATCCATGGTCTCGTAGGGATAGCTCATGAGCACTTCGCGCTGGCACACCTGCTTGATGATGGGCTGCTTGCGCTGAAGCATGGAAGGCCACTGGGGCGTAAAGGGAACGTAGGTGAGCCGCTCGCGCACGGAAGCCGGAACGCGGGCTGGCAATGAGAACACATAGCTCATTTCCAATGGCACCGAGGATATGAATATCTGATGCTCCTTCAATCCAAGACGGTTCAGCAGCTCACGCTTGACCGTCTGAGAGAGCTCTCGTTCGCTTTCCAAGCGCACCGGAGCCAGACGAGAGCGTTTCTTCAAGATGCGCTTCATGTGCTCCCGATAGTCTTCGCCCTGCTCTTCGCTTCCCTCCGTGGCATCAAGGTCGGCATTGCGCGTAACGCAGATGATGTTGGTGTGCTTGACCTTGTACATGGAGAAGATCTTCACGGCGTTCATCTCGATGAGATGCTCCAGCAGCAGGAACTGGAGGCCGCCCCCAGGCAGTTCCACGATGCGTTCGCACTGGCGAGGCAGGGGGATGATGCCCAGCGTGACCCCGGTAGCCCCTAGATTCTTCGCTTCCTTGTCGCCCTTCGCCGCCTTGTCCTTGGCCTTCTTCTTCTGCTTAGGCCCTGCCTCCTCATCCAGTCGCACGACGATGTAGAGGGCACCGTTCTCCAGATGAGGGAAGGGGTGCCGGGCATTCACGATCTGCGGGGCCAAGAACGGCATGACATTGGATTCGAAATAGTCCTCCGCGAAGGCCACTTGGCTC
The DNA here is from genome assembly GCA_910588205.1 of uncultured Eggerthellaceae bacterium. Taxonomy (GTDB): domain Bacteria; phylum Actinomycetota; class Coriobacteriia; order Coriobacteriales; family Eggerthellaceae; genus MGBC163016. The sequence goes on from CAJUQK010000005.1 coordinate 24,873, forward strand.
TCGTCCAATTGCTTGGGCTTCAGGTTCACGATGCCCTCGTCCTTGAGCTCGGAGCGAAGCGTCTTGAAGCAAGCCTCATAGTAGGGGTAGAGCTCATGGCAGCGGGCATAGACAGCATCCAGCTGCTCAGAGGGAGTCATGCCGGATTTGGAATCGATGATGGCCTTTTTGATGAGCTCCAAGTCAGTCAGACTGCCCACGCGCACCATGAAGAACTCCTGGAGGTTTGACCAGAAGATGGAGATGAAGTTGAGCCGCTCGAAGAGGGGTACTGCCGGGTCTGCGCCCTGATCGAGCACGCGCTTGTTGAACTCAAGCCAGGACAGCTCACGATTCTGCATGTAGGGCGCATGCTGGCCGCGGAGAGTGAGGGCTTTGGTCGGCTCAGTCTCCGTGCGCTTTAGCTCTTCGTGCTTGCCCCGCTTGTCGTTCTGGACATGCGCTTCCTTAGCTGCCTCTGTCATGAAGAATGCCCCCTTGCTGCGTCGTTATTGCAGTATGCTGGTCAGTATACCGCGCACGGAACTGCTTGTGATAGGCCCTGCAGGGTGCCTGCGGAACATCACCACACGGGAGTGAGGAGCCTTCATGCTGGAGAAGATCTGCTTTGCCGAGGATCCCCTTGAGAAAGACGTCTACAAAGCGGAATACGACGGCCTGATAGAGAAGCTGGTGGTGCTCCAGCAGCGAGCTGTCACCGAAGGGGCGGGGCTCGTGGTGCTCTTCGAAGGCTGGAACGGCGCGGGCAAGGGCAGCCGCATATCCGATCTGATGTACAACCTGGATGCCCGGGCCACCAGCGTCTACGTATCCCCCGATGCGAATACCGAAGAAGCACGAGAGCTGGCAGACCTCGGCCAAGGGGTCACCGGCTACTATCCGCTCATGCACGAGTACTGGAAAGCCCTCGGTGAACGAGGGCACATCACCTTCTATGACCGTGGCTGGTACACCAAGGCCACAGAGCTTCTGCTGGCGCGCAACACCACCGAGCTGGTGCTCCCCAAAGGAGGCACACGCCATTACCTGGAATCCATCGAAGACTTCGAACGCCAGCTGGTACGCGATGGTTATGGCGTGGTCAAGTTCTTCATGCACGTACGCAAGAAAGCCCAGAAGAAACGGCTGGACAGGCTCTACGATGATGCAGCCACCCGTTGGCGGGTACCTGAGAAGAAGCTGGTATCCACGAAAGACTACGATGAGGCCTATGACCTCTACGATAAGCTGCTCGAAGGGTCTGACTTCCCCTTCGCTCCCTGGGTGCTGGTCAATGGCGAAGACAAGCGGGCCGCGAACCTCCAGATAGCCCGCACATTGGTGCAGGCCATAGAGGAAGCCCTGGAAGCCAAAGCTCAGGGGATTCGCCTTGCGGAAGAGGACCAAGCCAGCCTCACAGCCATGGCGGATGCGGATGCGTGCGCTACCGAGGTGAGAGCGGACTCATGGAGCAGCCCAGCACCAGATGATACCCCCGAGGTGGTCAAGGCGAAGGCTGCCGCAGCGGCTCAGCACGCTTTCGCTCCCGAAAGCTCCCGCTTCGAGATAGTCAAAGACTACCCCCGCGTGGCAACCATGAACCATGGGCTGACGCTTTCCCGCGAAGACTACAAACGGGAGCTGAAAGCACTCCAGAAGCGCCTGTTCCGCCTAGAGAACCTGATGTATCAGGAGCGCATCCCGCTCATGCTGGTCTATGAGGGGTGGGATGCTGCTGGCAAGGGCGGCAACATCAAGCGCGTGGCTCAGGCCTTAGATGCCCGCGCCTATACCATCTTCCCCTCCCCAGCTCCCACCAAACCGGAATTGGCTCACCCCCATCTGTGGCGCTACTGGACCAGACTCCCGAAGGCGGGTCATGTGGGGATGTATGACCGCAGCTGGTACGGACGCGTACTGGTGGAGCGCACCGAAGAGATCACGCCTCCGAAGCGTTGGGCCCAAGGCTACGATGAGATCAACGAGTTCGAGCATGATCTGGTGGATTGGGGTGCCATCCTGCTGAAATTCTGGGTAGATGTGTCCCAAGATGAGCAGTTGGCCCGCTTCGAAGCCCGGGAGGAGAACCCGGCGAAGCGCTGGAAGATCACACCGGACGATTGGCGCAACCGCGAGAAATTCCCCCAGTATGCAAGCGCTATCGACGATATGTTCCGCTTGACCTCTACCACCTATGCTCCCTGGATCGTGCTGGAGAGCGACGACAAGCGCTATGCCCGCATCAAAGCGCTCCGCATCATCATAGAAGCACTGGAGCAGAGGTTAGGGAAATAGAGAGTCAGCAGCACCGTGCCTCATTGGATGCCGCGGTGCAGATGCCCGGAGGTGGTGTTCGGCATCTTAGGAACCGCCTCCCCGCCCTCCAATGCCAGCTTCAGGGCGTGCTTCACCCGTCCGATGGCCTGAGAGGTCTGCTCTACATCCATGAGCGTGGTATCTACCATGAACCGGGTGATGCCGCAGCGGATGAGAGCAGGCAGATCAGGTACGAGATCCGTGGTCACGGCGTTATAGAGATGACTGCGGCCTGCTTCATCGGTCACCACCGGGAACAGATAGCCTTTCCGGTCCTTCAGGCTGAAGGGTACGCGTCTTCGGGTACAGGTAGCGCACGTCTCAGCACAAGGGCCTTGACTGGTGAGCAGGCAATGCTCGGTGACCATCAGCTCCTGAGCTCCGTAGACCTTGGCCCCCAGAGCCACCGGAGCGTCCTCAGACAGCTGGGCTATCTGGGCGAGGTTCAGCTCAGGTGAGAGCCAGATGCCTTCCGCTCCGAACACCTGGACCACCTGCAGCGCCTCAGGATTCACGAGCGGCAAACGCGCATCCACCTCTACGATGCAGCCCCTCTCCACCGCCCGCTTTAGAGCTCCAAAAGACCCCACCAGCACAGGCGTACCTTCGGTCACGTTCTTCCAGGGGTCCAGATGGCGCTTGGCCTCAGCCGAGCCCCCCCGCTCATCGTGGTTGATGGACGGAAGGGCGATGACGCAGCCTTTCGGATATCCTGCCTGGTCAGCATCGCTGACCCGCAGTCCTGCCACTTCGGCGGCTCCCCGTTGGTAATTGAGGGCAGGCACGTAGATGACATCCGCCCCCGTACGCTTGGCAGCCCGAGCCGTTTCAGGGCTGGTGGCCCAGGCGCAGATCAGGCACTCTTGGGCTGGCTTCGTCGGGGGCTTCGGGCGCTTGACGGCCTTGGGGAGCACGCGGTTGCGGTAGGGCTCGAGCAGCCTGGCCTGGAGGTCATCCAGCGCCCGCGTCCGGCACTGGTGGATCTGGGAGAACCCGATGCCCACCCCTTCATCCAGATGAACATCAAGAGAGGTCAGATGGAAGGGAGTAGAGCCCATCCGTCCGGTGTGCTCTTCCACATCCGTCACGGTCACCGCCCGCGTTCGAGCCGGTTCCACCACAGGCCCTTCTGCACTCCCCTGCTCAGAGCCAACGTCTTCCCCCCTGGTCAGAGGCGTGAACTCCATGCGCAGGGGCTTGCCCAGCTCCAGCCATGCTTCACCCTTGACAGGAACGCGTGGCATGAGGTCATCAGGCACGAAGGCGGCCTCGGCAGAGCGGATGCGAAAGACCCTATCCCCCGCGCGCACCTTGCGTGTCTCCTCGGCGGAGAACCGACAGCTGCGCTTCGTGAAGGCCGCATCTGAGGGAACGGGGATGCGCACATTACCCTTGCGGGTCCAGAACTCCAGCAGATCCCCTGGCACGAGGTCCACCTCAGGGGTCACCGTGATCTCATCTCCGGATACCGCCTTCACCCGCCCTGCGAACTGCCCGCGGTTGTTCGGACGCTGGAAGCTCATGAGGTCAGGGCCGCTCTCCCCATCCAGGTATCCATCCGTGAAGCCCCGAGAGAATACCGATCCCAAGGTCTCCCGCTCCTCAGGAGTCAGGAGGGAGGCAGGGGAACCCTCTTTCTGCCTAGGGCGCCATTGGGCTTCTGTATCTTGGGGGGAGCCTGCGCTGAGCCTATCCAATACGTGGCGATAGACGGACACCACCGCAAAGACATATTCCGCTGACTTCATGCGACCTTCCACCTTGAGGGAGGCCACACCCGCCTTCGCCAGCTCATCCAAGCGCTCCGCTGTCATGAGGTCTTTAGGGGATAGGAGGAACTCCCCAGGGCAACGCAGTTCCTTGTCAGGCTCATTCCCATTCACCAGGCTATAGGGCAAGCGGCACGCCTGGGCGCAGAGCCCGCGGTTCGCCGAGCGACCCCCGATCATCGAAGACATGAGGCATTGACCGGAATAGCAGACGCACAGCGCTCCGTGGCCGAAGACCTCGCATTCCACACCCAGTTCCTCACCGAGGGCCACCAGATGGGCTATCTCTTCCAAGGAGAGCTCTCGTGCCAACGTCACTCGAGACGCTCCTAGTTGGGCTGCAGCCTGCAGGCCATCGGCGGAATGTATGTTCATCTGGGTTGAGATGTGCAACGCACCTTCAGGGAGCGTGCGGGTTATCTCCGCAGCCAACCCGAGGTCTTGCACGATAAAGGCATCGGCCCCCGCCCGGTAGGCTTGGCGGCTCAGATCAGAGGCGTCCTGCAGCTCATCTGCCAGGATCAGCGTGTTCATGGTGACATAGACGCGTGCACCCCTCAGATGGGCATAGTCACAGGCTTCCTCCAGGGTATCCAATGTGAAGTTGTCTGCATTGCGCCGAGCGTTGAACCGGTCCAACCCCAGGTATACCGCATCTGCCCCCGCTCGCACGGCAGCGTTGAGCGCGGATCTGCTACCCGCGGGAGCTAAGAGCTCTGGGGTCCCCATGGACGTCCTTCAGGCTGCCTACATCTCTGTGGCAGCGCTATCAGCGTCTTTGAGCTTCTGGACCGCCTCATCGTAGGTCTGTTGGATCTGGGCAACGCGGTCAGCATAGCCGTCATAGTTGAAGGAACCACCATTCGAAGCAGCGTCTATCTCCATGAAGAGCTGGAGATACGCGCTCAGAGCATCCTTCAGCTGGGTACAACCATCCACGTAGCTCTGCTTGAGGTCATTCAGCTCTTCGGGGCATTCCAGCTCAGATATCTGATCGATGATGGCAAAAGCGCTATCAGCCTGGGTCTGCATGGATACCAGGTCTTCCCGAGCCACAGCATCAGTGAACGAGGTCATCTTCTCGTTCAGCTGGACGCAAGCCTCATTCACATTCGCCATGAAGCTGCGTGAGGTCACTGCTTCCTCTTCGGCAGAAGACTGCTGCTCTAACGGCTGACCGCATCCGGTCAACGTCAAGCATCCAGCCAAGGCAACCCCTAAGGCCACCAGGATCATGGGTTTGATGGTACGAGCAAATGACATCTTGTCTCCTCTTTCGCGAGCGCTCTAGGCACCAGACGGGGTCTCGGGGGCTGGGTCTGGATCTGTCGTGGGTGGCGGTGTGGGCTCCTCTGGGTCTGTCGGGGGTGGCGTGGGGGTTTGATCGCCACCTTGGTTGCCACCCTCATTGCCTCCCGACGAACCGTCGCCTTCGCCGCTCTGATCGGGTTCTTGGGCGGCACCGCCTCCCGTCACATTGCCATTGGCATCAACCTGCACATCATCCTGCCAACCGGTGCCCTTACCGCCGATATGGTTCTTAGAATCACGATAGTCGGCAAGGTACTTCGGCTTATCGGCTGTGGGGAATTGTTCCACAGGCGTGTACTCCAGCACACGGTTCATGAAATAGGCGAAGGTGCTGGCAGCTGATGCCCAGGAAGGGATGCGCGAAGCCTGATCATAGGTGTCCGCCCGCTCTCCCAACCAGATGGCCACGGAGAGCTGAGGTGTGATCCCCACGAACCAGCTGTCCTTCTTATCGTCGGTGGTACCGGTCTTGCCCGCCACCGGCTGATCCGAAGAAAGCCGGGCATCAGTGCCGCTTCCTCCGCTCACAACACCTTCCAAGCCCTCAACAGCCGCTGCGGCTATCTCCGGCTCAAGCACCCGCTCCCCCTCAGGGGAAGAATTGTCAACAATGACCTTGCCTGAGCGATCGGTGATGGAGATGATGCATTCGGGGTCGTAGTGGATGCCCCCGTTGGCCAGCGTGGCGTAAGCATCAGCCATCTCCAGGGGTGTGAACGAATCGATGCCTAGGGTGATGCCTGCAACGTTCTGGATATTCGAGGTGATGCCCATGCGCTCGGCCACATCACGCACGTTCTCAACCCCAACAGACATGATGAGCCGCATGAAGGCGGTATTGGAGGATACGGCCAAAGCGCTCTTGATGGGGCGCGTGCCGAAGTTCATCTTGTTGACGTTGAACACCTCATTGGCACCGTCCAGTTTCACGGAATAGCCCGCATCTATGAGGGTGTCAGGGTCGATCCCCTGCTCAAGGGCAGCCACGTAGGTGAATGCCTTGAAGGTGGATCCCACCTGGCGACCTGAACCGCCTTCGCCGGTAGCCATGTTCACTTGCTGGTTGTCGTAGTCACTGCCCCCCACCATGGCCTTGATATAGCCGTTGTCAGGGTCTACCGCGCAGAGGGCGACCTCGAAGGGCTCCCCTACTTCCTCTTCCTTCTCAGCAGCAGCCGCCTCAGCCGCCTGCTGATCGTTCACATCCAAGGTGGTGATGATCTTCAGCCCCCCCGCGAACAGATCAGCGGTGGAGAAAGCGTACTTGCCCTCCTGATTCATCAGCTGATTGCGGACATAGCTGGTGAAATAGGGATAGGCGGTGATGCCGGTCATGGAGGGTTCCGTAGGGTTGAGCACGATCTCTTCGGCCTTGGCCGCCTCAGCCTCTTCTTCGGTGATATAGCCGTTGGAAGCCATGCGCGAGAGCACGGTATTGCGTCGGGACTTGCAGTTCTCCATGTGATCGATGGGATTGTTGTAGGTGGGTGATTGAGGGATGCCCACCAAGGTAGCCGCCTCAGCCAAGGTGAGGTCAGAGGCTGGCTTGGAGAAATAGCGCTCGGCTGCGGCCTGGATGCCATAGGAGCCGGAACCATAGTTGATGGTGTTCAGATACATCAACAGGATATCGTCTTTGTCATAGGATTCCTCCAGCTTAGTAGCCAAGACCATCTCACGGATCTTTCGCTTGAAGGATATCTCGGACATCTCCTCTGAGAGCACGGTGTTGCGCACCAGCTGCTGGGTGATGGAAGAGCCGCCTTCACGGCTGCGGCCCATGAGGTTGTTGACCACCGCACGAATGGTGCCCATGAGATCAACGCCGTTGTGCTGATAGAAACGCTCGTCTTCCGTGGCGATAGTGGCGTCTTTGACGTACTGGGAGACCTGGTCCAACTCCACCGGTTCTCGGTTCTCCAACTGGAATTCCGCCAACACCGTTTCGCCATCAGAGGCATAGACCACAGACGTGGATGACGTGGAGAATTGATCGGCATTGGAATAATCAGGAAGGTCTTCCAGCCAAGAGTTGGCCAAAGCGATACCACCGATGCAGAACGCGACAGCCACAGCGATGATGACCGCAAGGATGGAAAGTGCGATGACCTTTCCTGACTTCTTCTTCACATGATAGCGGCCCTTGACGGCACGAGACGCCATACGCACCTCCTGAGATGTGTTTGGGAGATTGTAGCATCGTCACCGAAGGGGGAGCCATCCATCTTGCCCCATCGGCGCTGCTTGCGGGTCAAATCTCCACAATCCCCCACCTGCCGCTCAAAGCACGCTGGCAAGCGTCTCCGCGGCTTCGCGCCCGTGGCTCTCCTCACAGATCAGTGGCGGCAGGAAGCGCAATGTAGAGGAACCGGTGGCGTTCACCACGAGCCCTGCCTTGAGCACTGCTTCGGCGATGTCAGGGGCGCTCAAGCCCTCCTGAAGGTCCGCTCCCACCATGAGCCCCTCGCCGCGTACGCTCTGAATGGCGGGCAGATCCGCCAGCATCCCCCGGAACGTCGCCCCCACCTGCTGGATGCGGGCACAATGCTCAGGGCGGTCCAGTTCACGCACGGTAGCCAAGGCAACCGTGACGGCCAGGTTGGAGCCACCGAAGGTAGAGCCATGCTGTCCCGGCTGCAAGACATCCCCAAAGGCACCTCGTGCAGCACAGGCCCCCGCAGGCATACCCGAAGCGATCCCCTTCGCCATGGTCACCACGTCTGGGATCACCCCTGCCGCCTGGAAGGCGAAAGGGCGGCCCGTGCGGAAGATGCCGCACTGAACCTCATCCAAGATGAGCAGTGCATGGGCCTCCTGGCTCAAGCGACGTGCCTCCTGCAGGAATTCCGGCGTACACAGATTCACTCCGGATTCGCCCTGGATGGGCTCCATCATGATGGCGCAGACGGAATGACCCACCGTCTCCATCAAGCGACGCAGGGCCTCGATGTCATTGATAGGCGTGGGCAAGAACCCCTCTGGCAGAGGCTCGAAACCTTGATGCAACCGACTCTGTCCGGTAGCGGCCAAGGTAGCCAAGGTACGCCCGTGGAAGCTCTTGACCAAGGTGATGATGAGGGTAGGCGCTGTATCCGGATCCTTCCCCTCCGCTTCGAATCGGCGCCGGGCAGCCAGGCGTGCCAGCTTGATGGCGCATTCGTTGGCTTCCGCCCCAGAATTGGCGAAGAACGTCTTCCAGGCCGTCCGCTGACCTTCGGGCACCTCACGCTCCAGCAGCTCGGAGAGCTTCTTGGCCAACTGCCCCCGGTTCTCTATATAGAAGTAGTTGCTCACATGGATGAGCTTCTCCGCCTGGCTGGTGAGCGCGCCCACCACTGCCGGATGGCAATGACCCAGGCTGCACACCCCGATACCGGAGAGGAAATCCAGGTAGCGCTTGCCGCTTGCGTCTTCCAAGTACATGCCGTTGCCGCGGACGAACTCCACCTCTTTGCGCGCGAAGGTGGGCATCACGTACTGCTCTTCGAGGTTCATCTGCTCTTGCAAGGTCATGAGAGCCTCCTATTCATTGCAGATCAGCTTGGCAGCGAAGTTGCCAAGGGGTGCCGGGTCGAATCCTGCGGGCATCTCATGCCCCGTCACCATGGTGCCGATGCCCTTGTTCGTGAGCGTCTCCAAGAGCAGCGCGTGAGGCGTAGTCCCGTTCACGATATGGGCCCGAGAAACCCCTGCCTCCAATGCGCGGACACAGGATTCCAGCTTCGGGATCATCCCTCCGGTGTTCGCTCCCTCCTCCACGATCTTGCGCGCTTCGGCAAGCGTCATGGCAGACACCAGGGAATCCGGATCCGGGTAATCAGCGAAATAGCCATCGATATCCGAGAGGAAGAAGACCTTGTGAGCACCAATGGCTGCAGCCAGATGACCCGCCGCCACATCAGCATTCACGTTGTAGCAGCCGTTGTCTTCGCCTATGGCGATGGAAGCGATGATAGGGATGTAGTCCGCTGCCACCAGGTCCTCCACCAGGGCAGGGTTGATGCGCGTGATGCGTCCCACGCGTCCAAGGTCCGGAGAAGCGGCTTCGGCCACCAGTACGCCCGCATCGGCACCACTGATACCCACGGCCATGTTGCCATGCTGATTCATGGCCTCCACCAGCTCTTGGTTCACCTCTCCGGTGAGCACCCGACGGACGATGGTCATAGCCTCATCGGTGGTGACCCGCTGTCCGCGGACGAAGGAGACCTGCACCCCTTCTCGTTCCATGGCAGCGCTAATGGCCTTGCCGCCCCCGTGGACGATGACCGGGTTCACACCGATGATCTTCAGCAGGACGATATCTGCCATCACCTCAGCCCGCAGCTTCGCATCCACCATGGCTGCACCGCCGTATTTGATGACGATGGTCTTGCCAGTGACATGCTTGATCCAAGGCATGGCCTCAGTCAGCACATCACCGGTGATGCTGGATACGCCGTCAGGGCGTGTCTGTCTGTCGAATTGCATGATCCTCCTCCGCGGCTAGGTGCGGTAGTCTCCATTGATGGAGATGTACTCATGGGTGAGGTCGCACGTCCACAGCGTGGTGCAGGCCTCCCCGGCCCCTAAATCGATGGCGATGTCCACCTCAGGGTTCTCGAAACGCCTGAGTGCCTCTTCTTCGTCAAAGGCCAGGGCCAGCCCATTCCGGCAAACAGGAATCCCCAGGATAGAGATATCCACATCCTCTTGTTGGAATGTGGCCCCTGAGCGCCCCGCCGCTGCCGCGATCCGTCCCCAATTGGCATCATGGCCAGCTATGGCCGTTTTGACCAGGGGCGAATTCGCCACCGTACGGGCCACTGCATCCGCATCCTCGGGCGTACGGGCCCCCGTGACGATAACATTCACCAGCTTCGTTGCCCCTTCACCATCCTTGGCCATCTCCTTCGCCAAGCGGATGCACACCTGGGTCAAAGCCTCTTCGAAAGCGGCGAAGGCACCCGTGCCCGGCTCGAAGGCAGGCGCACCCGCAAGTGAGGCCGATCCCGAGGCCAGTGCGATACAAGTATCATTGGTAGAGGTATCGGAATCCACCGTGACCTTGTTGAAGCTGACATCGGCCGCTCGCTTGAGCGCTCCGCGCAGGTCCCGAGGCTTCACCGGTGCATCGGTGGTGACAACGGCGATCATCGTAGCCATGTTCGGCATGATCATGCCAGAGCCCTTCGCCATGGCCCCCACCGTGAAGGTACAACCCTCATAGCCCAGGCCATCGCCTGAGAAAGAGCAAGCAGCTTCCTTGGAATAGGTATCGGTGGTCATGATGGCGTTGGCCGCATCTGCTCCCCCCTCCCGGGAGAGTTGAGCGAAGACGCGAGGGAGCCCCTCTTGATACGGCTCCAGAGGCAATTGCACACCGATGACCCCCGTAGAGGCCACCAGTACCTCATCAGAGGGACACCCTATTACCTGAGCTGTCATCCGAGCCGCTTCGAAAGCGGCATCCAATCCCTTCTGGCCGGTAGCCGCATTCGCATTACCGGAATTCACCACCACCGCACGAGTGCAGCCGTAGGACTCCCCCTCCGCTTCCGTCTCGAGGATATGCCTGCAATAGCGCACTGGGGCTGCGCAAAAGACGTTCTGGGTGAAGACTCCTGCCGCTGCGCAAGGCTCATCCGCCACCACGAGCGCCAAGTCGAGCCGGTTCGGGTTAGCTCGGAAGCCCGCATGGATGCCCGCCGCCTGGAACCCCTGGGCGGAGGTGACACCGCCACCCTCTATCCAGTGGAGCAGCCCTGTCTGCTCAGGAGCCGTCATAGGGGCAACGCCACGCTTTCCAAGCCTGCGCTCTCGGGCAGGCCGAGGACGATATTGGCACACTGGACCGCCTGACCCGCCGCCCCTTTGCCCAGATTGTCAATGGCCCCTGTTGCGATGATGCAGCGGGTGCGACGGTCGAAGGCAACACCTATCTGGGCCCGATTCGTGCCAGCCACGGATGCGGTGCGCGGCTGGGTGCCCTGAGGCAACACCGTGACGAAAGTGCAGCCCTCGTAGAACTCTTCATAGAGCCGCTGGACATCCTCAGCCGAGGCCACCGGAGCGTCCGGGCTCACGGGAATGGTCACCGTGGAGAGCAACCCACGGTTCAGAGGAGCCAGGTGCGGGGTGAAGACCAGCTGGTCTTCCAGCTGGAGGATCTGCTCTATCTCCGGCGTGTGCCGATGAGTAGAGACCCCGTAAGCCTCCAGATTCTCATCGGCGAAGCAGAAATGAGTGCGCGCCGAGGGCTTCTTACCAGCACCCGTGACACCGGAGATGGCATCTGCCACCACCACGGCCCCTTCGCGCAAGAGCCCGGCCCGCAGAGCCGGAGCCGCCGCCAGCGAGGTTGCCGTGGGGTAGCAACCCGCACAAGCCACCACCACCGGGAGCTTCTCTTCATGGCGCTCATAGGCTGTTTGCAGAGCCTCGGGGAACAGTTCCGGTAGACCGAAGGAGCTCTGGGCCAGCAGATCTAACTGGGTATGGGGCACCCCGTACCAGGCCTCATAGGTCAGAGGGTCCTTCAAACGGAAATCCGCAGACAGGTCGATGGCCACCGCGCCGCTTTCCACGATCTTGGGCGTCAACTCAAGGGATGCCGTGTGAGGCACTGCCAGAAAGACCACATCCAGTCCTTTTCGAAGGAGCTCGTCCCTTTCGCAGAATGCCAGATCAGAGACGCCAGAAAAGGCAGGATACACCTCCGAGAGCGGCGTGCCCTTCAGGGAATCCGATGCGATAGCCGCTAGTTCCATATCTGGATGAGCGGCAAGGATATGGGTCAGTTGCACCCCGGCGAACCCCGCTGCCCCCAACACGCCAGCCTGTATCACAGCCCCTCCTCATCTCAGCCGCTTCGCTGTCCTCTTCGCTTCCGGCTGCGGCCTCAACCGCTCACGCCCCACAACGAACGACTATGTATTCAAAACGGTCACAATTCTGCGCCGGTCGCTTCCGATGAGCGTTCCGACCTCCGACGTTTTGCTACCATCTTTGGCTCGAAAGGGCATTTTACATAAGGCATGGGCGAATGAGGCCTGTGCCGAAAGGATTCGGGGTAACCGACATGGGGAAACAGCCCGCGCGGGAACAGAACGTGAAGGCCATCACCAACTACTTCGAAAGCGGCATCAAGCCGTCTGTGAAGCATATCGGGATAGAGCTTGAGCACACGCTGGTCCACCAAAGCGGCCGCCCTGTCTCCTATCTTGACCCCGACGGGCAAGAGTCCATCCTGGAGAAGCTGGGGCAGCACTATCCCACGGTTACGCGGGATGATGCCGGAAACGTCACCATGCTCTCCGACGGCCGAGCCAACGTAACCATCGAACCCGCTGCTCAGATAGAGGTCTCTGCGGGGCCCTTCGATGACCTGGAAAGCGCCCTTGAATGCTTGGATGGTTTCCAAGCTGAGCTCGAGCAGGCTGCCGGAGAGGATATCCACGTGCTTGCCCTGGGCTATCACCCCACCATGCGGGCCATAGACCTATCGCTTATCCCGAAAGCGCGCTACCAGATCATGAATGAATACCTGGGAGCCATATCTATGTACGGCATCTGCATGATGCGCGGGTCTGCCGCCACCCAAGTCTCCATTGATTACCGCTCGGTGGATGATTGCCTTCGGAAGATGAGGCTCGCGAATGCCCTCGTGCCGCTGCTGGCTCTCATGACAGATAACGCTCCCCTCTTCGAAGCCGCACCGCGACCTCATCAGATGATGCGCACCCAAATCTGGGAGCAGTGCGACCCAGACCGCTGCGGCACCGTACCAGGGGTCATGGAAGAAGGATTCACCTGGGAGGCCTACGCGGAATACATCCTGGACACACCCGCCATGGTGGATCTTTCCACCGGCACCCCTCAGCTGTCTCAAAAGACCTTCGGTGACATCTTCGCTGACCGCGTCATGACCGAAGCGGATGTGGAGCATGCGCTCTCCGTCTTCTTCACCGATGTGCGCCTCAAGCGCTACATAGAGATACGTCCTGCCGACGCCATGGCCGCCGAATATGCCGTTGCCTATGGGGCACTGATCAAGGGGCTGTTCTATTCAGACGAGTCCTTGGACCGGCTGGATGAGATCTTCAATGGTGTTACAACCCAAGATATCGTCCAGGCAAAGGCCGCGCTGATGGCCAACGGTTATGAGGGAAGGATCTACGGATCATCGGCAGCAGCCCTGGCTGACCAGCTCATCAGCTTGGCGGCCACCGGATTGCCCGCCTCAGAAACCCATCTACTGAAGCCCCTGGCGGCTCTGGTCGCATCCCGGTGCACGCTGGCGGACTTGCAGATAGAGGCAGCCCATCAAGACCAGGCTGCACAGTAAAGGTTCTCAAAGATAGGAGGAAGGCCATGAGCAATGAAGGCAAGATGGTCAAGATCCACTACACGGGCTCGCTTGACGACGGTGAGGTATTCGATACTTCCCGCCTCAGCGGGGAGCCCATCGAATTCGAATGCATGGCCGGTACTGTCATCAAGGGCTTCGACGATGCCGTCAAGGATATGGAAGTGGGAGACAAGAAGCACATCCATCTTGAGCCAGAGGAAGCCTACGGAGACATCCGCGAAGAGCTGATCCAGACCGTTCCCACCTCCAGCGTCCCCAATGCTCAAGATCTGCCTGTGGGCGAGACCGTCTACATGCAAGGTCCCAGCGGCCCCTTCCCGGCAAAGGTGGTCAGTGTGGATGACGACCATGTCGTGTTCGATATGAACCATCCCATGGCGGGCAAGCCTTTGAACTTCGAACTTGAGCTGGTAGAAGTCAGGGAGAAGTAGTCCTTAGTGCCCCCGAGCGCACCCCCATTTACAACCTCACACTGACCTGCATTTGCTGTATGACGAATGCCCTTGGGATCGTTTGCGCTCATAGCCGCTACCGTACTGACGCATCTGACTCCTCTATCTCTCGCAACTCTTCTTCAGCAGCTGCTTTGACAGCCTTGCGCTTCTCGAATCTCAAGGGGATGCATTCGCTGAAGATGATGCCGCAGAAAATGAGCCCGAAGCCGATATAGGCCGCGGGACTCGGCATCTCGCCCAGGAAGAGCACGGCGAAGAGCACCCCGAAGACCGATTCCAGAGACAAGAAGAGGGATGCTTGAGCCGGTTCGGTATGGGCTACTCCCACATTCTGCAGCAATATGGCTAGACAGGAAGCGAATACCGCCAAGTAGATCAGGTTGCCCCAGGTCTCAGCGCCAAAAGAGGCGAAGTCCGGGACGGGCTCCGTCACCGCCCCGAAAGCGAACCCCATGACACCGGCCACTAAGAACTGCACGATGGTGAGCACGGTGACAGAACATCCCGGAGCTAGCTTTGCGGTCATGATGACATGCAGGCTCAGGAAGAAGGCTGAGAGCAGCGTGACCGCATCTCCGAAGCGCAAGCTGAACCCTGAAGAGCCGCTGTAGGCCACGAAGCCAAGGCCTACCATGCAGAGCAACGCAGCTGTGATGGTGAACCGCGTAGGGCGCACCTTCGCGATGACCCAATTCAAGAACGGGATGATGACCACATAGAAGGTGGTGAGGAAGGCGCTATTGGACGCGCTGGTATCCGTCAGCCCCAGCGTATTCGTCCCATAGGACAAGAAGAGCAGGACCCCGAGCACGGCTCCTGCCATAAGATGCTTCCCATCCAGGCGATGCAGCAGCTTCGGTGCCATGATGACCCCCAGCAAGATGCCTGCGGCCAGGAACCGGAAGCCCACGATCCAAGCGGGGCTCACTTCGCCCACCGCCGCTTTCACTACCACGGTTCCCAACCCCCAGATGGCCGTCGCCAGCACCATGAGCGCTTTGTAGAACCATTGCGGCATATGTGACCCACGCAATCTCATGGGGTGCAGCATAGCATCTTGCCGACAGGCTTCCCAGCATCCTTATGGCTGTCTTGAAGCTCTTGGGGCTGACCCAAAGTCTTACCAATCTGGGCCGTACGCGTTCGGCCCTACGGGTGATGTTACGTTTCTTGAGTGCGAGCCGAGCACGTTCGGCCCCTACGAGTGATGTTGCATTCTCTGGATTGCCGCATCGGGCCGATCTAGATCGGCCCCTACACTGATAATAGGAGATGCATTGCAAATGGTGCCGATGCGGTGTCTCAGACCCCTACTGCCGCCCTACAGGTGTCGTATCCGGATGTTGTAGGGGCGGATCATGATCCGTATACGACTATCCAAACCCCATCAGGCCCTACGGCCATCGCTACCACCTTCGCCCCAAGCGTAAGCTTCAGATTGATGGTGTTATAAGCTTCCTCGGAATTTCGGTATACCTCGACGTTTTGTTCCATATCCTCTGATACCCCATCATCTTATCCTGCAACGTCTTCGTGCGATTAGTAATTCCTGCGCGCAAGAACAGAATTCAAAGCCTGTCCGAAGTTGTAAGCACTCGGGTTCCGATCTATCCAGCTCGCGTCACAGCTGGCACACGAAGCTGCGTGTCCAGTTCGCGCCACGGGTTCGGAAACGAGCGTTTCCGCCCCTTCATCGAAGAGCCTTTGCAGAAGATCCTTCGCAACGTTGACATCCTGGGTCAGGCGCGTTGCATCGTCATATTCTTTGCTGCCCGCAGGATGCTTGTCCGGATGATACTGTTTGAGCGCATGGAAGTACGCTTTCCGCAGATCCGTTGCAGAATAACACCCTTGCAGCTCAAGAATATCTTCAGCCTCACGCTTATCCATCGTTCGTTCTCCTGGAATCAGTAATATCCGACCTGGGACTCAGCAAGATTCTCAACACCGAAACAGGGAGACCCGCTGAGGGCCGAGGAGACCATGCGGTGCACCGCGTCATACCACAGGCGCTCTTCATTGGCTTTCCGCATGCTCGACCTCTGCGTGAATCCTCCGATCATGGAAGACACCTCGGCATCCTTGAAAGCGGTGAGATCCAGCAAGTATTTGCGATCCTTCCTCAGCTTGCTCGACGAAGCACTGCCATTCGAAACTTCGGAGTCATATCTCTCACGACGCAGTTGGCGGCTTTCTCCCATCCTCCATACTGTTATACGCCTTGATGAGTCAACGGAAGATCCCATCCTTCCGCCACGCTGCATGCGCAGACAATAGGCATACCATTTCGTGCTCTTATCCGGAAAACCTATATAGATACCGACATCAGTCCCATGATCGAGCTTGATGAAGTCGATGTAGAGATCGTCCGCGTTCTGATTCGAAGGAAATTCCCCGCATCGAACCATGCGATCCTTTTCTGCCAACAGCAAATCCAAGACAGCATCTATGGGATCGTTGAAAGTTTGCGAAAGCCGGTACTCGCCGATGTAGTCGAGGCTCCATATCCGAGCGAGCTCATTGGCGACGCTTCGACCGAGATACTCTTGCGCCCTCGAACCGAGGGGCGGTCTTGCTACAGACTACCCCGCGATCGAAGTCTCATCGCGCAAAAACGAATCCAGTCGATCCAGAAGCGTCATGGTCAACGCAGCCTATGAGCTCACTGAACCAAAGTGGTGCCCGATTGCACGAGCGTTGGAAGCAGCTTGGGCGTGTTGACAGCGCTGATGGTCGTCAGATTTGGACATCCTCTTACCTCCAAGGAGTTGAGCTCAACGAGTCCATCAACGCTCAATGAAGACAACGGATCGTCGATCAAAGTGACCTTCTGCAAGGCAGTATTGGCCGTCAGATCCAATGCACTGATGCCCACGGTGGACAGATTCAAACCGGCCAGATTTGCGCAACCTTCCAAACCGTCTACCGCGGCAAGCTTGTCAAGCCCGCCGACGAACAATGATGTCACGCTGCCGCTCGAGGGCAAAACGACGGATGAAATGCCGTTGCCGTTGGACGTGTATCCCGAGGTGCGCTCATTGTACTTTCCGCCAAGCACAGAGAGCGATCTCAATTGGGTGAAGCCGCTCAAGTCCATTGAACCAGAAGCGCCGGGTTCGACATAGAAGCTCAAGGACTTGAGATCTTTATTCTTGAGGAGAAGATCTATGGTTCTATTTCCTTTATAGCTGAACATGACACCGCCGGACAGAGCCTCTCCCAACTCATCCGGTGAGAGTATTTCATCTCCATTCTCGTCATATGACGAAGCAATGGATTCCAAAGTCATGGACATTCCGTTGGATGTGACATCGGCGAAGTACTCGGACGTAATAGGGATGGCGCCTTTTTCCAATGCCTCTTGACGAGCCTTTTCCTTCTCCTGTTCTTCGACGGCCTTTCGCTCTTCTTCTGCCTTCGCCTCGGCTTCGGCCTTTTCCTGAGCCGCGATAGCTGCAGCCCGCTCCTGTTCAGCTGCGAATTCCGATGCGGCATTGAAAACTGCGATGCCCGCAACGATGAGCACGATCACCGCAACGATGACTCCGACGATCAGCAGCTTTGCTTTCGTTGCGCCCTTGGCTGCCTTCGCGATGAGCGCCTTGAACTCCTCCAGTTCCTTCTTGAGCTGCCCGATGCGCTTCTCAAGGGCATCGATGGCGCTCTTCATACGTTCGGTCTCTTCAGGGTGGTCATTGATGTCGTTCGCTTCATCGATATCGTGCTGGGCTTCCATCAGCTGCATATTGCTCGCTTCGATGGATTCGCGCGCAGCGGCTATCTCCCTTTCAAGAGGCTCAACGATCGAACGGATGGGGGCCTGCTGTTCCGCTTGTTCAGCAGCGATCTTGTTGAAGTCGGATTGAGCGCTGTTCAGCAGGTTCTTCTTCGCGCTTGATTCTGTCACGGCCTGATTGAGCTCGTTTTCGAAATTGCGGACATCCTGTTCTGCGGAAGACCGCATGGATGTTGCGCTGGTTTTCGCCGATTGAGCCGATGACAGATTCATGTTCGCTACTGAAAGCTCCGATTGGAGCACGGATGTGTTGATCGATTCGCCTTTGCTCGAAAGTTCCGAGACGGCGCTGTTGAGACTGATTATCTTTTGCTGAGCCGCTGCTTCCCGCTTGGTAGCATCTTCGATCTGCTTGAGCGTTTGCGAAAGAGCCGTGCGGGCACCCTCTAAAGACCGATTGACGGACTCGACTTTGGCTTCTGCCTGCGCATACTCCGCTTCCGCGCTCTCAAGCCTTTCCTTGTATGGCTGAAGTTCGCGTTCGTGCCTTTTCACGATCTGGTCAAGCTGTTTTTTCTGCGGAGCAAGCTCCTTTTCGAATTGAGCGATGTTCGCTTGCTGAGCAGCTATGTTTGCCTGCGCATCTTGCACTGCCTGATTTCGCGTGGCGATGATCTCACCGTAATTCGAGGCGATGGCACTGCGCTTTTCATAGGCAGCTTTGTCGTTTGCATACTGCGTTTCGGCATCGTGTATCTCTGATTCCAGAGCAGCAGCTTGCTTCTTCAAGCTGCCTACTTCTTTGAGACCACGGAAGCTGTCCTTGATGTTCTTCTTCGCCTTGTCCCCTTTTGATCCGCCATCAGGCTTCTCGCTTGTTTCAAGGGTTTCACCTTTAGAACCCTCTGGCTGGGTGCCGAGCTCAGCATTCGTATCCAAAGCTGTTTCAGATCCAGAGTCTTGACCATCAGTTTTATTCTCTGCATTGGAAGTATCTTCCGGAGTACGCATATGCTCAGACCTCTCTTTACAAACCCATCAACAAGCTAAAAAAGGGTACCCCCCCCCCAGCGTATTTTGTCAAGAAGCGGTTACTCAGATGTGCACCTTGAATGTGGACATACCAAAGCTTGCCTGACAACATCCAAGGAATAGCAGCACAGCCCGTTTCAGAAGCGAGCACCAACCCAAGGAAGACCAACGAAAGAGGATGGGCGCCCCTTCATCATTCGATGCACACGATCAGTAGATTTTGCCGATATCGGCAATAAAATAAGCCTTATTGCGTATACTCGTGCTATGGATTCTTGCCGATAGAAAGCATGCCGATGGACTATCTTTCTGTTTCAAAGACAGCAGAACGCTGGGGCGTATCCGAGCGCAGTGTTCGCAATTACTGTGCCCTTGGTCGCGTTCCGGGGGCGTTTCTCACTGGCAAAACATGGAGCATCCCTGCGGATGCCCCAAAGCCCCTGCGGACAAATGGACGGGCTCCCCATCCCTCCCCGCTTCTCGAACGGCTCCGAGAAGAGAAGACTTCGCGAACCAAGGGTGGCATTTACCACAAGATCCAGGTGGAGTTCACCTACAACTCTAATCATATCGAGGGTAGCCGACTTTCCCTCGATCAAACGCGACAGATCTTCGAGACTGCTACGGTAGGATGCCAAGATAACCCCATCAACGTAGACGATATAGTGGAAGCAGCCAATCACTTCCGCGCGATAGACTTCGTGATAGACAATGCTCAACGGCCGCTTTCGGCTCACATGTTCAAGGAATTGCATCGCCTTCTCAAGGCGAACACCACCGATGCCACAAAAGACTGGTTCCAGGTGGGAGAGTATAAATCACTACCCAACGAGGTGGCGGGACGCTGCACAACGCTTCCAGAAGACGTTCCAGCAGCCATGGACCAGCTCCTTAAAGCCTACAATGCTCATAGGCTTCATCCCTTTGAGGAGATCGTGGCGTTCCATGTCGCGTTCGAACGGATCCACCCTTTCCAAGACGGCAATGGGCGTATCGGACGACTCATCATGTTCAAGGAATGCCTTGCGAACGCTATCGTTCCTTTCGTCATCGAAGATGACATGAAGATCTACTATTACCGTGGCTTAGCAGAATGGGATACGGAGCAAGGATTTCTCATAGATACCTGTCGGGCAGCTCAAGATCGCTTCAAGACAACGCTGGACTACTTCCGCATTGACTGTAGTCAGTAAATGCGCTCAGGACTGGATCACGCAACTCCCTCGAAGAATCCGTTGATGTGACATTCGGTAGTTGTTGCGTTGGGCCGAACACGTTCGGCCCCTACGAAAACCGCCGCGCATGTCACCTGGGCGAACCATGCGTTGTAGGGGCCGATCTGGATCGACCCCCTGTGGCACCCAAGTGAACCCTGTACGCCAGGCTACCCGGCAGGTACTGCAACGATCATGGTGCGCATGACCTTCGCGCAACGCATCCTTCTAGGCGCATCGTTGCAGTGAGTCTGAGACGTTCATGAGATCGATCAAGCTGTTGCGGTTCAAGAGCTCAGAGAGGCGTGCCATTTTAAGCTCTTGCTCCTCAAAGAAGAGATCCAGGCCGCCTGGAGAACCCCCGAGCCCCTCTGGCTGCGCACGAGTTGACAAGCCCGCGTTGAACATCACCTCAGCGAGGCCATTGAAAGCCATGACCCAGAAGATGCTAGCGCAAAGGGAATAGCGTTCGTATTCCGTGAGCTGCGCGGGTGCCCAGAGCGCATGGCCCAAGACCTGGGGCCACGGAGTACCGATGAGAGACCCCACAGGGGTGAGCGCCTGGGCTTCGAAGTCAGCCACGGGATGCTCAGCGGCGTTCACCGCCTGCAGGAACTCAGGGATGGAGAGCGCGTAGTCAATGGCATCAGAGGGGTGAGCAGTGACCTTCGATACGTCCAGGATGACCGAGCGGATATCACGCCTCAGACCGTTCCCGGGACTGAGGTATTCGAAGGTCTGCACAGGTACGATGATCCGAGAGAGCGCAGGAGACGGATCAGGCTCTAGGCTATACATCAATTGGAGCGCAGAAGATGTCTTGGAAAGCAGATGGCGTTTGGCGCTACCCGTGAGAAGCCGCGGATCCAGCTTCCAAGAGAGCTGATCTTGCAGCAACACCCCTAAGAGCTTCTCAGCGTCAAGGCTCTTGAATGCCGCATGAACGCAGGTGATATCTTCCGGATCAACGGTTACTTGGGTGAAGCAATACCTGATGGGAGTTGAGTTCTGAGACGACATGAGCGCACCTTCCTTTTCCTGATAGCCTTCGCAAGCGTTTTGGTTGGGCAGGTATGAGCCCAACGAGCTGGACGCCTTGCTGCCTGCGGCCAATCAGGAGTGGGTGCGCTTGCTCTTCATGATGTGAAGAGGATTATAGCACTAAATAAGAACGTTTGTTCGAATAATATGGATCATCTCCGTTTAGATGTGAGGGAGATGATCTCCTTTCGAGCCCGATTCCATCGACGGCTACCATAGCCCGCGAAACCGGCGGCCACGATGGCGGCTACGAAGATGGCCATGTTTGCCATCTGGGTGTTCGCCCAAGCGGCTCCCTGGATGGTGGCGGTGGTCTTGATGAGGATCAAGACCACCATGATGACAACAGCAGCTATCACTTGGATGAGACCGCTGCGCTTCTTGACCTCTAGTTCCCGAAGCCTTTGCTCGCGGCGACCCTTGCTCTTCCGGCTGCTCATGACATCCCCCATCCTTGCTTTAAGGCTTAAGCGCTGGTAGATTCCTTCGCGACAGCTGGATCCACCTCGTAATCAAAGCCCTCGATGTTGTCAGAGGGCGGCATCTTCTCAGTGAGCTCGGCCAGAGAATGCTGAGCCTTCTCCACATGCACCTCATGAATGGGCTTACGACCGAACACGGCATTGTAGATCCAGAAGGTGAACAGAGCCGTGAGCGCGAGGCCGCACACTGCAAGGGCGAATGAGCCCAGGTGCACGAGACCCGCCATGGCGTGTTCTCCGCCCAGGAACAGATCCATGCCGATGTTATAGGTGTTATAGCCACCGACCGTGATCATGACCGAGAAGCCCTGACCCGCGAAGTTAGCCAGCGCTCCGGAGACCCCGAACGGGGCGAGGATAGCTCCAACCATCCACGCCGTCATCAGAATGTAGAGCGGAGTGGTCTTAGGCGTGATGGCCTTGCATACGAGGAAGAGCACCTGGAAGACAGCCGCAAGCAGGCCGCCCACCCAAAAGGCGTTGACGAACAACATCCCGCCTTCGGTCTTGGGAACCCCGAGGTTCTGCCCAGGCTGAACGCCCATCATCCCGCAGACGTAACCAAGAGCCACGCATATCGCCATGAACAGCACGTTGAACCAAACGACGAACCAGACGCAGTTCCAGATGCACTTTCCCATGGATTCGTTCTTCGTGGTCCAAGGGCCTACCGCCTTCATGCCCACGGCCATGGCGAAGCCAGAGAACGGAAGGAGGGCACCGAACGTAGCCCACTCCTCGACGTATTGGTAGATGGCTAGGCCACCCAAGATACAGCCGATGATGCCCATGGACACGAGCGTTGCGCCGCCCGTGAAGAACTCCATAGGCGTGCCCGTGAGCACGACCTGCCAAAACGAGAGGATGGTTTGTGCGATGAGCGCAAACAGACCTCCCACGAAGAAGCTATAGATGACTGTCTTGTAAGGCTTCATATTCCTCCCCTAGATACCTGCGACCAGCCCTTTTCTGGCCGCGTCCCCCTTTGCACAGAGCGCCCTTGAAAGAGCGCAGAAGATGGAGAGATTATAGAGTACTGCTCCCACCCCAAGGCCGTTGAGCTGATGATTCATGATAACCCTCGCGGCGAGAGGGCTGCCATGAGACCGTCCTAGACGAACAGATCGACGAATTCGAACTTCGTGCAATCCACGAGCCCTCTATTGGTGAGGCGCAGCTCCGGCAAGCAGGCCAGAGGGATGAGCGCCATGGTCATGAACGGCGAGGGCATGGCGCAGCCGATCTGGGCCCACGCATCCTCCAGTCCGTGGACCTTCTTGCTCATCTGCTCTGCCCCCAGATCATCCATGAGCCCTGCTATGGGCAGCTCCACAAGCCCCAGCACCTCACCGTCAGCCACGACCACCATGCCTCCCCCGCACTGGATGAGGGTGTTGGCCGCCAGCGCCATATCAGCGTCATTGGTGCCCACCACCAAGAGGTTATGGGCATCGTGGGCCACGGTAGAGGCCATGGCGCCACGCTGGATGCCAAAGCCTTTGGTGAACCCCACGCCGTAGGTGCCCGTCTCATGGTGACGCTCAAACACGAAGGTCTTGAGCACGTCTTGGGCAAGGCTGCTTTCCAGCTTGCCATTCACCACGGGTAGGTCAACATGGGTCTCGAAAGCCCCCACCTTGCCCGGGATGATCTCAATGGTGCGCACGGTGACCGTATCCTCATCCGCTGCTTCAGCAGGCACCGGCACCGCGAAGGAATCAGGAGTGATCTCATCCTTCAAGTGCATGGAGCGTGTGACCCAGGCAGGGTATCCATAGGACCCAAGGGGGAACAGCACCGCTCCGTCTTCGGCCACCACATCACCATCGATGATGGTGCGCGTGACGTTCAGTGTATCCAAGCCATCCAAGAACACGATGTCGGCGCATTTCCCTGGCGTGATGGAACCCAGCTCGTTATCCATGCGGAAGCAAGTGGCCACATTGAGGGTGACCATCTGGATGGCTTGGATGGGCGGGATACCGCAGCTCACCGCCACGCGCAGCACATGGTCAAGATGACCATCCTCCACCAGCGTATGGGGATGGGTGTCATCGGAGACGAGATGAGCGAAACGCGTATCTATGTCCGTATCCGTGATGGCATGAGCCAGTTCAGGCAAGTCGTGCCAGGCTGACCCATAGCGAAGCTGGGCATATTGGCCCAAGCGCATCTTAGCCAGAGCGTCTTCGGCCCGGGTGGATTCATGGCAGCAGCGCACACCAGAGGCCACGTAGGCATTGAGGCCCCGATCGTTCTCAGGGATGGAGTAGTGACCGGTGATGACCTTATCAGCCTTCAGCGTTTCCGCCAGCTCCCCATGGGCGTGATCGGTGCCGTTCACCACTCCCACGAAGTTCATCATCTCACCCAGACCCACCACTCCATCCCAGGTCATGGATTCCGCTATCTCCTTAGGACCGACGGATGACCCGGTGTCCTCGAACCCAGGTACCGCAGGTACGCAGGAAGGCGTGGTGACCATGGCCTTGAGAGGCGTGCGGGCCGCATCATCCATCATGACCTTCACGCCCTCCAATCCCAGCACGTTGCAGATCTCATGGGGATCCCAGTAGATGCCCACCGTACCGTGAGGGATGACAGCCCGGGCGTATTCTCCCGCACCCATCATGGAAGATTCCACATGGATGTGCCCGTCCAGGAAACCGGGAGCGATGTACTGGCCGTTCGCTTCGATGACCAGCGTCTCATCTCCGATGCAATGGTCAGCCTGACCCACATAGGCTATACGCCCACAGGAGATGGCCACGTCCATGTTCTCCTGTATCTCAGCCGTGCAGACATTGACCAGCTTCGCGCCCGTTATGACCACATCAGCGCTCGTGCGTCCTTGGGCCACATCGGCCAAGGTTTTGGTGCATTCCCAGAGGGGCATCTTACAGAACCGGTTGATCATCTCTTCCTCCTAGGACAGAGTAAAAGCGAAGATGTGGCCTTCGCCCGAAAACGAGAAGCGCCCGCGGGAAGAGCGGGCGCTGATGAGCATGGTGGGCAGCGTTACCTAGTTACCCTGGGCGCGGGCCGCCTCGTATTCCTCAACGAGCTTCTTGGTCACATCGTGAGGAGCTTCTTCGTAACCCTCTATCTGAACGGTATAGGAACCCGAACCACGCGTGAGGGAGCGCAGGTCCTTCGTGTATTCGATGACCTCAGCGTAGGGCACGCGCACCATGATGACGGTATCCCCTGCCTCGCCAGCATCAGTACCGATGATGCGGCCGCGACGCGTGGAGATATCACCCATGACGGCACCGGCGTACTCTTCGCCTACCGTGATGTTCATGGTGGCCATGGGCTCGAGCACCACCGGATTCGCCTTCTCTGCTGCGGCGCGAAAGCCGATGCGTGCTGCTGTCTTGAATGCCATCTCGTTGGAGTCGACCGAATGATAGGAGCCGTCGAATACGGCGCATTTGATATCCACCATGGGATACCCTGCCAAGAAGCCCTCGGCCATGGCCTCCTGTACGCCCTTGTCCACGGCGGGGATCAGGCCATTGGGAATGACGCCGCCCTTGATCTCATCCACGAATTCATAACCAGCGCCGGGGTTCGGGGTGAGACGCAGCCAGCAATCACCAAACTGGCCTGCACCGCCGGTCTGCTTCTTGTGACGGCCTTGAGCCTCAGCGGGCTTACGGATGGTCTCACGATAGGGGATGCGCACAGGCACGAGCTTGGCGTCTACCCCCGTTTGTTCCTTCAGGCGGGACATGAGCATATCAACCTGAGTCTCTCCCATGGCATGGAGGATGGTCTGATGGGTCTGCTCATCCCGGGTGATGGTGATGGTGGGATCAGCCTCAGCGGCCCGCGAGAGGAACGTACCCAGCTTGTCTTCTTCGTTCTTGTTCACCGCTTCGATGGCCACTGGGTAGAGCGGCTCAGGCAGATCCAACGGCTGGATGGCGATATCTCCTTCTACCGAGAGCGTGTCTCCGTTGCGGGTGTCTGCCAGCTTGGGCACCACCACGATATCGCCCGCCTTCGCACTCTTCACATCCATGGGCTCCTTGCCCATCATGACCTGGATCTTGCCCAGACGCTCCTTCTTGCCGGTACGCGCGTTTATGAGCTCAATACCCGGCTCAAGATAGCCGGAGAGCACCTTAAGGAAGCTCAGACGACCGACGAAGGGGTCGGAAATGGTCTTGAAGACGAAAGCAGAGGGACGCTTCGTCTCATCAATGGGGATGGTGACGCCATCAGACATCTGCTTGAAGCCGCCGTGGCTGCGGGGGTGCGGGAAGTAGGTGGCGATGTCTTCCATGAGGTTCTGCACGCCCTGCATGATGATGGTAGACCCTACGAATACGGGGATGATGAGCTCTTGGGCGATGGCTTTGTCAAGCAGGGATTCCAATTCCTCCTGGGTGAGCTGCTCTTCGCCGTCCAAGTACTTCATCATGAGATCATCGTCGGCCTCAGCCACCAGGTCGCAAAGCTTATCCCGGGCAGCCAGAGCCGTTTCTTTGTACTCTTCGGGGATATCCTCGACCACTTCGTCCGTACCCTGAGCGCTGTGGTAGCGAGCCTTCATGCGAATGACATCGATAACACCCTGGAAATCCTTGTCAACGCCCATGGGGATGGTGACCGCACCTAAGCGCGTGCCGAAGCGCGCATGAAGGGTGGCCATGGCTGTGTCGAAATTCGCGTTCTCACGATCGATGTGGTTGATGTACACTGCACGGGAGAGATCCATCTTCTCGGCTTCACGCCACAGGCGCGTGGTCATGACCTGTGGACCAGCAACGGCGTCCACGACGAACAGGGCCATCTCAGAGGCCTGCATGGATGCAAGCGTGTCACCGATGAAATCAGGATGCCCAGAGGTATCAAGCACGTTGATCTTGAAGTCCTTATAGGGAATGGGGGCGACAGATGTGTTGATGGTGAACTTGCGCTTTATCTCTTCAGGGTCATAATCCAGGTAGGATTTCCCGTCGTGGGTCGTGCCCATGCGCGGGGTCTTACCGGAAACGTAGAGCATCGCCTCTGCCAGCGACGTCTTCCCGGCGCCATCTTGGCCAACGAGAACGATGTTCCGTACGTGCTCAGTTGCAGGTGCTGCCATGTTCAACCACCGTCTTTCGCATCTTGCGCTTCCTCTTGCCTGAAGCCTTCGCGAAGGCAGGAAGCCAGCGCACGAATAAGGGGATGCCACAGCGCCAAGAACTGCTGTGACTATAGCTCTCGATTCTACAGGAAATGAGCGCGTTTCGACACAGGAGGAGGGATGCACCATGAAGAACTCTCGGATCGGAACCATCCCCGTAGCCCTAAGAGGCATCAAGCGAGGAGAGGTGCTCTGGATAGCTTTCGGCCTCGTGCTCTGCGCGCTGTTGACCATGGAGGCGGGTGTCTTCTTCGTTCAGGTCAGCGTACAGGCCGAAGGGGCGGCCACGCGCAAGGAGCTGGGGCGACAGCACCTCAAGGAAAGCCATCCCCCAAGCGCTCCTCCGAAAGCAGAAGAGACCGCCGTCTTCCATTGGGACCAATGCCTTCAGAAGATGGAACAGGGGTTGCAGGACCTCGGGATGACCCATCGTCAGATACAGGTCTCCCGAGGGATCCTCTGCCAAGAGACCTATCGGCAGATAGCGAAGCGGCTACGTGTGGACGAACGCACCATCCGCGAACACGCTTCCTGCGCCTTCCGTAAGGTAGGGTGTACTCGCAAGACGGATTTCTTCCTCTGCGTCTTAGCCGCCATCCAGGCATCCGACGAGGAGAAGGCGAACCGCCTAGAGCTCTGAGATGATCCGCTTGGTGCGAGCCGCGACTTCTGCCTTCACCTTCTCTAGGTCAAGACCAGGCCATTCCCCTGCTTCGTAGACGACTTGGCCGTCACAGAGGGTAAGGACCACGTCATTCCCGTCCCCCGCGAAGACGACGTTATAGACGGGCTGGGTCATAGGACACCACTGAGGACCTGTTACGTCCATGACAGCAAGGTCGGCCTTGAAGCCCTCCTTCACCAAACCGCAATCTTGGCGGCCCTGGGAGAGTGCGCCCGTTCGCGAAGCAGCCCGCAGCACATCCTTCGGGCTGACCACTGACGGATCAAGGCTCTTACCCTTGTAGATGAGTCCCATCACATAAAGGTCAGCATAGAGGTTGTGGTTGTTGTTGGACGCCATGCCATCCGAGCCCACACAGACGTTGATGCCCCGGGAGAGCATTTCCGGGATGGGAGCGAAGCCGCTTCCCAGCTTCATGTTGGATACCGGGTTATTCGCCACGAAGACGCCCTTGTCCTTGAGGATGGTCATATCCGCATCATCCACCCAAACGCAGTGAGCTGCAGTACAGGGAACGTCGAAGGCTCCCAGCTGGGCGAAGTACTCCACAGGAGACATGCCCCCGTGGCGTTCCCGGCACTCTGCCACCTCTTTCTCCGTCTCAGAGAGATGCAGATGCAAGCGCAGACCCTTCTCTGCCACCACCTGAGCGACATCCTGGCAAACCTGGGGATTAGAAGTGTATTCGGCGTGGATGCAATAGTCTATGAGGATGCGCCCCTCTGCCGAACCGTGCAGAGTGCGCACCAACTCCTCATTCTGAGCGCATTGGGGATACTCGGCAAAGGGTTTGGGCTCGAAGGCCAACAAGCCCTCGCAGAGGTTCGCCTTCAAGCCGGCCTCGGTCACCGCCCGAGCACGTTCGGGGGCAGCGTAATACATATCGGAGAAGCCAATCACGCCATAGCGGGCCATCTCAGCACAAGCCAGAAGGGTGGCCCAGTAACCATCCTCAGGGGTCATCTTATCTTCGAACGGCCAACATCTCTCTTCAAGCCACCGCTGGAGAGGCAGATTCTCCGCGAATCCGCGAAGCATCGTCATAGGTGCGTGAGCGTGCGCATTGTAGAGGCCCGGCACCAGCAGCTTGCCCGCGCCCTCATAGACGCGTCCGAAGCGAGCCTGGTCAGCAGGGGCCTCATCTCCTAGGTAGGCAATGCGGTCCCCCTCTATGCCCACCCACTTCCCAGGCTGGTAGTCAAGGTTCTCGTCAAGGATGGCTATCTCTTTGAACAGCATAGGTGCTCCTTTGGCCTCTGAGTTGCTGAGCGCTTAGCGTTTATTGGCTCTAGTCTAATACGAGTGGCTTTCGTTCGGCTCAAAAAAGCGATCCTGCTGTTTTCGAAAACCTGTGGACGCAGCACCGGGTCTTTGTGCTATAGTGTTCCAGCACTTTTTTCGGGGCATTAGCTCAGCTGGGAGAGCGCATGGCTGGCAGCCATGAGGTCAGGGGTTCGATCCCCCTATGCTCCACCATAGGAAGATTCTCGAACCCGTCATCATTGGCGGGTTCGAGTTGTTCTAGGGCGGCTTCAACTTCAAGGTAATTGCTGCACGAATCCGTTATGTTGCTCACGATCACAACCTTATCGGCGTATACGTAAACCTCGCATGCGAACGCATCAAGAACATCTTCATCGGCAAGGTTGCCTTCCCGGATGTAGTTCAGCAATTCAAACAAGGTTTCGTTGTCAATCGTAACAAGGCGGCTTTCCGCTTCCGCTATCCGGTCAAGCGTTCCCGTTTCCTGTTTGGTAAGTTCTTCCAAGGGCTCGGCGGCATCTTCCATTGGCAAGCCGTTTGCGATGGCATCAATAAGGTTCTTGCGCTTCGTTCGGATTCCCGATAGCTGTTTCTCCAACGCTTGAATATCTGTTCGGTCGTTAAGCTTCTCGTTCCATTCTTGCCATTGCTCAACCAAACGCGCGCATGTTTCGTAATCGCTGAACATGTTGCGGATAGCTTTGATTACAACATCGTTCAATTCCTGCGCATTGATGTTCCCCCGGCATGCCTTGCGCTTGCCGCGACAACAGTAGTACAGATATTTGCCGCCCTTCGCGCGTTCCCCATGCATGTATTCGCCGCAATCCGCGCAAACCAACTTGCCGGATAGGAATAGTTCCGGGTCTTTCTTC
This sequence comes from uncultured Eggerthellaceae bacterium, assembly GCA_910588205.1. Taxonomy (GTDB): domain Bacteria; phylum Actinomycetota; class Coriobacteriia; order Coriobacteriales; family Eggerthellaceae; genus MGBC163016. Next base: position 54,521 of record CAJUQK010000005.1, read on the forward strand.
TCGCGCGTCTTGCGCTTGAACGTTTCTTGAACTTCCATGAACAGTTCCTTGGATACGATGGCGGGAACGCCGCCATCGATGCGGATATCATCCCAGATGTACACGCCCATATACCATTCATCTTGAAGCATGGCGGTAACGAAGTGATCAGAAGGTTCGTTGCCGCGCGTCGTGCGAACGCCGATGGATTTCATCCAACGGCGAATCGAAACGATTGATGCGTCGTTGCTTCGCCGTATGAAGGCTTCAAGTACAACCTCGGCTTCCGTATGGTTAAGCGTGATCGTGCTTCCCTCATGGCTAAAGCCATACTTCTTATAGCCAAGGTATTGCCCGCGCTTGGCATTGCCGCGCATGCCGCGCTTTACATCGGTAGACAAATCAGCGGAATAGCGCTCGTCCTTCCATGCGTAGATTGCGAACAACAGCATGCGCGTAGGGCTATCGTTGTTTAGTTCCGGCTGTTTTAGCGATACGAAATCCTTACCGGCATCCAATAGCTTGCCTAAGTAATGGAAGGCGTTGAAGATGTTGCGATGCAGCCGGTCGGTTTTCCAGATGATAACGATATCGCATCCGTCGATCTCGCGCATCATGCGTTGGAAATCCGGGCGTTTGTCGTTGCGCCCTGTTAGCGCGAAATCCTGATAGTAGCCTACGATATCAACATCGTTCGCCGCCGCCCATGCATCCGCTTCCGCGAATTGGTCGGCATTCGATATATCGCGTTGGTTGTCGCTTGAAAAGCGGGCGTACACATACCCGCGCAATCGCTTTCGCTTTGGAACTTTGGCATTCGGCATGCTAGAATGAAAACCGCCTTTCGGGGTAAACGTGAAGCCCTGCGCGGGGTTGCAGCCCATAACGCGCGGGGCGTTCTATTGTCTGTTTAAGTAATCCTTGGCAATCTCCGAATCAATGGGGACTTCCGCCTTGCTTCCATCGGATAAGGTAATTTCAATCGTATCTAGGCAAATAAGCCCAACATCAGACCAATTGAAACAATCGGATGTAGGTTCTTCGCCGCTCATTTCGTAATCTCGATTCCTAAAGCTACGCCAACGGTGGCGGCTGTTGCAAGCTTTACGAATGAAGGCGAATCGCTTTGCCCGCCGAGATCAAGATTGTTCGGGTCATCTTCAAACGCATCTATCTCCGCGATGCTTCTATCGTATTCATCTATGTATTGCATTTGTAATGTTCTGCGTTCTGCGTCATTCATCGCAATCACCTATTCCGGTAGCGGTATTTCCCTAAGCGAAGCGTTGTATTCATTAAGCGCTTGCGTTGCGTCATTAACGGCGGCGTTGCCTTCATCCATCATCTTTGTGCGTTCGCTCAAATCCGTTTTGAACGATGCGGATGTATATGCGGCGGTAGCCGCCATCGCATTGAGCGTATATACCTTTAGTTGCCCGTAGCTCTCTTCGCATGTTTGAGGAACATTCATGCTTTCAAGATTGCTATTCAATTCGGTCATCTTGTCGTTGGCAGCAACGCAACCTTGCGAATCGCCATCTTTCAAACTTGCAAGTGCATCGTTCATTGCCGCATTCGCGCCGGTAACTATTTCATCCGCTTCGGCAAGATAGCTTTTTAATTCATCTTTAGATACAGAGGATTCTTTACTTGATGAACTTGAAGGTTCGCTAGATTGTGTTGAAGGTTGGGAGCAAGCGCATAACGAAATGCACATACATACCGCTATACCTATGGTTGCAATTCGTTTCATCATGTTCGCTCCTTAGAACAAATATCTATCCTGCCAACTGCTGGGAATCAACCGAAGATTCCGCCCTATTTTTTACCGCCCTGTTCTCAACATCATATTCAAGTGATCGTGCAACCTTCATCAAGGTTCGCTTTCCTTCATCGTTCATGTTCTCGTAACAGGCGTTCAACGCCAGTTGGTTCGGGTCGGTGTAATTGGCGGGCGGCGGCGTTCGTCCTACCAATTCATCCAACGTAAACCCTAAGAACTCTGATAGTTCAAACGCGGTTTGCAAGGTTAGTTCAACTTCCCCGCGTTCCCATGCTGCATATCGCCGATATGGAACGCCGTACGCATTTGCAAAATCTTCCTGCGTTCGATACCCGGCGGCTTTGCGGAGTTGCTTTAGCTTCGTTTTCATAGTTCGTTTCCCTCCGTCTAATAACCTGATTCTACAGAATAAACGGAAGTTTTACAACAAATGAAGCAAATCATCTTGCAATCTACGGGATTACCGTATATAGTCGAATAAGAAATCTACAGCGAAAGCGTAGATATCAACATCAAGGGGATTGATTGTTGAAACCTTGGAAGGGAGCAAGGATGCGAGATCGTTTGCTATGCCTCGGAATTACCTTCGCGTTCGCGTTGGTCTGCTATCTGATTTGTATAGGTATCGGGCAAATCACGGGGCGCTACGTTGAACCGTATAGCGGAATCGCAGTCGCGGCGTTGTTCTTCGCAATTACAGCAAACTTTGATTCCATCCGAACCCGCCGAACCATCATCAACATGCGCAAGGAAATACGAAAACAGCGCAACAAGCAAACCGATTACAAATCCCGCAATCAATAGCTTCCAGTCGCGTTTAGTGAAGTTTTCATCATTCCTATCCATGTAACGAAGGATACGACCGGCGTTACAAGCTACCCGAAAGCCGAACAGCTTTCAGGAACGAAGAAGAAAGGCAAAGCATGAATCCGTTTGGTTTTGGGAAGGTTCCCGACAAGGCAGACCGCAAGAACTACCGCCGCCATATGAAGCCCTGCGCGTTCCCGAAGGGTAGGCGCAAGCAGCCGCGCTACATTCGCGATGCAGAAAAGCGCGCAGATCGTGAACAGGATTAGCGATGCGGCTTATGGATATCGCGCGCACGAAACCGAAGATGGACGAGGAAGCGGCTTTCAATCGTTTGGTTGAAATGCTGAACGATGTTGAATGCGCGAAGGAACGACTTGAATCCGTAAGCGGAAGAACTTCGTATCGAACGATGCTTGTATTCGATTACGGATTCGCGCGGGGCGTGTACACGGCAAGCCTTAACACGTTCGCCCATGCCTTCGGATACCACGCCTTAGCCGTTGGAAGTTCCGTTCATAGCGCATTCAGAAAAGCCCGCGCCGCCGGAAAGCTAAAGCGCCCGCGATGCAAAAGCAACGCCGCAATCCGCAACGAATCCGAAGCCTATATCGAAGAAGCAACAGTGAAAGGCGGTTGGTGATGACATACAGCAACAAAACCGTAGGGAAGCGCATCGAGGTTGCGCGAACCAACGAGGGATTGAGCCGCAAGGAACTTGGGAAGGCTGTAGGGCGTTCCCGCGATCAGATACAGAAATACGAAGAAGGCGAATCGGATATCCCGTTGCCTATCGCCGTATCAATCGCGGACGTTCTCAATCTTTCGCTTGAACAACTTATTTGCCGCGCCGATTACGTGGTCGGTTCTCAACGGTAAGCGGTAGCAATTATGGAGATTTTGCGAAGTGGGGTAAATGAAATGGGGCAAATGCCCCATTTGCGCCAACGCGCGGCGAATTCGCATTGGAACGCGGACGAAAAAGCGTTCCTTGCTGACCACATGCCGCGCGGGGTTCTTTGGATTCATTCGATGATGCCTTGGCGAAGCGAGAAGGCTATACGCCGCCAAGCCGAGCGCATGGGGCTATCGATGAAGGAACCGGGGCGGCTTGGCGATATTTGCCCGGAATGCTTCGAGAATCGAATCGTAAAGGGTTCGTTCGGGGCGCGCTTCGGAATCTGCAATGCCTGTTACTACCGCGAGGAAGAACGGAAGTTCAACCAACGCGAATCGGAAGCGAAGGCGAAGCGCGCCAAAGAAGCCGCAAGGCAGCGCGCATACGACGCGGAACGGAAGAGCAAGGGGAAGAAGGGAAAGCATGCCAAGGATTAGCTATTGGTGCGACCGCTGTATGCGCGTTCATCAGCCGAACGAGGTATGCCCGAAGCGCACGAAGAAGAAGCAGCGCGATCAGCGCAAGCAAGCGCAAAGGCATCCAAGCCGAACGGGATACAACGACCCGAAGTACAGGATTAACCGCCAAAAGGTTTTGCAAGCTACGAAAGGAAGGTGCGCGCAATGCGGAAAGCAAATCGCAGAACGAAAGGATGGGCGTTGGAAGATGCTATGCGGCGGGATTCATCACATCAAGCCGCTATCGCAGGGCGGCGGGAACGGTGTACGCAACCTTCTACCGCTATGCCATCGATGCCACAACCGCGCCGACGCTGCCCTACGGAAGTAACAGGGTATGCGCTGTATCACGGGGTTCGGAAGCTGTTAGGAGCGATGCATGAAGAACAAGCATGCGGGCGCGCCCGGTCTGCCAACTAGCCGCGCCCAACAGATCACAAACATCCGCTTTGCGGCGGGTGTTCCGCATAAAAGTATATCGCGTTCCTTCGCTTTGGAACAGCGCAAGCGCGAACGCCGCCGGGCTTTCGTTGAATGCGTATGCGGGTTCGCTTTCCTTATGTCGGCGTTCTTCCTTGCCGGGATGGGGGGCTACTGATGCGAAACGATTTGAAGTTCAAGCCGAAGCCCGAAAGCCCGCAACTTCGCTTGCCGGGGCTTGACGAGAAGGGCGAAGCGGAAGCGATGGCGGCATACGAATGGATTTCCAAGAACCCGGATGCATACGAATTCATGGTTTCAAACGCCTTTAGGCTTGCCAAAACCGGCTACGTATCGGTGCGCTACCTGCTAGGGATGGTGCGCAACGAACTTCGCATAGGCGTAGCGAACCCGCTATCCGCCGCATTCGGGCGAATCATAGTTAGCGAATACCCGGAACTTGAACCGGCTATCAAGCGGCATGGAAGCCGCTGCGATGGATACGTTGCAACAGATACAAAAGGGAGCAAACATCATGGCAAAAGGAATTGCTAAGCCCTTCGGCGCGCATGCGCCGGAAGGATACATAGATCACAACGATACCGATTTGGTCGTATGCCCGAATTGCGGGTACGAACTAACGACCGAGGAAGCCGAAGCCGCCGTTTTGGATTTCTGGGTATGCCCGGAAAGGAACGCGGAGCAAACAGTAACGGCTATATGCCCGGAATGCGAACTTGATTTCACGCTAACGGCAAAGCGCTCAATCCGCTATTCAACCGCAAAGGCAGGTGAATAGCATGTCGTGCATCTACTGTAATGGAAACAACGCCCCGCTTCCTTTGGATACCTTTTCATCCGATTCGGAACTATTCCTAATGGAAGCGCGCGTGGTTGGGGAAGATGAAGCCAATCCCGCTATCGAGATCAATGCCGATGGCGCAATGATTTATGTTCGCGCGAAGTTCTGCCCGCAATGCGGCAGAGAGTTTATCGAGCGTGATTGATTATGAGCCGCGAACACATCATCGAGAAAATCAAAAAGCTGTTGGCTGTTACCGAGGAACGCGGGGCAAGCAATAACGAAGCAACGGCGGCGGCATTGGCGGCGCAACGCCTTATCGTTCAATACGATATCGAGCAATGGGAAATCCATGAGGAAGAATTCGACCCGATGGAAGAGGTCTACTGCAAGCCAACCCCGCGCAAATGGCGTTGGTATCTTGCGGATGTTATCGCCCCGGCGTTTAGATGCAAATACCATCAACGGGCGAAGCGAAGCCCTAAGAACGGCAAACTTCAATACATGATGGTTTTCTACGGATACCGTATGGATGCCATTGCCGCATCGCTAACCTTCAACAGCCTTTACAAATACGGGAACAAGGTTGCCCGCCGGTACGCGAAAGGCAAGGAAAAGGGAGCCTATAACGCCTACGTTCTGGGCTTCGTTGACGGCGTGAAATGCGAACTTGAAAAGCAAACCGTTGCGCTTGCCGTTGTAACGCCGAAGAAGGTAAACGATTCCTACGCGGAACAGTTCAATCTAAGCGAAGCCAAGGAAGCGAATGTTGATATGGAGACCGGCAACGGCTTCGATTCGTATTTTGCGTTCTACGAAGGTAGGCATAAGGGAATCGAAGCCGTACGTTCCCGCCGTATGAAGAACACCGATTCGGATTACGCATTCGAGGGGGTGTGATCGTGGAAACAAAGAAGATAACCGCTTCGGATGTTCGCATTCTTTTACGCGAAAGATTTGATGACCATAGGCGATATGCGTATGCGGAAGAAGTGCAGGAACAAACCGGCATTGCCCGCCGCCGGTTGGATATGGTTGTGGTTGATTGCTTCAAATCGAACGGCTATGCAATCGAGGGAATCGAAGTAAAGATATCGAAGGCAGACCTTCGCAAAGAACTTGAAGATTCAAGCAAGCATTGTTTGTTCTACGAGCATCTTGATTACTACAGCCTTGCCGCCCCTTCTTCAATAGTCGATGAATCGCTAATCCCTAAACATTGGGGGCTGTATTACGTAGAGCAATCAGAAGGCGGAGAACTATCCATGCGATGCCGCCGGAAGCCGCTATCGCTTCATGACGAACTAATCAAAACGGTTGATAAGGCGTTCATCGCATCGCTGTTCCGCGCTATGTGGAAAACGATGCCTTCGGATACGCAGCTAGACGCAGCGCATAAAGAAGGCTACGAATCCGGGCTTAAAGATGCCGGTGTGTATGACTACAAAGCACGAATCGAAAGACTTGAACGAGACCTTGAAGCGCATAGGGAACTTAGAAATCGATTGAATATATGGGGCGGCGCAGGCGGAATAGAGGACGCGATAAAGGAATTTGAAGCGTTCCGCGCGTTGAACCTTTCAACCCTAATCAGGGAATTGAAATGGATGCTTAATAGGAACAAGGAAACCAGCAAAGAGATCAGAGGAATCATCAAGCTTCTAGGTTGTGATTCCGATGATTAAACCGGAAGAACAACTTGCGTTGCTCCAATGCCCGCAATGCGATAGATGGTTCGTTGATAGCGCAGACCACGAAGGCGAAGCATGCCCGCTTTGCTTTGAAGGATACAACCCCCCCCCCGAAGTTGAAGAAGGGCGGGTGCTAGCAAATGTCATCGATTACAAGCCAAGGTAGCGGCGCGCAATGCGCGAAGTTCGTAGACGAGCCGCATGCCGTGATCATGGTTCTTGACCAAGAAATCACATGCGAACAGGCGCGCGAGATCGGGCGTTGCCTTGGCGCGATTGGCTATACCGCGCGATTCGTTGCCGGAAACATTGCGGAATTCGGCATGCAGTACGCCGCTTGGATGCGCAAGCATGGCTATAAGCACGTTCGCGATTACGAAAGCATTGATTGATGGCAAGCGTAACCATCGACAAGCGAACGGGAAATCCTGTAATCCGTGCGTATGCGGGAATCAACCCGCGAACGCATAAGCCGTTCTACGTTTCCGAAACCATACCGGCGGATTCGAGCCCGGCGGAGATAGAGGAAGCGAAGGAGCGCGTTGATGCGAAAGCCGCCGTAACGAAGGGCAACGTTCATCTAATGACGATTCAAACGGCTGTTGAGTTCTATCTTGACGGCGCGGCATTGGATGAATCGCTTGAAGCATCTACCTTGGCGGGATACCGAAGCTATACGAAATGCCACGTCGTGCCGCGCATCGGAAGCGTTCCATACGAGAAGGCGGATGCGAAGCTGTTCAGCATGTTTTTCCGCGACCTTCGCAAGCCGAAGAAGGACGGCGGCGCTGGGCTTTCGCAAAAGACGGTGAAAAAGATTCATGCCTTCCTTTGCGGTTGCTTCCGTACGTTGAAGGACGATGGCATAACGCCTTCAAACCCTATGGCGGAAACGAAGGTAGCCGATGGGGATTCCCCGGAAGCGCGCCCGCTTACGCAAACGGATTTCGCGAAGCTGCTTGGATACCTGAAAGCCGTTCTAACGCGCCCCGTTACATGCGAAGAAGAATACGAGGAACACGCCTTCGCAACGATTCTTTGGGTTGATGTGCATACGGGATTCCGCCGCGGGGAGATTTCGGGGCTTCAACGCCGCCATAAGGTCAAGGGCTTGGAAGTGAATCCGAAAACGGGCGAAACCGAAGAAACGCCTGCCCTTCTATGCAAGCGCGTGATCGTTCAAATCAAGGATAAGCATGCCGATAGGCTTATCGAGAAGGAGAAGCCGAAGGGTAAGCGCGCCCATACCGTAACGATAGATGAAGTTACGGATGCCTACCTTGTAGCGCATGACGAGATACAGGCGATGGTGCTTGCCGAGCGCGGGATACTAACGAACGATTCAACGCCCATGTTCGCGCATGCGGACGGAAGCATATTCACGCCCGCGCAGATCACGGAACTAATGAAGGGCATCGTTTTGAAGCTTGGCTTGGAAGCATGGGTGCATCTTCATACGCTTCGCCATACGCATGCAACATACCTACTTGAACAAGGCGAACCGATAAGGCGCGTTCAAGAAAGGCTAGACCATAAGGACGTTTCAACGACGCTTCAACTGTACGGGCATGTGCTTCCAGGAAGCGATGCGGCAACGGCAAAACGGTTCGCTTCGACCACCGAGAACATAATGAAACGCCCATGTAACGAGATTACGGCGCAATACATTCCGAAATGCCCCCGAACGGGCGAAACCTGCGTACGCTTCACGGATTCATTCTTGGAAAAGTAATCCAAGAAAACAGGAAAGGGAAAGGGCTTCAAGATGGCTAGAATCAGAACAATCAAACCGGAATCTTCATTGAGCGAAACGCTTGAATCCGTATCGATTCTTGCCGCGCTATTGTTCGCGCGATTGCCTTGCTTCGCAGACGATGAAGGGCGGATGAAGTACAGCCCGGCGAAGATTAAGGCGCAAGTATTCCCGATGCGCGAGGAGATCACGCGCGCGGATTGCGAATCGGCAATCATGGAACTTTGCGAGAAGATGCTCGTACAGGTCTATAGCGTAGATGGCTCCGATTACCTATGCATTACCGGATTCGCCGAACATCAACGCATCAATCGCCCCAGCCCTTCCGACCTTCCCGCGCCCCCTGTTCATACACCAATCAATGATGATTCAGTGAGTAATCACGAACAAAGCAATGAATCGGAAGAAAACAGGGGCGGAACAGGGGAAACAACATCATTCAGTGAACATTCAGTGAATACTCACTGCTGGAAAGGAAAGGAAAGGAAAAGGAAGGGAAAAGGAAAGGGAAAAGGAAATGGAAAAGGAAAGGAAAGGAATAAGGGGGATGCGTTCGATGAATCGCAACAGGCGCAACCATCGTTCGCACTTCGATGCTATGCGGCGTTCCAAGACGTTACCGGCAAGCCCGTTGGCAACATACCCCGCGATATCGAGGAATGCCTAGATGATTTCGCGGAAGCCTACACGATCACGGAAGTCCAAGCGATGATTCGCTTGAAGCAATCGCAATGGAAGGATAAACCGGAGTTGGCGAGATGGATTCGCCCGGAAACCCTGTTCGCCCGTAGGCATTTCAAGGAATACATGGACGAAGCAAAGCGAAAGGATGGTGGCAACGATGCCGATGCTGGGCGATTCGATGAATACAGCGATTAACGTTCGCGATGGCATAGGGCATTGCGAGTATTGCGGCAAGCCGCTTGGCTTCAAGGATTACCGCTTCGGTGATTTCAGCCACCGCGTTTATTCCGAATGCGATTGCCCAACGGCTGTTGCGGTTCGCGAAGAACGGGAACGGGCGGAAGCCGAAGCGGAGGAACGCAAGCGCAAGGAAGAACGGCTATCGGCGATGAAGCATGCGAACATCCCGCCCAAGTTCTACGATGCGCCGCTTCGATACCCGGATGCTTTCGAGATCGTGCGCAACGGCGGCGGGCTGTACATCCAAGGAGAGAACGGGCGGGGCAAAACGGAACTTGCAATGGCTATCGCAACCCGGATGCTCGATGCCGGAAGGAAGGTATACGCCGCTTCGATGGTAGAACTCAAAGGCGCGTTGTTCTCAACATCGTACCGAACGGAAACGGAAGAACAGCTATTCGCAAAGCTATCGCGCCCTTGGCTTCTGGTTCTCGATGACGTAGGGAAGGAATGCGATAGCAAACCGGTTGTATCGATGCTGTACCGCATCGTTGATGAACGGGATAAGAACCAACGCCCGCTAATCGTAACGAGCAACTTCCCGAAGAAGGAACTTACCGCGCGGCTTGCGCAATGCGGCGATGAATCCGCCGCCCGCGCAATAGTATCGCGGCTGTTCGGAATGACAACGAAGTACGAACTTACGGGGCGCGATTGGCGCATCCCGCAACGATGAAAGGGGTTCAAGAATGTCTATCAACGTAAAGGAAATCGTAAAGCGATGGATGCGCAAGCGCGGGTATCAAGGGCTGTACAACGATGTTGAATGCGGATGCAGCATCGATGAACTATTCCCTTGCGCATCGTACCAATGCGGCGATTGCGTACCGGCATACGAATTCGATTGCGATGAATGCATACGTGAGAACTGTACGAAGCGAAGCGAAGCCGGGTTGTTCTACCATCCAGATAAGGATTATTGCAAGCCGATACACCCCGTAAGGCTAGGCGAATAGCATGAAGCGGTTATGCCGTAGCTGCTATCCTTCAACGCTTCGATGGATGCTAGGCATCTACAGCCCTAGCCTTCGCGTCGCCCGTTCATGCGTTGCATGCAAGCGCAACCATCCCCGAAGGTTCAAGCGATGCAACCATCGAACGAAGCTTCGCGACGACCGTTTCATATTGATATGAAGTTCATTGGCTTGTTTCTGTATGCTCAATGGCTTGTTTTTGCATCTGTTTTCCGAATTCAAATCATGCCCGCGAGCCCATGCGGGCATAGGCAAAAGGAAAAGAGGAAAAGAACGAATCGCGATACCGCATAAAGCGTAATCAAGCGGGCGTTTCATCATCGCTTCGCTAGGGGTAGGGGGAGCAAATCATACGCTTCCCCTATCGCATACCCAACGCGCCCCCCCTTCCGCACCTACGCGCGAAATTGGGGGTTTCGGTAACGCTAATGATTTTGAAGTTGTAACGCTAACCGTAAAATCCTTCAAACGGCATCAATGCGAAGGAGTTAGCGTGGAAGATATCAAGCTTGAAACGGTCTACATCCCCGTTTGCGATTTGAAACCTTACGCGAACAACGCGAAGGTTCATACGGAAAAGCAAATCGCGCATATCGCGAAATCGATTGAGGAATACGGGTTCAACGACCCGGTGGATGTTTGGGAGAACGAAAGCGGCGAATATGAGATCGTTGCGGGGCATGGCGCGGTCGAAGCCGCGAAGAAGCTTGGCTTGGAAGCCGTCCCCTGTAACATCTTGAACCATCTAACGGACGAACAGCGGCGCGCGTATTGCCATATACACAACCAGACGCAGCGCGAAACCGATTTCGATTACGAAATCCTCATGGAAGATATGGCAGCCCTTAGCGGCTGCGATTGGGAAGCCTTCGGGTTCGAGGGCTTCAACTTCTCCCCGGATGAATTCGGAACAACCTTCGATTTGGACGATAACGAGGAACCGAAGGATAAGCAGATCACGCTGAAGCTTACCAAAGAGCAATACGAAATCATCATCGCCGCATGCGAAGCCGTAGGGGAACCGGCGCGAAAGGGCGGGAACAAGTACGGGAACCTTATATGCGAGGTGTGCGAACAATGGGCAGAGCGCTAGAAATCGAAGTGAAGGTAATACCTTCAAGCCTTGCAAACCCGTTCGTGAAGCGCGTTCATTATTCCGGCAAGGTAGTAAACAATTCAACGCTTCATCTTGGCGTGTTCCTAGATGGCGCGCTTCATGGCGTTATGTCCTTCGGCGCGCCGACGGACAAGTGCAAGGTATTGGGGTTGGTAGAGGGTACGCCTTGGAACGGGATGCTTGAACTCAACCGCATGGCGTTCGATGATTACCTTCCGCGCAACAGCGAATCGCGGGCGATATCGATTGCGATGAAGCTAATCAAGCGCAACGCCCCGCATGTGAAGTGGATTCTATCGTTCGCGGATGGATGCCAATGCGGGGACGGGACGATTTACCGCGCAAGCAACTTCATCCTTACACAGATAAAGCCGAACAATACGTTGCGATACGACCCACAGGGGGGGGTCTTGCATTCGATTACGGCTTACAACCAAGGGCGCGAAAAGGAGTTCCGCAACTATCCGAAGGTTCCGGGATTCCAGCTTCGGTATATCTACTTCATCGACAAGCGTTGGCGCAAACGCCTAACCGTTCCCGAAATCCCATTCTCGGCGATAGACGAAGCCGGAGCGGGCATGTACAAGGGCAAGCAGATCACGCAAGCCGAGCGGCATGTAGACGATTACGCATCGGGGGCTTCGCATGATTAAGCGATGCGAGATGTGCGGGCATCCGTTCCATGCGCAGCGAAGCACGGCGAAATACTGTTCTACGCGCTGCCGCGTTCAAGCCCATCGCGGATACGCGCCGATTTGCCCGGATGCGCCGCCCGTAGTTTCGCCGAAAACGGATAGCGCGCTTGACGATACCGCGCTTTTGATCACGAACGCGAAGCAACTATCATCGGCGTTCGCGGAACAGGCGAAAGTTGCCCCGCTTCAATTGCGCGCCGGTTGCGAACGCGTTGCCGTTGCCATATTCGCCGCCATCGAATCCGAGGGATGGCTATGAAGGGAAGGAAGCCGGACAAGAACGCAACGCGCCGCAAGCAAATCCAAAAGCCGCAAGCGGAATTGATTGCGGAACCTACGGGATTGCCCCCGAAGCTTCAAAAGCCCGATACCGTGCTTGCGAACCCTACGATGAACCAATGCTGGGATATGGTCGTAGGCGATGGCTACCAATACAGCGCGGCGGATATACCGCAGCTTGAAATGCTTTGCTATTCCTATGCCGTGTACAGGCAATGCGTTCAAAACACGATGCTGCCCGACGGGCGCGTCGTTACGAAGATAGGGCGCATCGGCGAGAACGGGACGATAGACCCGGCAACGGCGAAGGCGCATCCCGATATCAAAACAGCCCGCGAAGCTATGGCAACGTACCGGACGCTTGCAGACGAACTAGGGGTATCGCCGCTTGCGCGGCAGAAGATGGGATTGCTTGAAGCGGTAACGCATTCAACGCAAGCCGATTTAGTCAAGAAAACGCAGGAACTTTTCACGAGATTCAAGGGGCAATTGGGTGCGCCGAACTAGGAGACAACGCTACAGCGTTGCCGGATTGGAGCAAGCGAACCTATATCAATTCTTTTGCAGTTCGCATCTTCATCATGTTGGCAACGATGAATACTACGGGCTTCCGCTCGATATAGAGCCGTGGCAACGGGATGAAATATGGCGTCCCATCCTTGCATCCGGCGCAATGCGAAACGGCAAGTTCCGCCGCCGCTACCGCCGCGCGCTTATCGGCTTGCCGCGCGATTACGGCAAGTCCGTTATCGCATGCGCGCTTCTCGTTACGATTGCCAACATGGAGCCCGTGCATAACGGGCAATACGGGCTTATCGCGTCATCGGAAGAACAGGCGGGAAACCTTCTAACGAAGGTGAAAACCATGTGCGCGCTTGACCCCGAACTAAACGCGCTATGGGAGCCGTTGAAGAACAGCGTCAAGAACCGCGAAACGGGCGCGGAAATCAAGGTATACCCGTATTCGGAAGCCGCCGTGCAATCATGGCATTTCAACGTTGTTATCGCGGACGAGTTGCATGTTTGGCGCGATGATAAGGTTTGGCAAGCCATCATATCCGGGCAAAAGTCAATCCCTAACGCATTGGCTATCGCGATCACGACGGCGGGGGATGAACAAAAGGGGTTCCTTTGGGAATGGCTCGAAAAGGATATCGAGCATGACAAGGCTTGTTACCTGTATTGGCTTGGCGCGGACGAAGGCGAGAAGCCGAACAGCAAAGCGCTTTGGAAGCGGCTTTGCCTTCCCTCATGGATTTCGATAGACGATATACGCGACCAATACGAAGCATTGAACGCCGCGGCGTTCGAGCGGTATGTTTTGAACAGGTTCCCCGCAAAGAAGGCGGAGATCATGGCTATCAAGACCACGCGAATAAACAAATGCAAGAAAAGCAAGGTTAGGTTCGATTTCACGCAACGGTTCGCGATAGCCGTTGACGGCGCGGTATCGGGCGATACGATGGCGGCGGTTTGCTATCAGGAACAGGACGGCGTTGATGTTTTCAAGGAATACATTTGGGACGATGCCGGGGAAGACGGCTTCTACAACATCATGGAAGTCGGCGATGTTCTTGAAAACCTGTACACCAACATGCCGTACAGAAAGCCGCCCATAGGCGTAGACCCCGCGCGGATGAACGTGTTCTGCGATTACATGAAGCGCATCGGCGTTGAGGTGTTCGCGTTGAAGCAACAGCCTTCGATAATGTGCCCCGCATCATCGTTCTTGAAGTACTCAATCGAATCAGGCAAGGCGGCATTAGGCGCATGCCCAACGCTTGCAGATCACGCGGGGAATTGTATCGCGGAAGAGAATAAGGCATACGGGATGCGCTTCACGTCATCGGGAAGCGGAAGGACGAAGAAGAAGATAGACGCGGCAATCGCGGCGGCGATGGCTATGTACATCTACAAGAATTCGGAACCGGAACCGGATTTCACAAACGCCCAGTTCGTGTTCGATATTTGATAGAGGTTGTAAGGCGCGGCTTAGGATTTCCGAAGCACGAAAGGAGTTGCTTTGGGAATCATCGCGAAAGCCGTCCGCAACATGGTTGAGCGGATAACGGGCGGCAGCTATACGTTCATCGCGCCCCTTCCCCTATCCGACAGAAGGGTAATCGGGCAGACGGCGGCGTATTATTCCGTTTCATTCCTTGGATGCATGCTTGCGAAATCAACCGCGCTTGCATCGCTTCCCGTTCATGTGTTCCAAAAGAAGGACGGCGTTCGCAAGAAAATCGAGCATCCGCTAACGCGCATCCTATCGCGAAGATGGAACGCATACATGACGGCGTTCGAGGGTTGGAATTGGCTGATACAGCGGCGCGACGTTTTCGGGCAAGCCGCCGTTCGCGTTACATACAACCTGCGCGGCGAACCCGTTGCGTTCTATCCGATAAACGCGCCAATCGAATTGATGTACGACGGCGCGACAAAGCAAACCTTCTACGAGGTTAAGAACGGCGATTCGTTCACGCCCGCGGGAAGGTACAAGTCCTATGAAATCCTCGTATTCAAAACCTACGTATCAACGGATTGCGGCGTTACCGGTGCAAGCCTTGCGAAGCTTGCCGCCGAGAACGTAGGGCTATCAATCGATTTGGAGAAGTTCTATTCACGGCTGTTGAACAACGGAAACCATTTCCCCGGATACCTTGAAACCGATAGCGATTTGACGAACGACGAAAAGAAGGAAATCGCCGAATCGCTCAAATCAACATCCGGGATACAGCCCGCCGGAACAATCCGCATATTCGACAAAGGGCTGAAATACAAGCAAAACCCTATGACGATGGGCGATATAAGCCTTGCGGAGCAACAAACATGGGTTCTTCAACAGTGCTGCCGCATCCTACGCGTTCCGCCTTCCTCGGTGTACGAGAACAGCCGTTCAACGTATTCAAACGTTGAGACGATGGAACTTCAATTCGCCCGAACGACGCTAACCAACGAAGCAACAGCAATCGAACAGGTATTGCAGGTAATCATCGATGCTATGGCATCGCGCTTTCCCGATTGCTATGTGAAGTTCGATTTGAACGGGTACATGCGCGGGGCATACAAGGAGCGCATGGAGGGATACCGAATCGGCGTATATGCCGGGTTCTTCACGCGCGCCGAGATCAGGGAATGGGAAGAATTGCCGCCAATCGAAGGGCTTGAAGAACCGTTGCAGCCGACGGCGTACTACCCGGTTCGCGATGGGGAGCCGATTGATTGGAAAACCGGCAAGCCCGCGAATTCGATTCTGCCGATACGCGCCGATATGGAAGCGCGCGTATTACAGCGGTTCAAGGAAAACGGGGACAACGAGAAAACGCGCGATTTCGCGGCAACGGTACTGCTGCCGCTTGCGAAAGCATACGCCATTGCCGGAATCGATTACGACTTGGAAGCCGAAATAGAAAGGTTGGCGCATGAATAAGATATTTCTGTACGGAACCATAGGCGAAGATTGGTGGGACGAAAACGCTGTTTCAGCGGGTGAATTCGTAAAACAGCTTGAAGCCTTCAACGGCGAAGAAGTCCATGTTTTCGTGAACAGTTCCGGCGGCTCCGCCTTCGATGGAAGCGCAATCTATTCCGCGATAATGCGCTACCCCGGCAGGGTCGTAGCGCATATTGACGGCATCGCCGCATCCGCCGCAAGCTTCTGCATCCTATCCGCCGATGAAGTGATCATATCGCCATCGGCGATGATGATGATTCATAACGCTTGGACGTACACGGCGGGCAACGCAAGCGAACTTCGCTCCGTAGCCGAAAGCCTTGAAAAGCTAGACGAAACCATTACAGGAATCTACGTCCGCAAAACCGGCATCGATTCCGCAACCATCGCCGCGATGATGAACGCTGAAACATGGCTAACCGCCGACGAATGCGTAGAACAGGGATTCGCCGACAGCATGGACGAATCAAGCCCAGCAATCGAAGCGAACATAAACAAGCGGATGTTCGCGATGTTCAAGAACGCCCCCGAATTCGCAATACATCAAGAGCCGCCCGCTTCCGAAGGCGAAACGGAAACGGCTACTTGTAAGGGCGATGCAGCAATCATCAACCAGACGGAAGCCAAGGACGAAGCGTCCGACAGTTCCACGGGAACAGGGTATTGCGTCATTGCCGGAAGGATTTACGAGCAACCGAAGAAAGGAAGCACCAATGCTTAAGCCTATTGAAATCCTTAACAAGAAAACGATGCTCCAAGACGCAATCGGCGTTGCCGTTAGCGAGGAGCGCATGGAAGATGCGCACAGGATGGAAGGGCAAATCACCATCCTTGATGAAATGCTTCAAGATTCTTTGAAAGAGGAAGCGGAACTTTCCGCGAACGCATCCGCCATCACGCCGGTTTTCGCTCCCAAGAACATGGGGCAGCGGTTCCTTGGTGCGCGCAACCAGTTCAAGCCGCTTGAAGAGGGCAATTCCATCACCATTCCGCTCAACGCCGATACCGCGGCAACAGCTACCGCGCCATCACCTGTATCGATTCCCGACCCCACCATCGAGGAAACCACCGTACCCGGCTGGGGCGAATCGCCGTTCTACACGTTCGCGGATACCTTGGCTAAGGGAACTTGCGAGGGCGACGTTAAGTACATGCGCCGCAAGAACCACGGCATCAACGTCAAGCCTTGGAAATCGGGCGAGACGAAGGCGGTATCCGAACTTACATGGGAGAAGAAAACGGCTTCGGTAGAGTTGCTTGCAACCTACATCCCCGTTGAGATCCCTTCGCTTTCGCGCTATGGCGAGTTGGAATCGACCATCAACAACGAACTTCGCATCGGGCTTGCCGAGAAGAAGGATGAGCGTTGCTTGCAGGGTGACGATACCGAGGGCATGGTAGGCGTTCTAAACACCGCCGGGATTCAGACCTACACGGCGAAAACGGGCGAGCATCCTGTTGATTCCATCCGCCGGATGGTAACGCTTGCGATTATGAACAGCCGCCTGTACCCAACGCATATCGTTTGCGCCCCGCAGGTAAAGGAAGCAATCGATTTGCTCAAAGACGACAACGGCGCGTACCTAACGCTTATGACCAACGGGCGCATCTGGAACCTTCCGGTTATCGAGGATGTGAACATGGTTACGGCTACAACGGCAACCGTTAATAGCAAGGAAGTTACCACGCTTCATTTCGGAATGATGGTTTACTTCGGGCAAGCCGCAACGCTGTTCTCCTGCGATTCGCAAACCCTTCGCGTTGGCACGGTAAACGACCAGTTCGTTAAGAACCAGCTTTCGCTTCTTCTCGAAGAGTCCAACGCCTTGAAGATTACGTACCCGGATGCGTTCGTGTATTGCGCCGATGCAATCACCGCACAGGTGGTGAGCTAGTCATGGCTGCATACACATCCCCAACGCGCGTTGAGCGCGACGGCTATCTGGTTGCATTCGCTGGCGAGACGATGACCGAAACAGAAGCCCGCAAACGCGGGCTTCTGGGCGGCGCATCCAATGCCGAGGGCAACGCCGAGGAAACCGGCGCGCCAAACGATGACGGAAACAAGGAAGCGAAGCCGCTTGACAAGAAGCAAATCATGGCGGAGCTGGAATCGCGCGATATCAAGTACAACAAGCGCGCGAAGATTGACGACCTGCGCGCGCTTCTCGATGAAGCCATCAAAGCCGAAGCGGAAGAAGCCGCCGGAAACGACGCGCCAAACGATAACGGCAACGATGCCGATGCCAAGGGCAACGCCGAGGAAACCGGCGCGCCAAACGATGACGGCAACGAAGGCGAAACCGAGTAGCGATGGATATTCAGCCCTACACGCATACGGTTGTATCGGCAGCGGAAGCCGCCGAGTTGGTGCTTTGCGCCGATAAAGCGCTTACGTCGGTTAGCTGCTACCTTCCCGATGGACGCAATATCGAAGTTGATGTTTCCGAAAACAACACCGTAAACCTTCTTTCTTGCGGAATCCCTAGCCTTGTGCACATCGACGGATACGCGCAAGGCACTAACGCGGCGGCTTTCGTTGCCGATGTTGAGATCATTCCGCGCCATTACTTCGAGTTGGAAGAACTAAAGAAATTCGGAGATGGAACGGATGATTTCAGCGACAAGACCGATGACGAACTTAGGGCGAAGCGCGAAAAGGCTACGGAAGTATTCGAGCGGGCGGCTAACCGCTCGTTCGTTTCCCGCATGGGGGTTCAAAGAACGTTCGGGGGAACCTTCGTACAGCTTGACAATTGCGATGTACATGCTATCGATTCCCCCGATGCGAAGCTTGTAAGCGATTGCCAAGTCGTAATCGATGCCGCTGCTTCCGAAGGCTGCGAATCGATTGTTTACACGTACGGCGCGGATTTCATCCCCGAAGCCGTGAAGGATGCCGTTCTTACGCTTGCCGCGTACTACCTTCGCGCGCAAGCAACGCCGGATAGGGCTACAGGGGAAGCGACGGATGCGGGATTCATCCGCTTTACGATTGCGGGGCGCGACGGCGCAACAGGCTTGCCGGAAATCGATGCGATTGCGGAGCAGTTCGGGCGCAAGCGTTACGGGGTGGTCTAGATGGATACGCCTTATTACGCCGCCGCCCGCGCGCTGTTCAAGCGGATGCAAACGGTTTTCAGCGATGAAGGCATCGCACTTTACCAAGAACCGCCGAAGAAGCCTAGCGTATCGCTAGGAATCCCGCGGAATATCCCGCCGTTTTGCGTCTGGGTTGACTTCCTTCCGCATAGCCCGAACAACGGGGGCGGGGCAACCATAGGTGCGAACCAATACGGATTCGCCCTAAGCGTCTACTGCATCGCAACCAACAGCGACCGAAACAAGGCGGTTGATACGTTGCAGAAATACGTCAACAGCGTATGTCTTGGCGTATCCGCCGGGGCAACGCTAGACCGAACCGTCGATAACGCAATCCCAAGCATCGGCGAAGCGGGCATCGATTCCACGCCGGACAACAAATACATCGCGGCGGCATCCGTTGAGGTTGTATGCAACGTGGCTTCCGTATGCCCGCACGAATTCAAGGAGTTGGTCAAGAAATGTTCATAGCAAAAAGCGATATACGCGCCCACATCAACGGGCGCGATTATGCGTTCAAGAAAGGCGATGCGGTTGAAGCAACACCCGCCGCAATCAACTTGATGCGCGATTCCCTAGAGGAAAAAGAGACCGGTAACGATCAGAAGAAGAAGGAGAAGGCAAATGATTAACACATCTATCGGACTTCTGGGCGTTGCCCTTCAATCCGACAAGGCAACGGCGGCCACCGAGCCGACCTACAAACATGGGCTTACCGGCGGCGGGTTGGTTAAGCCGGAGCGCGAAGTTGAGCAGAAGAACGTTGCATGCGGCTTGCGCGCCAACGCCGCGAACGGCGCATACGTTAGCGAGGTCAACATGGGCGTTGACTTCGAGACGCTTGCATATGCCGATGCGCTTGCGCTGTATGCATACGCGCAGATGGGCAACATCGTTTCAACGCCGGTTGATGGCAAAGCCGGTTACTACAAGCACGTGATCACGCTTGGAAGTTCAATCCCCTATCTTACGTTCTGGGGGCAGGTCGGCGATACGGACGAAGCGACCGTTGCAATCGCGAAGGGTTGCAAGATGGATACGCTTACGTTCGACTTCGAGGGCAATGCGCCCATCGACATAGGCGTTACCGCCGCGGGAATCGATGCATCGCTGTTCACGTCATGGTCGGGGGATTCCGAGCCGTCTTGCTTCGATGGATACTTCATCCCAACCGAAGGCAAATTCCAAATCGATACCAACACCAACACCCCGGCGGATGCCATCGTCACGAAGGGCAACCTCGAACTTTCCAACAGCCTTACGCCATACCGAAGCGCGGGGCACGTAATGCCCGCGGAACTTTCCGAGGGCAAGAATACATCCAAGATTTCCCAAACGGTCATGCCCGAGGATTGGAGCCTTATCCGCAAGGTTCTTACCGGTAGCGCAACGGGAACAACCGTAACTTCAAAGATTGTTCGCGGTTCCGCCCGTTGGTTCTTCACGCATTCGCAGGATCCCGATTGCAGCTTGGAGATCGTGGCGAAGAACATCCCTTGGAATTGCGAGACGCCCGAAATCAACCCCGAGGGGAATGCGGCAGAAATCGAGTTCAGCGCGGATGATATCGGAATCATGAGCAAGGACGATACGCCCGTAACGATCACGATTATCAACAAGGTTGCATCCTACAAGTAAACCCGAAAGGAAGGGAGCAGAAGATGAAGAAGTTTGAAATGACGTTTTCGGACGGCGAGGGAAGAACGGTTACATGCGAAGCCGGAAGGGCTTCGCTTTGGAAGGCGAACGATGCCGAAACCCTATTCCCCGATAACGCTATACGGAACCAGCGCGTTGATTATGCGTGGGGATTCTACGCGGCGGAAGCCGCGGGCAAGCTTGGCGAACTTGGAATAGACGACCCCGTAATCGGCGTTGAGAAGGGCATCGAGATCATCGCGGATAACTGGGATTTGTCCATCAAATCCGCTTTCGGCGGCGACAAGGAAGGCAAAGACCCTTTAGGGGATACGCCGGGCAAATAGCGTTGGCGGCTGTTGCTAGCGGATGTTCGCCCCTAGACCTCATACGGCTAGAGCGCGAGCATCCGCTCGTTTTTGAAAGGTACATCGATTTGGTGATGGGCGCGCCCAAGGAATCGTTCAAGGAGAAGCGGGCGCGAACAAGGCAATCGAGGGTGAACAGGATTTTTTCACGTGGCAAGCTTCATTAGCGAAAAGAACGGTTTGTTTCAGGTTCAAATCGAAGGGCTCAAAGAGACCATCGAGAACCTTAGAACCGTTAACGCTAAGGGCGCGAACATCGTTGAAAAGGCTATACAGGATAGCGGAAGTTCCGTTCTATCTACAGCGAGATCAAAGGCATCCGTAATCGCGCTAACCGGCGCGTTCGGTTCATCGCTTTCAATCAAGAAAACAAAATCCGGCATATTCCTTCGCTCAAACGACGAAGCGGCGGGGGTTATCGAGTTCGCGAAGCATGGGGCGAAAACCCGAACATCAAAGGGAACGCCCCGCGCCGATGCCCGCTTGCGCAAGCATTCGGGCGTAGGCGTTCCGCGCCGCGCATCCAACCCCCGCGTTCTCGTTCCTGCGGTAAACGAAAACGTCCTACGGATTCAAGATGCCGTTGCTACGGCATTGGAGAGGGCGTTGAATGGCAACCGCTGATGTGAAAATCAAGATTGTCGGCTCGTACAACGGCAACGCCGTTGAAAAGGCGCGGCAAAGCCTTGAAAAGATAAACGCGCAATCCGCGATGCTTGGAAACGCGGGGGCGGCGGGACTTACCCGATGGGGTACCGCATTGCTTCAAGACGGCGCGGAATTGGAGAACATCGGGTACAAGCTTGAACAAACCGGCAAGCGCGGAATGAACTTCTCCGCCGCGATGGTTGCGGCGGGATATGTAACCGTACAAAAAGCCGTTCAGATAGATACAGCCCTTACCGGGGTTCGCAAGACCGTTGACGCAACGGACGAAGAATACCAAGCGTTGAAGCAATCCGCTATCGAGTTCTCGAAAACGAACGCGATTGAAGCAAAGGATGTGCTTGCCGCCGAGGAACTTGGCGGGCAATTGGGCGTGGCTAAGGAAAATCTCCAAGACTTTGCGCGCATCACAACTTCTTTGGATATCTCGACCAACATGGATGTCGAGACAGCCTCGACCGAATTGGCTAGATTCGCCAACATCACGAAGATGGCGGCGGACGAATACGGAAACTACGGCAACACGATCGTCGGGCTTGGAAACAACCTAGCCACAACGGAATCGGAGATATCATCGCTATCGCTTCGCATGGCTTCCGCCGCAACGCAAGCGGGAATGAGCCGCGCGGATATCATGGGAATGGCGGGCGCGCTTTCATCGCTTGGCATCGAAGCGGAAGCGGGCGGTTCCGCCTTTAGCAAGACCATATCGCAGATACAGGTTGCCGTTGCTACTGGAAGCGACGATTTGGCGGCATACGCCGAAGTCGCCGGAATGAGCGCGGAAGAATTCGCAAAAGCTTGGGGCGAAGATGCAACCGGCGCATTCATACAGTTCATCGAAGGATTGGCAAGCGGGCGCGGCGTTGGCGAGGATTTGAACGTAATCCTCGAAGAACTCGATATCACCGAATTGCGCCAAAGCGATACCTTGCGCCGCCTTGCCGGAAATACGGAACTGCTAACGCGCGCGGTAAAGCTTGCAAACGACGAATGGGAAAACGGAACAGCCCTTACCGATGAAGTTGCGAACAAGAACGATTCGCTTGCCGCGAAGTTCCAAATGCTCGAAAACCGCTCAACGGCGGTTGCCGAGAAGGTAGGCGTACCGCTTGCGAACGCATTGCTTCAAGCGATGGATGCCGCCGAACCGCTGTTCAACATCATCGAGGATGGCGCGAATGCGTTTGCCGAAATGGACGAAGGCGGGCAACAGGCAATCGTAACGATTGCCGGTATCGCCGCCGCATTCTCGCCCGCCCTTGTAATCGGCGGCAAGTACGTTTCGCTTGTAGGGCGCACGATGAAGGCTATCGGCGGCCAAGCGCGCGCCTTGGGTACGCTTGTGAACCTTCGCAAGACCGACAACGCCGAACTGCTGCGGCGTACGGCGGCGGAAGGCACGTTCGCGCAAAAGCTCATGGTCGCAACCAACCAAACGGCGAAGGCAACGGCGCAGACGAAAACGGCATCTTCCATTGCGAAATCCGCTACGGCAAGCGTTTCCGGCTACGGGATGAAGGTGAAGGATTATTCAAACGCCCAGAAGGTGGCAACTTCATCAACGAAGGCTTCAACCCTTGCGATACAGGGGCAAACCGTAGCTTCAAAAGCCGGGGCGATGGCAGCAAGGGGCTTGGGGCTTGCGCTCAAAACCGTTGCGCCAATCGCAGCCTTAACCATCGGCGTTGAACTTATCGGGCGCATCGCGGGCGCGATCAGCGATGCGGCGGAACATGCCGAGAACTACGAATCTTCTACGAAGAAGCTTTCCGGCGCGCACAACGAATTCTATTCCGCGCTTCGCAACGGCGCTAGCGCGCTTGCGACCACGGAAAGCGCAACGGAATCCTATACGCAATCCCTTGGCGATGTTCAAGCGGAAGTATCGGATGTTCTATCCGCGAACGCAGAACTTGCATCAAGCCTTACGGATATATACACGCAAGCCGGAACAAGCGTTGGTTCCCTGAACACCTACGCGCATACCATCGATTCGCTTGCCGGTCGAAGCAACTTGACGGCGGAGCAGGTAGCGCGCCTTGAACTCGCGGTATCGAAGGTCAACGAGGCATGCGGTACGCAATACAGCGTCGTACAAGATGCGGGCGGTGCGTATCAGGTCATGGCGGGTGGCGCGGAACAGGCGAAGGATGCCGTTCTTGAAGTGATCAATGCCCAGAAGATGCAGATACAGCTTGAAGCCAACAATAAGGCTTGGGGCGAAGCGTACGAAAAGCAAGCGGCGGCGGCGAAGGCATCCGCCGATGCGCATGCGCAACTGGAAGCCGCACAAAAAGCCGTAGACGAAATGTCGATAGAATCATGCGGCAGCGCGGAAGCGTACAACTACGCGCTTCAAGCCGCTGTTTGGCAGCTAGACCAAGCGAAGAAAACAGCCGAGGAAGCGGACGGCGCGCTCGAA
Organism: uncultured Eggerthellaceae bacterium; assembly: GCA_910588205.1. GTDB lineage: Bacteria > Actinomycetota > Coriobacteriia > Coriobacteriales > Eggerthellaceae > MGBC163016. Next base: position 78,754 of record CAJUQK010000005.1, read on the forward strand.
TCATGCGATTCGGCGATGAAGCAGGCATCCGATTCCGCAACGCTCATGCAAATGGCGCTCGATGCCGAAGCCGATTCCGCAACCCGCGCCGTTGCGAACAACTTGAACCTAACATCCGCGTTCGATACGGCGGGCAAATCGAGCCTTGATTTCGTTTCCGATTTGGAAGCGGTAGGCGCAAGCGCAACAGCATTGGCGGAGCTTACGCCGGGGCAAGCCGCATCCATCGCATCCGCATACAACGGAACCTATACGAGCATCCAATCGCTGTTGCAAGAATACGGCGTAACGGTAGATGAAACGGCGGCGAAGGAAAAGCTTGCGATTGAGGAAGCGCAAAGCGCGCTCAACAATTTCAGCGCAGCGGCATCCCCCGCAATCGAATCGTTGAAGGGAAGCATAAGCGGCGGACTCAAATCCGTTGCAGAAGCTTGCCGAAACGAGGGCATACAGATTCCGCAATCGATAGCAGACGCGATAAACGGTTCCGCGAATCTTCCGGAAGATGCGCAACGCGTGATGATGGATGCGCTCGTTATCCAAATGACCGGCGGGGATGTTAAGGCGGCGGCGGAGATACTAGGGCATGATATCGATGAAGGCTTGAAGGCGGGCATCGAAGGTTCTTCCGATTTGCCATCTTCCGCCGTAGGGATTATGTCCGAAGATGTTATCAACAAGGCAAAAGAAGCCTTCCAAAGCCATAGCCCAAGCCAAGTGATGATTCAACTTGGAACGGATATCGATACCGGGCTTTCACAAGGCATCGACGGTTCGGCAAGCTTGCCTACAACTTCGATGAACACGCTATCGCTTAGCATGCAGCAGGAGATGGGGGTTCTTCCCGGTTACGCAAGCACGACCGGAAGCGATACCGGCATGAGCCTTTCATCTTCCCTTGGTTCATGGGCGGGCGCGGTTCAGCTTTCCGCATCGGGTCTTGCGACCTCCGCCGAAATGGGCGTATCGGGGCTACCAACATCGGCATCCTTTACCGGAACGTCCGCCGGTTCCGCCCTTGCATCATCGCTTGGCGGCGCGGCAAGCCTTGTATCCGGCGCGGCAAACACGCTATCGAACTCGGCGAAGGTAAGCGTTTCGGGCATTCCTACCGCTGCGGGCAATGCCGGTTCAACCGCCGGTTCCCAAATGGCTTCCGGGCTTTCGCGCAACGCCGGGGCGGTATCCGGCGCGGCGCGGCGGTTGGCATCATCGGCGGAAAACGGAATCAAAACATCGCGTACGCGCTTCGGACAAGAAGGAGATCAAGCGGCGCGCGCTTTCGCAACGCGTCTTGCCGCATTCCCCGCGCAGTCGTACGGGCAACGCCTTGGGAACAGCGCAATGAGCGGATTGCGAAGCACGGTTCAATCCGCCCGAAGCGCGGGATACGATTTCGCAACCGGATACGGCAACGGCATCAATTCCCGTTCCTCATGGGTCTATTCCGTTGCGTACAACCTTGCAAAACAAGCAGTTGCGGCGGCGAAGGCGGCGCAGAACAGCGCATCGCCTTCTAAGGTTACGCGCGCGCTTGGTCGGGATTTCGGAGCGGGCTACGGCTTGGGAATCAAAGACGAATACGGATTCGCGGCATCTTCCGCCGCGGGGCTTTCGGAATCCGCAATCGGAAACCTCGGGGATGATGATGTGCAGCGCATGTACATTCCCATGTACGAAAACGCATTCGGCGGCGCATATCCGGGGGCTTCGGGATACGCGCCCGGCGGTGGGAATGTTTACTACACGAACATCTACATCGACGGCAAGCGCGTCGATTCGGGCATATCTAGCGGAATGGATGACGCGATAGGGCAGGTAATCGCGGAAGCCGAACGCTATTACAACATGGGGGTGGGTTGTGGCTATTAACCCTGTAACAAACTTGCGGGCGGTTCGCGTTACGGATGAAAGCATCGCGCTTACATGGCTCGATGCGGGAACGTACGACGGCGTTCTAATCGAATGGCAGATGGGCGGCGAATGGGTGTTCTACGGCAACGCCGGAACCGCGCAGCAGTTCAACGTCGAAGTTGCGCCGAACGGATGCTACGTATTCCGCGCAATCCCGTTCGTAGGCGCGAACATGGGCGCGCCCGCCTACTCGAACGTTGTATACACATCCCCCGCCGCGCCGGTTGAGATCACTGCGATGCGGAACGCCGATGCTTCCGTGTACGTTGAAATCGACAACAGCGCGGAAGCGTTCGCGGAAACCCTTGAAGTGCAACGCCAACTTGACGGCGAAAGCGCATGGGAAGCCGTTGATGAATGCGACCCCGATACGCAAAGCTTGACGGACGAACCCGGCGCGGGCGCTTATTGGTATCGATGCCGCAACGTTATAGGCGAACTTGTTTCGGCATGGACGTACACGACAGAAGCGGTAAGCGATACCGTTGCGCCCGGCGCGCCAAGCATCGTATCCCCCATCGATGGTTCGATAATCGATTACGCGGATGGCATCGTGCATGTCGCATGGCGGCATAACAGCATGGACGGAAGCGCGCAAACGTCGGCGGAAGTTTCGTACACGCTTGACGGCGAAACATGGGAAACAGCGGAACTTGGAACGGAATCATCGTTCGATATCCCGATTGAGGAAAACAACATCGAGGTATCAATCATGGTTCGCACGCGCGGCGCAAGCGATGATTTCTCCGCTTGGTCGCCCGCCCGTAGCGTCTACGTCAAAAGCCGCCCGGATGTAAGCATCGTATCGCCGCTAGGAATCGTTCCGGCGTTCCCCGTTACGTTCAACTTCAACGTTGAGGACGATTCGGGAACGCTTGCATATGCAATCATCGAGATAGCGGTTCGCAACGAAACGTTATCGCGGGTCGTATACGGTACGCTTGCTTCGTTCAGCGCAACGGAATTGCCGCTCGATAACGAACAGGTCTACCGCTACACGATCACGGCGGTATCAACATCAACCCTTTCTTCAACCGTACAAGGGCAATTCAAAACGGAGTTCAACGTACCGGCGCAGCCGCGGCTGTTCGTTACGCCGAGCAGCGGGGCGGTTCGCATCGTTGCGCAATCCGGCGGGGATGTTCCGGTAATGACAACGCGGCTTACATTGGCGCGCATCAATCCCGACGGAAGCCGAACGCAGCTTGGCGGCACGGGCGTATCGCTCCATATAATCGATTACCTTCCGCCGCTTGATGTAACGGTCGAATACGAAGTAACGGCATATTCCCCAACCGGCGCGCAAACGGCGCTTAAACGGCGCGTTTTCGTGGATTCTAAGGGGCGTTCGTACATCAATTGGGGTAGTAACTGGGAGCAATTCGCATTCTGTTGGCGGCATGGCGAATTCAAGACGGGAACAGATGGCGACAAGCAACTGTTCTCCGTAATGGGGCGGCGCGCGCCTATGGTTTTCTTCGGCGAGAACGAAACGGTTGAACCGGAGATATCGGCGGAGATTCCGATAACGAACATCGGCGATGATGACGATGAACATGAGACCACGGCGGCATGGCGGGCGTTGGAGAAGTACAAGGGTATAGTTTGCATCCGCCTTCCCTACGAAGATGGATTCAAGGCATTCGCCGCAATAGACGATTTGAGCATAGAGGTAGAGAACGAGCATTACCGCTTCGCTTCCCTTCAAGTTAAATCAACCGAGGTGGATTATGGATTGGCTTGAATCGGGTAGAACGGATAGGTTCATATATCAACGCATCGCGTATCCTTCGTTTAGGTACATTGGCGATATCGCGGAAGCTACAAGCTGCAAGCTTACGCGAAGCGCGGGTACTTCTTTGAAGGTATCCGCTTCGCTAGGGCTATGCCGCCATATCGATTTCGGCAACGATTTGGTTCGCATCATATCGCGCAGCGAACTTAACGGCGAGGTTGCCGAGATCGTGCATGCAACGCTTTTCGCCGCGTTGCCTTCGCGAAGCCAATACTACGAAGCGGCATCCGGCAAGGCAGACCTATACAGCACGTTGCTGGTTCTTCAATCGAAGAAGGTTCGCAACACGCTTACCATCCCGAAGAACACGAACGCAATAGAATGGGCGCGCGCAACCATCGTTTCGCTGGGACTTCAATGCACCGTTACGCCGTCGAATTCGCGGCTCAACGTTGCAAAGACCTACGAGCGGGATACGAACTATCTAACCATCATCAACGAACTATGCGATTACGCCGGATACGGAAGCGCGAACGTGAACGGGTACGGCGGCATCGTTCTTGCGCCATACCAGAACCCCGCAAGCAAGAAGCCATCGCGCATCATAAGCGACAAGGGACGCGGAATCGTTGCGCCCGAATTCGAGATCACGGCGGATTATTTCGATGTTCCGAACGTCGTTTCCCTCGTTTGCTCGAACGATTCCGTAACGTTCAGCGCAACGGCGGAGTTCCGAGACCCGAAAAGCCCGCTTAGCCTAGCGAACCGCTACGAGGTCACATATACGGAAAGCGTACAGGATTGCCCGAACCAAGCGGCGTTGAACCAAAAGGCGCAACAAAGATTGCAGGACAAGCTTTCGTACGTTGAGCGATGCACGATGAATCATCCGTATCTTCCGGACAACCTCAACGATGTTTGGCAAGTCGATTACACCCGCGCCGGTTATTCCGTTAGGGGTTCGATATACGAACAGGATGTCGAGTTCAAGCCGGGGATGCCTACAAAGACCGTTCTAAGGAAGTTCGTAGATGTTGGATGAATCGAAACAGCTTGCGGGGATGGTTATGAGCCCGCAAGAAAAACAACAGGGTGTTCAAGTGCGATACGGAACGGTGCAAAGCGTTTCGGGAAGCACGGCGAACGTGATAGTTGATGGCGATACGTCGGCAACAACCATACCGCGCGCATGCGATACAAGTGCGAACAGGCGCGTGATCATCCTATGCAATGGCACGGTATGGACTGTTCTAGCCGAATTCAAGTAGAAAGGTGAAGCGATGGCAAAACATTCAATGGTTCTCGATTTGAAAGCCGGGGTTGACCCCGACCGCCCAAGAATCGAGGTACGCCAAGGGGAGCGCGGAAGCGAGGTGATTTGCGCCGTAATCATCGATGATGGCATGGAAGTTGACCTTTCGGAATATGCTGCTGTGTTCAATTGCGTTACGCCCGCGGGCAACATCATTTCCGATGGTAATTGCACAATTGAGGGTTCAACGATCACGTATACGCTCAACGAATACGCCCTTGCAACGCCGGGGCTTATCAACCTAGCGTATTTCGATTTGCTTCAAGGCGGCATGTACAAGGATTCCACCGAAGGCATCATCATACAGGTCGACCCCTCGGCAACCGCAACCGTTCCAAGCGATTACTTCAACAGTCTTGACCAAGCGCTTTCGCAATACTACGCGGCAATCGAAGCCGCAAAGACGCAAACGGCTAATCAGGCTACGGCGTTCGCGGAAGCGGAAGCGGAACGGGACAAGATAGCGGAACAAACGCGCATCGCGGGGCAAACAGCCCTTCAAAACGCCTACTTTGCCGCCGCATTGGTTGACCGCGCGCAGGAATCGCTTTTGTTCCCCAACGCCAAGGCGGATATCGGCTTCGCATTTTGGCAACTTGGATGCTCGTGTACATGCGCCGAATGGCTGTTCCTGTATCACCGCATCTATTGCCACGACGAAACGGCGGTTGAATACGATGCGGAAACGCAACGGCTGATACTTACGGGATTCGAGTACGACGAAGAAACGCAACGCATTGTTCCCATTGCAAACTAATCAAACAGAAAGGAAAGAACAATGGCAAACGATACATTCCAGCGGGCAATCGGCATGACCCTTCCGAGTGGGGTAGATGTAGATTTCGGCGATGAAGCAACGGCGACCCTTGCAGCCGCGAACGCGCAGGATTTGGATAAGGTGAAAGCATGGATGCGCGATACATGGGAAGGGCGCAACATCCTTGAAGTTCCCGAACTTGCCGCCGAAATCGCGAAGGAAGCGAATTGGGTTGCATGGATTAAGAAGCGCATCGCGGCGCATGATTACAGCGGCTTGATGCTTCGCGATTGGGTTCCCATCACGCTTTCCGATGGCGTTGTTATGCCCTACGCAATCGGGCGGTTCGATGGAACGCTTGGCGCGGGAGATCAGGAAGAGACCGAGGGAAGCATCGATTTCGTTCCGGCGATGGCATACCCTACCGCCGTACAGTTCAACACAACGAACACGAATCAAGGAACGGCGGCGAAGCCGAATCCGTATTGCGCTTCGCATCTTCACGAATGGGAATTGAATACGTACCTTCCGATGCTTCCGACCGAGGTTAAGGGCGCGTTGAAGAACTACCGCGTTCTTGCCGAATCGCGCTATCAGGCGGGGCAGACGCTTACGGATTCTACAAGTTGGGCATGGACGGATTTGGGGAAGGTTTGGTCGCTTTCCGAGATGGAAGTGTACGGCTGCGTTATATGGGGTACGCGCGGGTATAGCGCGGGTTTCGATACGCAGTTCCCCATCTTCAAGCAAACCAAAGACCGCATCCGCCGCTCCGCCGCCGATGGCGCAACGCGGCTCTCTTGGTGGTTGCGCACCGTCCACGGCGGTTCGTCTACGAACGCGTGCCCTGTCCACGGGAACGGCGTTGCGGACCCCAACTACGCATTGTACACGTACATCCGCCCGCTGCCCTGCTTCCGCCTTTAATCGGCGAAGCCGATTAACGACTACGAATAGGCGCGCCGCCTTGCGCGGCGCGCATGCTTGCATGAGGGAAACATGAGCGAAGTACACAGACGGAACAGGAAGCCGACCAATACGGATCACATCATATTGGCGCGGAACCTACGGCGCGAGATCACGCGCCTGATGAAGGACGAAAAGGTATGCCCGAAGCGTAGCACGTTCTACATAGGGCAACCGTGCGCGCATACGGCGCGAAGCGTCGTATCGAACTTGATGCGCGCGGAACAGTTCTACCCTTCAACCATGCATTCCGTAATATGGCGCAAGCATTACTATTCGCAAGCGATAGCGGATTGCCATATGCTCGAACAGGATTTGGAACTTCTAAAGGAATTGAACGAAGGCATCGATATCCATAAGTTCGCGGAAGCGGCGCGGATATTGAACAACCTCGTTCCCCTGTTGGTGAACCGCAGGAAGAACGTTCGCAAGGCGAAAGCGGGCGCGGAGCCTAGCGCTTTCGACGTGTTCATGTACAGGTTATCGGAGTTCTTCAACGGGGATGTATTCGATGAATAAGGGGGATATAATCGGATTGCGGTACGGCTTGATTATCGGCTCAATTGGTGGTTGCGCACCGTCAACGGCGGTTCGTCTACGAACGCGTGCAATGTCAACGAGAACGGCAATGCGAACAACAACAACGCATCGAACACGAACATCCGCCCGCTGCCCTGATTCCCTTTCAGCCCGACCTAGTAGGCGAAAGCCGAACGCAGCGCATAAATGGAAGGAAGCCGCATCGCCCTCCGGTTATATGCCGGGAAAATATGCGCCCTGTAGCCCAAGGCGAACGCTGCTTGCATGGCGGGAAACCGTTTCATGCCTTGGGCTTATCTACCAACAGGGCGCACCCTATGAATTCGGAAGATAGGCGCAAGGCGCGCCGCGCTCGGCGGGAAGCGCAAAGGGAAGCGAAGCGCAAGGAGCGCAACAGGGATATAACGCTTGAAAACATGGCTTCCATGAACACGCTTTACAAGGCTCACAAGGAAGCCCGCCGTGGTATCTCATGGAAGAACGCTTGCCAACGCTATGAAATCCATTGGCTTACGAACATCGTTAGGCAACACGATGGACTTATGGCGGGCGGCGAAATAGGTTGCCGTTCGCGGCATATACGGATATACGAACGCGGAAAGCCGCGCGAGATAGATGCGCCGATATACGAGGACAAGGTAACGCAAAAGGCGTTGGCGCAATACGCGCTCATTCCGGCAATAGAACCTACGCTTATCGAATGGAATTCAGCAAATAGGAAGAACAAGGGCATCTTGCATGCCTTGAAGCATCTTCGCGAATCTATGGCGAAGCATTATCGGGAACATGGGAGCGAAGGGTACATCCTTCTAATGGATTACAAAAGCTACTTCGCAAGCATCGACCACGAAATCGCCAAGGAAGTGATCAGAAGAAACGTTGAAGATAAGCGCATCGTTCGCCTTGCATCAAACCTAATGGATGCGCAAGGCGAAGGGCTAGGGCTTGGAAGCGAACCTAACCAGATCGTCGCCGTTTCGCTTCCGAATCCGATAGACCACTTCATTACCCAGAATTGCGGGATGAAGCTATATGGGCGTTACATGGATGATTCTTGGGTAATAGGCGAAAGTAAAGCGGAACTTGAAGTAATCCTTGGATTGGTTCGTGAGCGATGCCGCGATTTGAAGATAACCTTGAACGAGAAGAAAACCCGGATAGTCAAGCTTTCGCATGGGTTCACGATTTGCAAAAAGATTGTTTACTACGGGGAGAACGGCAAGGTAGTAATCAAGCCGAATCGGGATTCCATCGTACGCGAACGAAAGCTTATCCGGGGACATGCAAGGTTGATAACGAAAGGCGAAATGACGAAAGAGGATGCCGCCATTTCGTATCAATCATGGCGGGGTTGGCAAAGCCATTTCAACGCGGCAACGGCTGTTGCGGCGATGGATGCCTATTACAGCAAGCGAATCGGTAGCTTGTAAGGCGGGGTTTAACCTTTCTGTTGGAAGAACCAACGAAAGGGGTATCCATGCCAAAAGCTACGCGAACACGCGATGAAATCCAAATGGAGATAAACAACTATAGGCAGCTTCTCAACCAGACCGATTACAAGGCATTGAAGCATGCCGACGGCGTTCTATCCGATGAAGATTACGCCGAGACGCTTGAACAGCGCGAATCATTCCGCTTGCGCATCAACGAATGCGAAGCGGAACTTGCCGCCCTTCCCGAAGAGGGTATAGCGTGATCACGCTAGGCAATATCATTTCCGTTCTTGGATGGTTGATTGCGCCCATATGTTCTGGGTTCATCGTTGCTTGGCGGGAGCAGAAGAAGCGCAACAAGGAAATCATCGAGGAACAGGATGCGGCAAAGGAAAAGCAACTTAAAGCCATATCGGACGGATTGGCGGCGGTTATTCGCAGCAACCTTGTTACCGCATGCGAAAAGTATGCCCGAAACGGTGAGCCATTAACGGTCGAGCGCAAGCATGAACTTACGCAACAGTTCTATGCATACGACGCTTTGGGCTACAACGGCATGGGCAAGGAAATGTTTCGGGAAATATCCGAAGTTCAAACGGTAATCATAGGCAGCGAACAATGAGCAAGTTCGATGTAATCCTTTTGTTCTGCTTCACCTGTACCGTTCTAGCCGGTGCGGGTGAATTCTATTTGATAACGCATGGCTTCATCGGGTTTAGTTCTAGCTTTTGGACTTTCCTGATGGCGGCTGTAACCGGCGAGATCGTGATGTTCTCGCTTTACGAAATCGCTACGAAAGCGCGATTGAAGATACCGCGCAATGTCAAAGGCAAGCATGCATTCATTTCCGATATGGCTGAAGAAGATGAAGCCAAGGAAGAAGGGTTGAACAATGAAGAACAAACTAAGTAGCCGCAAGTTCCTGTTGGCTGTAGGTGGCTCGGCAACCGGCATCGCAACGATGATTTCAGGCATAAGCGTTCCCAACGAAAAGGCAATGGTTGCGTGTACCGTAATCGGCGGGGTTATGACGGCGGTATCGATTGTTGCGTACAACTTCGCAGAAGCCTACGTTGACGGCAAAGCGGCGGGCGCGAACACCACGAACACATCAACGCAAATCAAGGCGGATACCATCGGTTCGGGCGCAACCGAGCGCGTGATTAACGCCGTTCTACCGGAGCCGCCGAAGGCAACCGAGCAAACGCAAGGCGAAGCGCAATGAGCAACGAGGATTTCATTGCGGCAATCGCGCCGTTGGTTCAAAAGTACGCCCCTCAATACGGCATAGAATCGAATGCGGCGGTAATCGCGCAAGCCATCAACGAAAGCGGATGGGGGCAATCGCTCCTTGCATCGAAGTATCACAACTACTTCGGCATGAAATGCGGGACGAAATGGCAAGGGGCATCGGTCAATCTTCAAACGCAGGAAGAATACCAACCCGGTACGCTTACAATGATTTCGGACAACTTCCGCGTATACGGTTCGATGGATGAAGGCGTTCGCGGATATTTCGAGTTCATCCAACTTCAACGGTATCAGAACTTGCGCGGCATCAAGGATGCCCGTACGTATCTGCAAACCATCAAAGATGATGGATATGCAACCAGTTCTTTATACGTCGATAACTGCATGGCGTTGGTTGAACAGTTCAATCTAACACGTTTCGACAATCAACCTACAGGGGGAAGCATGGCGGTATTGTTGGCGCAAGCATCTTGCGACGAGCGCGGAAAGTACGTTGGCGGGCAAGCCGGAAACCAAAGCGGAACGGAACTCAACACGCGCGGATACTACGAATCTTCGGGCAATCCTTGGAAGTGCTATCGCGCGAAGGATGCGGGCATGGCTAACCGAATCGCCCAGCAAGCTTCCGGCGCGGTCGCGAACATGAACATCGGTTATGATCAGGGTGAGCGAAACACGATTCGCACCGCCGCGCAACGCTTCGGGATGATGCTTGCAAGCATCGCCGAAAAGTGCGAATGCGATTGCGCGTCGCTAGGCGCGGAATGCGCAATATGCGCCGGTTCATCCGATGCCGCATTATTCGCGGGCGGCAATCTTTTATATACCGGAAACGCGCATGCAAAGCTTATGGCAACCGGCGATTTCGATTCGCTGGGAACGATTCCGCAATCCCAGTTATGTGTTGGCGATTTGCTCGTACGCGATGGGCATATGGTGATAGTCGTTTCCGGCAATCCCCGCTCGGGCGGTTCGTCCGGTAGTGCATCGAACGCCGTTACAACGGTGGATATAACGGAACTTGCCAACGCTGTAATCAATGGACGCTTCGGCAATGGCGATGCGCGCCGCGCCGCCCTTGGCGATAAATACGATGCCGTTCAAGCGGAAGTGAACAGGATTCTATCAGGTACGCCGAACGCCCCCGGAACATCTACCGGAAGCGCGCGCATCGTTGCTGGTACGTATCGCGTCATCGCTTCCGATGGCTTGAACGTTCGCGCGAACCCCTCAACTTCCGCCGAGATCGTTGCGGGATACGGGTATGGCGATGAAATCTACAGCATCGCCGCCGATATCACCGAAGCCGACGGCTACACATGGGCGCATTACACCGGCAAAAGCGGCGCATCGCGCTATGTTGCTCTTGGAACAATGGATGGTTCGGAAAAGTACCTTGCAAGGGTTTAGTATCGAACGACGCTTGCAATTCCTGTTGTAAGGAACAAAACCCGGTACGTGTAAACATCCGTATGCCCCACCAATAATGAAAAGGCCGCTTACGCGGCCTTTTTTGGTCTTGGAACAAGCATGTGCTTCAGGGCGACCGCAGGGCTGAACGTATTCGATCCGATGCGACAACGCAGAGAACATGACCAGATCCGACGGGTCACGCTTCGCACAAGGATGCGTTGCGCGAAGAGCGCGTGCAACATATTCATTGAGCCACCTGCCGGGTAGTCTGCCGTATGGGGTTGTTCCGGGTGTTACAGGGGGCCGATCCAGATCGGCCCCTACAATGCATGGTTCACCCGGGCGCAACGCCGGGCGGACCTGAGGTCCGCCCCAACAGGCAACCTGACATGCACGGTTCACCCGATGGGAACCTGACGCATATGTATGATTCACCCGATTGAAACCTGGCACACGATCCGTAGGGGTCGACCTCGGTCGACCCGAACCCGTTACAGCCCAAAAAACCATGCATTCCTGTTCGGGCCACAACCCTCATCCCGCTGCTTCGCAGCGGGAATAGTCAGGCGGCGGTTATGTGCTACTGGTCAGATAACCCCGTACGCCGCACATATATTTCGCGCGAAGCGCGCCAACGCGGCGGCAAGCCGCCCGCAGTGGTGATACGGACCCGTTGGGTCCCATCAGCAGTGCGGTGAGGTTTTTTGTTTTAGATAGAAGACAGCCCTTCCCCGTGAGGGGTTGAGGCCGATTCCGCAGGCCGAGAAAAGCGTGATATAAGCGAAGCATCACGTCTTTTCGAAGGGCGAGGCCTAAGGCCGAACGCCCCTTGCGGGGAGGGGCGAGCATCTTGACACCCGTGACGCCTAAGGCCGAACACCCCTTGCGGGGAAGGCGTCATCCCAAACACGAGAGAGGGCGGATCCAGATCCGCCCCTACGAGTTCAGGATCACGCATGTGACATTTGGACCGGGCGGTTTCAAGCGGTGAATGCACCTT
>CAJUQK010000006.1:0-5390 GCA_910588205.1 uncultured Eggerthellaceae bacterium
ACCCTCCGGGTCCGCATCACCACTGCGGGCGGCTTATCGCCGCGTCATCGCGCTTTGCGCGAAGATATCACCCTAGCTCGGGGGTCGAACACGTTCGACCCCTACGTGAGAGGATGTGCGGCGCATGGGGTTATCTTGCTCACAGGTCATACCCGCCGCCTAACTATTCCCGCTGCGAAGCAGCGGAGGCGACTTGCAGTTTGTACATACCTGCGTGGTTTTCTGGGTTGGCACGTCGGGTCGATTGAGATCGACCCATACGGATCGCGTGCCGGGTTCCCATCAGGCGAACCCATGCATGTGTGACAGGTTTCTTTCGGGTGAACCATACATAACAGGTTGCCCGTTGGGGCGGACCGTGGTCCGCCCGATGGTGCACCCGGATGAACCCCATACGCTAGGTTACCCGGCAGGTGTCGCAATGAACATGTTGCGCGCTCTTCGCGCAACGCATCCTCCGCACGTAGCGCGTTCGCCATGACCTTGGAACGCCCCTTTTGCTCCGGTGAGGTACGCACCCTCCGGTAGAGAAGGTGCAGGGGCCGATCACGACCGATCCCTACGCAGCTTAGAACCTGCCGGAAACCACGCTGATCTCGCCCGTTTCGTCGTCTACCTGGGCGAAGAGGTAGCCACCATCGGCGTCATACCATTGATAGGTGCATGCTCCAAGCCTGATCTCATCCTTCAGCCCAGACACGCCGTCCAGCAATTCGACGAGTTGGTCATAGGTAAGGGTGCCGACCTTTTGCAGGGATTCGATCTCACTCCAATTCGAAAAATCCGCTCGGTCAGCGACGAGCTTCGTGGGGTAGTCTGCGCTGAAGGTTGCGCCGCCGCTAGACATGAGGATGCCTTCGATGGATGTGTCATCGTCAACGGGCCAGGTGTAGGTTGCTGCCGTATCGCTTTCGGTGACAAGCTCTCCCTCGGTACCGATTATCTCATTCGCCTGTTCAAGAGTGGTTTCGGCAGTCAGTTGATCCATGAGCTGGAACACGCGAGAGTCAGGGGTGATCGCGGTGCCTGCGGGGTTCTGACCCTCCGTTTGAGCCGAGGAGCTGTCCTGGCTTTGACCAGCATCGCCGCTACCGTTGTTCGAGCTGCATCCTGCAAGGATGCCCACCATTAACAATCCACCCAGACTAAGTGCGCAAAAAGACCGAATGAGGCTTCTGTTCTTCATCGTATGCACCCTTCTTCCTCTTTGAGAGAGGGGCCACATTACAAGACCCCGCCATCATAGCATGCAGCTATTCCGATGGGCTGCGTTCCGCGTGAGGATGCGACATCCGGAACATGCAACATCACCCGTAGGAGCCGAACGCGTTCGACCCGATGTGTCTGATGGCAGTGGCTCCGTCCGGGACCATTTCAAGAGCGCATCCTGACGGTCATTGCATCTAGGTAAGGGATATGGTGCAATGGGCGCATGAGCTTACCCTGACCCTGACGTACGGCACAGACTGTCGTATAGAGAAGGAGGTATCTGTGCCCGAAGAACACGAGCGGTCTGCTTTCATTTCCTCTCCTGAAGCGAAGAGTGCTGCGGGGCTGCCCCTCCAGAAGAACTGGCTGTCCATTATCGCTGTGATTTGGGCCGGGCAGGCTGTTTCCATGATCACGAGCTATGCTGCTGGGTATGCCGTGGTGTGGTATGTGACCGAATCCACAGGGAGTGCGCTCATGCTCTCGATCATGACCATTGCGGTGATGCTGCCCGTCGGTCTTATCTCGCCGTTCGGTGGCATCGTGGCAGACAGGCATAATCGGAAGGTCATCATGATCGTGGCTGACGGCGCTATCGGCCTCGTCTCGCTCATCGCCGGGTTCCTCATACTGGCCGGTGATGTCTCCATCATCTTGCTCATGGTGGTGTGCATTGCGCGCGCCGTAGGTCAGGCATTCCATAGCCCTGCCATGATGGCAACGATGCCCATGCTCGTGCCCGACAAGCACCTTCTCCGCATAAACACGCTCGACCAGCTTCTTGCTTCGGTGGCGGCCATCGGCGCGCCCGCATTCGGCATCTTCCTCTATACGACGCTCGGATTCTCCTCGGTCATGTTCCTCGACTTCCTAGGCGCCTGTGCAGCCATCTTCGGTCTGGCGCTTGCGAAGGTTCCTACGGTGATAGACCCGTCGGCCAAAGAGCAACATGTGCTGGCGAACCTGCGAGACGGCTTCCGCGCTGTGACGAAGACACGCGGACTCGTCCTGCTCATCGTTATGGTGACCGTTGGGATGATGATCTTCAGCCCGCTATCGGCGGTGTTCCCGCTTATGACCTATGACCATTTCAGTGGCGATGGGTACATGGCCTCTGTCGTTGAGGCCGCTTTCGGCGTGGGCATGCTCGTTGGATCGGGCATTCTGATAGCGTGGGGCGGCGGCAAGCGCCTTGCACTGCTCATTGCGGTAGCGGCTATCATGGTTGGTGTGACGACGGCTGCTTGTGGGCTGTTGCCGTCTGATGCTTTCGTGGGGTTCGTCATGCTCGTTGCTGTGATGGCTGTTGCATGCTCGTGGTTCAACGGGCCTACGATGACTCTCACTCAGCGTCATGTGCCTGACGAGAAGATGGGTCGCGCCATGGGACTGCTTGGTGCCGTCATGGGCCTGGCATCACCTATCGGTGTTGCCATCGGCGGGGTGTTGGCAGAAGCGATCGGAGTAGCCCCGTTCTTCCTCGTAGACGGTCTTGCCTGCTTGCTCTTGGGGTTCGTTGCTTATCTTCCTCGTTCGATCAGGGCGTTGGACGAATAGGGTAGCTGCGTTGCACCGTTTGCGTGCAACGGCTCAGCCTTACAGCTCATGATAGTAGGGGCAGATGTTGACATAGGTGCCATCGGGCATGCGGAAGCCGCCCGGTATGGTGCCAAGCTGCATGAAGCCGAGCTTCTCGTAGAGGTGGCGGGCAGCTGAGTTGGTTTCCACGACGGCATTGAACTGCAAGAGGTGGAAGCCGTGGGCTTTGGCCTGAGTCAAGGAGTCTTCGACGAGCAGCCGCCCTACACCCTTGTTGCGTGCAGCAGAGCTGACCGCGTAGCTTGAGTTGGCGATATGTCCGCAGCGCCCGATATTGTTGGGATGCAAGATGTAGAGTCCGAGAACGTTCCCATCTTCCACGGCAATGCCACAATGGGTTTGCGATGCGAAGAACTGACGGCTGCGAGGAAGATCCAACTCCTCTTCCTGAGGGAATGCGATGCCGCCTCTCACGACTTCGTTCCAAATGCTCACCATGGCATCAAGATCGCTCTGGCGGTAACCCCTGATCTCTGTCATTCGTCATGCTCCTTCGATCGTGTATGCACTATAGAGCATGGGATACGGTAAGTCATTCGGCGTTCTCAGGGTGTGCGGCGCAGGGGGTTCTTTGGCCTGCAACGCATAACCGCCGCCTAACTAACACCCGCTGCTGACGCAGCGGAGAGGGCGGGTTGCAACCGGAACACGAATGCGTGGTTTTCTGGGGTGTCACGTCGGGTCGAACACGTTCGACCCCTACGAAAACCCTTTATGTGTTATTCGGTGGTTGTTGCTTCGGGCTAACCTCGGTCGGTCCCTACGGATCGTGTGCCAGGTTCCCATTGGGTGAACCATGCATGCCAGATTGCCCGTAGGGGCGGATCTGGATCCGCCCCCCTGTGGCGCCCAAGGTAACCCCCCTACGCCAGGGTACCAGGCAAGTACCGCAATCAATATGTTGCGTGTTCCCTTGCAGATGCATGGCAGGACGCCCCGTAGGGGCGGATCTGGATCCGTCCGCCGTTACACCCGGGGTAACCCCATACGCCAGGCCATTCGGGACGGCGATCACTACGTTATACTAGATATCATCTAGTATATGACATACTCTACAAAGGAGAAGCATCATGGACTCAGGGGTTTCAAAGATCATCAATAAGGCGCTGGATGGTGGCGTGCTGACAGAGAAGGAGAGCCGGGAGCTTCTCCGTTGGGATGATCTGACGGATGAGGCCGCTGCTATTCGCTTGGCCGGGCGTCGCTTGAGCGAAGACCTCCTTCCCAAGGCAGAGATCCATGGCCAGATCGGCCTCAATGTGGGAGCCTGCCCGAAAGACTGCAAGTTCTGCTCCTTCGCTGTATCCAACAAGGTGTTCACGGAAGGCTCAGAGCTCGATAAGGAAACCGTGGTTGATTATGTGAAGCTCTTAGAGGAGAAAGGGGCGAATGCCATCTATCTCATGACCACGGTCAGATACGATCAGGAGAAGTTCCTGGAAATGGGCAGAGCGGCCCATGAGGCCTTGGAGCAGAACACGCCGCTCATCGCCAATGTGGGGGATTTCGATCTTGATTATGCTAAGGAATTGAAGAAGGCGGGGTTCGTAGGGGTCTATCACGTGGTTCGCATGGGCGAAGGCGAATTCACCCGCTGTCCGGTGGAGACTCGGTGGGCCACCATCCATGCCGCCCAGGAGGCAGGTCTTTTGTTAGGCTCCTGCGTAGAGCCCGTGGGGCCAGAGCACTCTTTGGAGGAGATCGTGGAGAAGACCATCTACACCCGTGAGATGGGCGCGAAGTTCTCCGGTGCCATGCGGCGCACCCCCATCGAGGGTTCTGTGTTGTGCGAATATGGTGCTGTCACTTATGCCCGCATGGCTACTATCGTGGCTGCAGTGGCCCTCATCACCGGTCAAGCCATTCCTGGCAATTGCACCCATGAGCCCAACCAGTTGGCTGTGTTCAACGGGGCCAATCTCCTCTGGGCGGAAGTGGGTTCCAACCCGCGGGACACGTCCGGGAAGACGGAGGAGAACCGTGGCTGGACGGTGCCTCGTTGTCGCGATCTTCTAGAGGAGTGTGGCTGGGAAGCCCTTGATGGCCCCTCTCTGCTCTTCAGCTAGCGCTTATTCCAGGAGACGAACGCCCAATGGCTCAGGCGCGGGGTGGCGTAGGTCAGCCGCCCTGGCTCTTGAGCATCAGGCACCAGGGACGCATCCAGCCATTGCTGGATGCGTTGGCTCATCTTCTCTTGATCCCAAGGGAGCCTGTTGTCCGCCGCGAAGCCTTCCGCCATCCTCAAGCAATGCTCCTCAGCTGCTTCCCTGCTGGCGAAGGAGTCATTGCGTTGGGTGGGGATGTAGTCCAGCGTGGGCAGCTGTCCCAGGTCTGACAGCATAGCCAAGGCATAGCAGTCATCGAAGCTGGGATGTACGGGCAGCCCGATGGCTTCGAGCATCCTCTCATCAGTGCGGGGAGAGGGTCCGCAGGGCAAGGTCAAGCAACCGCGTCGCTTGCAGACATGGTTCAGCTTCGTCAGAGCCCCCAACAGGTCATCGGTGGCGATGGATCGAGAGGCAAGGCAGGCATCGAACTGACCACCCTCAAGGCCTGCTGCTTCCCAATCATCATCCCAAGAG
>CAJUQK010000006.1:5400-86584 GCA_910588205.1 uncultured Eggerthellaceae bacterium
GTCACGTGCTCCTCAAGCCCCCGTTCGCGAACGGCATCTCGCAGCCTGTCCAGCATCCCGGAAGAGAAGTCGGCAGCGCAGACCTCATGTCCCGCCTCCGCTAGGGGTATGGTGAGATTCCCCGTACCGCAACCCATGTCGAAGACGGTGTCCCCCGGTTTCAAGGCAGCCAATCTAAGGAATGCGTGCGTGTAGGAATCCGGGTTGTCCTTGTTGGTGTAGGTCTTCGCCCGCTCGTTCCAATACTGGGCATCATGGTCCATGGACCGTAGCTGCTGCTTCGCACCCCAGAGCTGATTCCAATCTGCTGCGGTGCGGGGTACGGCGCCCAGGTCAAAAGCGTTCATCCTAAGCCTCCTTAGGGGTTGCCCTGCAACCGAACAGCTCGAGGTACTGGCCTTCTTCCACGGTGACCTCTTCCGTGACACCACCTTCGGCCACAGGTGGCAGCTCAGTGGCGCTGAGCTTAGAGCCAGGTCCGTAGGTGAGGTTGGCCCAGATATAGGCGCCAGGAACAGAGTCATGGGCTTCGATGAGCCCTTCGGCGCTCTGAGGTTCTTGGGTGACGGTGTAGGTTCCAGCGGGGATGTCCACACCCGCTTGATAGATGCCTGAGAGATAGGGGGCTGTGAAGGGGCCGAGGTCAGACGGATCTGGCAGAGAGGCCATGAGAAGGTCCTCTGATGCTGGCTTGAACAGCACCACGTCTCCCGTTTCGAACCGAGCCACGGAGAACCCGAAGTATCCGATGGGGTACTTCAGCGTATATCTGCCTTCATCATCAGCGGCGGATTGGTACACCAAGAAGGTGCTCATGGCCTCTTGGGATCCGTTCAAGTGGTAAAGGCCCGGCGTGAGGCTGCCATCGGGAGCATCCTGTACCAGATACCCTCCGGCACTGAATCCTCCTTCAGTGGGCGTGCCGGAAGAGATCTCGTACTTCTCCAGCAACTCCTCGAAGGTGAAGGTGGTGGGAAAGAAGCCGCTGCCGTCGTGGCTTGCCAGCTCCTCATCGGTGAAGGAACGCTCCGCCCCTCCATTGATGTTCACCTCTGGTAGGGCGTTCTCTTCGTTGCTCGCGCCTCCCGTACAGCCTGCCATGAGGGCAAGACATCCGGTCAGGAGCGCCATGGCTATGAGCTTGGTCAAAGAAGGGGAGCGCAGGGATGGATGAGGATGTCTCATGCGTCTTCGCCTTTCGGGTGGCTGTCTTTCGTTCGTTCGGCTTCTGCTGTGGGTTTCGCTTGTTCGTTTTGCAAGGTTCCTTTTGTTGAGTCAATGCTCTGTGCCGCTTGCTTCGTGCTGCCCTTGAAGGCCCCGGTGCGCTGGATCATGACAGCGCCTATCAGGAAGGGCAGCCAGAATACGATACCGCGATAGACCATCACCACGGCCATTCCCGTCGCCTGATTGATGCCGAACAGGGTGAATGCTACCAGTACGGCAGCTTCCACGACGCCCACACCCTGAGGCGTGAAAGATACCATGGCGAACAAGGTTGCTACCACATAGCCGCAGAAGAGCGCCTGGATATCCTGAACGCCGAAGGAGAGCCCCACCATGGAGAAGCAGGCCAACTCACAAGTGGAGGCCAGGATGGCGAAGAGGAAAGTGCGGGCTGTGACCGCAGGGTGCTTGACCATGAGTCCCGCTGCCTGAGAGAAGGATTCCACCGTCTTCTCAGCCCATGGGTCGATGGGACCCTTCTTGAACTTGCGCGCGATCTTGTCTACGAGCCTTTCTATGGGGGCCAACACTTTGAGCACCAATTGGGGTTTGGTGCCACCCAAGGTCATGACGGTGACCAGGCCTCCAACCAGCGCGATGGCGATGAGCCCCAACAGCAGCCAGCCCGGTTGCAGTCCCACAGTGAAGGTAAGGATGCCGAAGGCGATCAGCATGATGATGACGAAACCCGTGTCGATGGAAAGCTGCATCAGGAGCGCCGCCCCCGTGGCTTTGCCCGCAGGGACGCCCCGCTTGGCAGAGTCATCCACCACCAGCGAGGTGCCCGCGAGGTTCAGGCTGGGGGCTATGGTATTCACGAAGAAGGTTCCGAAGACGAGCTTCAAGCCATCGGTGTATTTGAGGGTAGACCCTACCGCCTTGAAGCACCAGACGAATTCTCCCCCTTGGGCGAAGTACTTGCCGAACTGGCAGAGGACCGCCAGGATCAAGAAGAAGGGAGAGCCTTCCTGGATCGTCTTCGACAGCTCCTTCAGCTGATCACCGCGCATGAAGATGACGGCCAGTACGATGACGATGACCACGCCGATCAATATCTTGCGGACGGTGCCTTTCATGAGCGAACTCCTGAGCGTGCGTTTCTAGCTTCAGGCCGTTACTGCTGCACGTGGCGATAGGCCACGATGGATACCTTCGCCACCAGGGCATCCAGATCGTCAGTGACCACCACATCATAGAAGGCGATGCGGCGCCCCTCTTTCGTGCAGTCTGCTGTGGCGGTGAGCTTGCTGCCCTTGCTGGCGGTCATGTATTCGATGGAGGAGGCCAGGTTGACCGTGGGGTCTTGGCCGATGCTGCAGGCGATGGCCAAGGCGAAATCAGCCAGCGTGAAGATGGCACCTCCCATGACCTTGCCCAGCGCATTGTGATGGATGTCCTCGATCTGCATCTCGGCCACTCCGTGGCCCTTCCAACCTTCAACGATCCGGCACTTCGTCTGCTCGGTGGCGAAGCGATCCTTGCTGAAGAACGCTTCCAATTGCTCTATAGTGGGATGATCAGGCAACATGGTTCCTCCTTGCTCTTCCAAGGGAATCTTGACGTTTCTCATCCCGCGTCACGGGTGAATGCCTCGAGTGTTCCTGTTTCGTGATTATAAAGCTTACATATCGCTATCGATATGGACGTGCCGCTTGGTGTAGGCTGGTGGATATGCAAGAATCAGGCCTTTGATGATGCGTTATGCAGGTCATTCGGCTTGCGGGCTCATATCTGTTCATGAGAGGGGAGTGCAAAAGATGCGCATAGGCATTCCGAAGGAGGCGGCCCCTGATCAGACTCGCGTTGCGGCCACGCCTGATACTGCCAAGAAGCTGCAGAAGCTCGGCTATGAGGTGTGCATCCAGGCGGGCGCGGGGGAGCGGGCTACCTACTTCGATGATCAGTACGTTGAGGCGGGGATCGCCATCGTGGATGCCGAAGAGGTCTGGGGCTCAGACATCGTCATAGCCCTTGATCCACCTGAGGATCGGCAGTTGGATCTGATGCGCAAAGATGCCGTGCTGGTATCGCGGCTCAATCCGGGCATCCATCCTGATCTCATCCAAGACCTGTCGGCCCGTGGCCTTACAGCCATCTCCATGGATGCGGTGCCGCGCATCTCCCGGGCTCAGTCTATCGATGCACGCTCCTCCATGACGAACCTTTCCGGGTACCGGGCAGTGATAGAAGCGGCAGAGGCTCTCGGGCGCTCTTTTGGTGGCCAGATGACCGCTGCAGGGAAGATCCCGCCTTCGCGGGTCTACGTCATCGGTGTGGGGGTGGCGGGGCTTTCCGCCATCGGCACAGCCAGCTCTATGGGGGCAGATGTCTACGCCACAGATGTGCGGCCAGAGGTCTATGACCAGGTGGAATCGCTCGGTGGCACCTTCGTGGAGATACCCGTGAAGCAGCAATCTGAAGATGGGTACGCGCGCGCCATGACGGAAGAGGAAGCCAAGTTGGCCAACGCTGTCTATGCCGAAGAGGCTGCAAAGGCCGACGTGGTCATCACCACAGCCATGGTGGCCGGGCGCACGCCTCCGCTGCTGCTGGATGAGAATGCCATCGCCCACATGAAGCCCGGCTCGGTCATCGTTGATCTGGGTGCATCCCCTGAGGGGGGCAACACGTCGCTCACGGAATACAACAACGTATATACCACGGCCAATGGGGTCACCATCATCGGTTACACCAATCTTCCTTCCCGCTTGGCGGGGCAGGCCTCGCAGCTGTACGGGCAGAACATCGTGAACTTCTTCAAGCTTGCCACACCTGATAAAGACGGCAAGCTGATGCTGAATGAGGACGATGAGATCATCCGCGGCATGACCGTCACGCTGGATGGTGCCATCATGTGGCCACCACCTCCAGTGAAGGTATCGGCTCAGCAGGTCCCTGCGAATCCGAAGGCTGCTCAGGCTGAAGCTATCACCGCCCAGGCCATCGCCGCCGACGAGACGCCGGGCTGGCGGAAGTGGTGGTGGAAGGTGGCCGCAGTGTTCCTGGCCGCGCTGCTCGTGCTGTTCGCGCCGTCCAGCATGCAGGCGCACTTCATCGTGTTTGCGCTGGCCGTGGTCGTCGGCTTCTACGTGATCACGGGCGTGTCGCACTCGCTGCACACGCCGCTCATGTCGGTGACCAATGCTATTTCTGGCATCATTATCGTGGGGGCTATGCTGCTGGTCTGCTCCAGCAATCCTGTGGTGGTGATCCTGGCGTTCGTCGCCATGGTCATCGCATCCATCAACATATTTGGCGGCTTTATGGTTACCCACCGGATGCTCAGCATGTTCCAAAGGAGCTCTGAGGACTAATGGAACTACTGATAGACAAATCAGCCGTGGCTCAATACGAGCAGCACATGGCTATTCTGCAAGGGGCTGTCAGCTTTCAGTCGTTAGCGTACATCGCTGCAGCGCTCCTGTTCATCCTGGCCCTTGCGGGGCTCTCGAAGCAGAGGAGCGCTCGCAACGGCAATTTCGCCGGCATCGCCGGCATGGTCATCGCGCTCGTCGCCACGGTGGTCATCGCTCTGGTCATGGCCATGGAACCAGAATTCGTGAACACAGGCGAGGGGAGCGGCTTCGCTATCACGGCCACGGGTTTCTGGATAGCCTTCCTGCTCATTGTGGTGGCTTTGGCCATCGGTGGCGCCATCGGTATCTTCAAGGCCAAGCATGTGAAGATGACGGAGATGCCGGAACTGGTGGCCATGCTGCATTCCTTCGTGGGTGCCGCGGCGGTGCTGGTGGGCTTCTGCTCCTTCATCACCGATCCCGGTGCCGAAGGCGCGGAGAACGCCTGGCATCTGGGTGAGGTGGGATTGGCTGTCTTCATCGGGGCGGTCACGCTCACGGGTTCCGTGGTGGCTTATCTGAAGCTGTCGGCAAAGATCTCCGGTCGCCCGTTGACACTGCCGGGACGCAATGCCATCAACGCCGCCATGATCGTGGTCTCCATCGCACTCATCGTCTGGCTCATCAACACCCGTGGACTTGATGCGGGTCTCGTACCGCTCATCATCCTCACCGTGGTCTCTCTTGTCCTGGGTGCGCACCTGGTGCTGGCCATCGGCGGCGGCGACATGCCCGTGGTAGTGTCCATGCTGAACTCCTATTCTGGCTGGGCGGCTGCCATGGCCGGATTCACCCTAGGGAATGACTTGCTCATCATCACCGGTGCCCTGGTAGGTTCTTCCGGTGCGTATCTTTCCTACATCATGTGCCAGGGTATGAACCGCTCGTTCATCTCTGTCATCTTGGGTGGCTTCGGAGGAGACGGGGCAACTCCCGCTGCCCGTGCAGAGGAAAAGGATTACGGCAGCTACACGGAGGCTACCGCTGAAGAGGTGGCTGCCCTGCTGAAAGATGCTAAGCGCGTGGTCATCGCTCCTGGGTATGGCATGGCAGTGGCTCAGGCGCAGTTCCCAGTGGCTGATCTCACCCGGCGTCTCCAGGAGGCGGGTACGGATGTGGTCTTTGCGGTGCACCCGGTGGCAGGACGCATGCCAGGTCACATGAACGTGCTTCTGGCTGAGGCCAAGGTACCCTATGACAACGTGTATGAGATGGACGAGGTCAACGACGACTTCGGAGAGGTAGATGTGGTGCTGGTCATCGGTGCGAATGATACGGTGAACCCCGCTGCGGAAACGGAACCGGATTCGCCCATTGCAGGCATGCCGGTCATGCATGTGTGGGAGGCGGAGAAGGTCATCGTGTTCAAGCGCGGTATGGGCAACGCGGGCTATGCAGGTGTGCAGAACCCGCTGTTCTTCAATGACAACACAGACATGCTCCTGGGAGATGCAAAGGCATCCGTTGGTGCCATCGTAGCGGCGTTGTAGGCGGCCATCTGGTCTTGATGGCCGCGCCCTCATCGCTTTGCACAGATGACCTGATCCACGGGAAGGTCATGAGAGTCACGAGCGCCTAAGGCCTCAAGGCTCTGGACCCGTTGGCAGTCATAGCAAAGGCCGATAGACGTTCCGGGAAAGCTCATCAGGAATGTGTCATAGAACCCGCCGCCATAACCAAGGCGGAACCCTTGATCGTCGAAGGCGAGTCCTGGCACGATAGCCAGGGTATGTGCGTCAGGGGAACTGAGCTTGCGTTCAGGATCAAGAGGGGGCTCCAAGATGCCGAGGGGGCACCGCTCAAGCCCATGGAAGTTCTCTATCCTGAGCCATTCCATGTGACGCGGGCCCATGCAGCGGGGAATGGCTACCTTCTTGCCCAGATCCCAGGCGCTTCGGATCAAGGCCCGCGTGTCTGTTTCGCTGCCTACGGACAGATAGGTGAAGAGGGTGTCAGCTTGAGTGAATTGGGGAAGACCCTTCACGAGGTGTTCGATCTGGGCGTTTGCCCAAGAGCGCTCTGCGGCCGAAAGGCTGTCGCGTCGCAAGCGTAGTTCCCGTCTGAGGGAACACTTCGTATCTGCTCGTTCTTGATCCATGGAAGATGATGATACCTGAGCTCTTCTGAGGGTGCGCTCACCTTTTAGAGTGCACCCTCAGGAAGCTGTCTTGATGGGTTGAACTGAGCCGTGAAGAACGGGTTACTGCATGCCCATCTCAGCCTTGAGGCGCGCTAGGTCGTCCTCTACGCTGGCGTCAACGCCCATGGATTCGTACTTCTTCTCCAGCTCTTCCGTCTCGCTCTTGGGCTTCTCGTTCAACTGGCTCATGGCGTTGGCCTTATCCAACATGGCATCGGTCTTCGCCTCCATGCGCTCGAAGGCGCTCATGGCTCCTTCAGCCTTGTCTCCCCCGGAGGTCATCTTGTTGACCTTGTCCTGGGTCTTCGCCACAGCAGCCTTGGCCTTGATGACCTCTTTGCGCTCCTGTAGGGTTTCGATGTCGCTTACCAGCTTGTCATGCATCTGGCGCATCTTGGAGGCGTTCTCGGTGGCGGCGGCATAGGCCACTTGCAGCCCCTCCTGCTTACCCTCCAATTCTTGCTTCTTCTTCAAGAATACACGGGCATCATCTTCGTTGCCAGCAGCCAAGGCCTTGCGTGCCAGCTCTTCGTACTTATCTATCTCTTTGGTGTTGTCATCCACCAGGCGCTTGCAGCGGGCCTCTTCGGCCATGACCCCGGCAGTTGCCTCTTTAACCTCAGCCAGGCTTTCGGTCAGATCGCGCATGTACTGCTCGATCATCTTCGAGGGGTCCTCCGCCTTGTCCAACAGATCGTTGATGTTCGCCTTGATGATGGTGGCGAAACGGTCGAGTATTCCTGCCATTAGCATCTCCTTGTCTTCTCGTCCGCGCTCCTTGCGCGTTTCGGTTTGCACGTTCCGTGCGCTCTATTGTGCTGCAATCGGATAGGGATCCCGCTGAACAGGGTCAAGCCTTATCCGATTCGTCACCGTTGTACTTGCGTTCGAGCTCTTCAAGGCTATCATCTCCGAACTTCTCGAAGCTGGTAGGTACAGCTGCCTCAGATGCGGCCGCTTCTCCCTTCTCCATGGTTTCCCGCGACTGCTCATACTGCTTTGCCAGATCCTCTACAGACTCATCCCCGAACTTCTCCAGAGGTGTGCTCAGGATCTCCTGCTGGCGGATCCGATCGCGTTCTTTGGCATCTCTGCGGCGCTTGAGGACCACGGCGATGATGATGGCAAGGACGATGACGCCGATAACCACAGCTCCGGTGATATAAGCTGGTCTCATGCGGTCAGCGTCCGTGGTCATGATGCGCTTGGCGGTCTCTGTGTACGTATTGGCGAAGATCTCCGTTTCGCTCAGATCCCAGTCATCGTAATTGATGGAGAGGTATTCAGCGAAGATGCTCAGAGCTTCCGCATCTATGACGGATTTTGCCTGAGCTCCTACGTAATACCCGGCATTGAAGCGCCCTTGGCCGTTGTCGCAGAAGGCCAGCACGAAATGAGTGCCGTCGTCGTAGTGGCTCTCATAATAGGCTGTGGCCTGTTGGGTCAGGTCAGCCTGGGAGGTCACCTGACCGTTGGGGAAGATGATGAGATAGGGCACCACGCCGGTATCCAGGCAGAATTGCTTCATGGCCTGATCCAGCTTCTTCGGGTTCTCTATCCAGTCCCCGCTGTCATCCTGGAAATACCCTGTGTCTTCCACCATGCCTACGGGGAGCGCTTTTCGCTCCACCGTTGAGGACGTCTTGGTGTTCGCACCTGTGCCACCGCCCATGAGAGCTGTAAGGAGGCTCACCAAGATCATGGCGCAGACGAAGACGATGATGGCGGTGAGGCAACCGGAGGGGCCCCGCTGAGGTGAAGAGGATCCAGGATCAGGTCGCTTAGGGTCTGGCTGGTAGGGATCCTGTTGGGGTGGGGGATAGCTCCCACCGCCCCGGGAGCCGCCCAGTAGATTCCCTAGGAGGAAGCCGCCAAGAAAACCACCGCCTCCGCCGGAGTAGCCACCGCCAGAGAGGGGGCCGCTAGAGCGTCCACCGCCGAATCCGCCAAAGCCGCCACCTCGGGAGAACCCGCCGCTGCCACCAGAGAATCCGCCACCGATGCCGCCGCCACCTGAGAACCCACCACCGAATCCTCCGCCGAAGCCACCACCGCCTCCACCTGAACGTCCCATGGCTTACGATCCTTCCTCTAAAGGGTAGGCATTGCTTTGCTTACCGATGATTATACCCATGGGCATGAGCGGGCTTTCGTATCTGTGGGGGGACCGTTTCTCTTGGGCGCTGTGCCCGGGATAACGCCCTCCCCGCAAGGGGCCGACCGAGGTTGGCCCTGGGTCGAACACGTTCGACCCCTACGGACCGTGTGCCAGGTTCCCATCGGGTGTGCCATACATGTGTGTCAGGTTCCCATCGGGTGAACCATACCGGCCAGGTTGCCGTAGGGGCTGATCGCGATCAGCCCCCTGTGACACCCGGATGAACCCTGTACGGCAGGTTACCCGGCAGGTGTCGCAATGAATATGTTGCGCGCGATCCTCGCGCAACGCATATGCCATGATCTTCGATGGCTATGATTTCATGATCGTCAACTCGACCAACCTGTTCGTTGCCCATACGTTCTGGCCAGATAACCCTAATCCTGGCACGCTCATGGGATCGCTCACCACCTGGGGGCTTCTGGGTATGGTGATCGGCGGCGCTATCGGCGGTGTGCTGTCCGATAAGATCGGGCGCAAGAAGATGCTCATCGCGGCGGTCATCTTCTATGGCGCGTTCACGCTGCCTCAGGCCTTCGCGAATGATCTTGCGTTTTTCGCTGTCTTTCGTGTCATAGCTGGATTGGGTGTGGGTTCATGCATTCCCATTGTGACCACTGTGTTCTCTGAAACGATTCCCTCTAAGCGTCGCGGCCTATTCATCGGTTGCGGTCAGGCCTGCATGGTGGCCGGTTGGGTGATCGCGGGTCTGGTGGCCAATCCTATCTGCAACGCCGCAACTCCCATTATGGGAGATTTCACGAATCTGGTCTCCTATGTGACCACGACGCCTACAGGGGAGGTCATCCAAGAGACTATGTACGCGAATTGGCGTTTGTGCTATCTCATCGGAGGTTTCCCTATCATCTACGGCATCATCCTTATCTTCCTGATGTCAGAGACGCCCCACTGGTTCGCCAATGCAGGCCGCAATGAGGAAGCCATTGAAGCACTTGCGGACCTTGAGAAGAAGGCTCGGGGTACAGTGACTCCGCGGGACCCGAATGCGCTGATCGTGCCACCAAAGCCGAAGAAGACCACACCCAGCGTACTGTTCTCAAACCGATTCATCATCGGCACGTGTGCTATCTGGGCTATCTACTTCGTCGGCCAGCTCTGCGTCTATGGCATGAATGCTTGGCTTCCAGCCTGGTTCAAGGGCATCGGCTACAGCGCGTCTGAAGCCGTGGCGCTTCAGACATGGAACAACGTGGCAGCCATCGCATCCAATTCACTGGCGGGTATCGTATCGGACAAGATCGGGCGCAAGAAGAACCTGCTGGGGGCGTGGGTGTTCTGCGTCGTGGCCATCGGGATCTGCTCGGCGTTCGTGATGCCGGGCAATTTCGTGTTCTGCATTGCCCTGATGCTCTTGTTCGGCTTCGCATTGAACTATGCCATCACCTCCGTGAATCCGGTCATGCCCGAGCAGTACCCCACAGCTATCCGGAACATGGGTGTTTCTTGGTGCCAGGCTTTCGCGCGATTCGGCGGCTCAGCCTCTTCCATAGTCTTGGGCGGCATTGCTGGCATGGCCATCTTCCAGAATCTGGATGGCACTACGAATTGGTCCAGCGTCGTTCTGGTGCTGATAGTGCCGTTCGTGTTGGGTTTCGTCTGTACGATGCTGTTCGTGCGCGATACCAGTGGGAAGTCCATCGACCAGATCGGTGAGGATTCGTCAGAGGATGAAGGTACCAGCGGCACAGTGCCCTTCGTGATAATGATCGTGATCATCGCCATCTTGTTCACGCTCTGCATCGTATGTCCTTTGGCCATTGGCAACTGGTCAAGCCTTTCCGAGTCCCTGCCGCTCATGGCTGCTGGGCTCTTGCTCCCGTTCGTGTTCTTCTTCATCTTCGGTGGCAAGGAGATCGCTCGTGAGAAGCGGGAGAAGGTGCGGGCAAAGAGCGCAAGCTAGCCCGTTCGCCTCGTCATGTACGATCCTCTTGAGAAGGGGGGCAGGGATTCGTTCCTGCCCCCCCCTTCGCATATCAAGACTTTAGGATGCCTCTAGGATGCTGATGCAATTGCTCCTGTTTCCCTCGCAATATTGCTTTTTGTGGGAGTACCTGGTCACGGTGTGGGCTGCTTCTATCTGGATTGCGCCCCGAAGCTCGTCAAGGAGATGCCACGCAAGACGAAGGGTGGCTAAAGCAGCATAGCTATCCCGCGCTGGAGGGCGGATTCATCCAACATACCTGATCCCATGGCTATCACGTAGCCCTCGGCATCTATGAAGAAGGTCCGCGGGATGGATGTCAAGCCATATTCGATAGAAGCATTCCCTTCGCAATCAAAGAACACCGGGAAGGTGTATTCACGCTCAGCGATGAAACGCTTCGCACGGTCCTCTGTCTCTCCGTTGAACCCTACGACATCTACCATGGCGAACTGCACTTGGCTCCCATATTCGTCGAAGGCGCTTTGGAACCCAGGCATCTCCTGCTGACAAGGGCCACAGGTGCTGGCCCAGAAGTTCAGCACCACGGGCTTTCCGTAGAGCTGGCTGAAGGACACGGTCTCTCCGTCAGCAGTGGCCATAGTGAAATCCGGCGCTAGTTTGTGCTCTTCGCCATCTGCCTGCGCGTCTCCGGATGAACCGGTGGTACCCCCATTCGATGCCAGCTGGTCTGTCTCGGAGGAAGCGGCTGGTGCCAAGACGTTATAGGCGATAGCGGCTCCGGCGATGATCGCCACCAGCGCCACTGTGCCAATGATGAGCCCGCGTTTGGATGCTGCCCTTGAAGCTGTATCCTTCGCCTTCTTCTCCTTCATGATGAGCTTTCCCTTCCTTCGATCAGCTCAAGAGACTGAGCAGGTTCCCTAAGAGTCCTGTTGCCATGAGGAGGCCCACGGCAACCAAGAGCCATCCACAGATCTTGGTGATGAGGTCATAGTGGCGCTTGATGGCATCGAATGCGCCTTTGAGCTTGTCTATAAGCAGTGCGCTGGCTACGAAGGGAACGCCGAGCCCTACCGAATAGCAAAGCAGCATGAGCGTGCCCGTGAGCGCTGAGCCTTGTTGAGAGGCAAGCATGAGCGCCGAGCCCAAGAATGCTCCTACGCAGGGCGTCCAGCCGATAGAGAAGACGATGCCGAAGAGGACGGCCGAGGGAAACCCGAGCGTTCTTTCCGTGAGGGATGAGCTCACCCCTTTGAAGATGTTCAGTTTCAGGAACCCGAGGAAGTACAGACCGAACAGGATGACGAAAGCTCCGCAGACGATATTCAGTGCAGTGCGATAGTGCAGAAAGAAGGACCCAACCGTTCCTGCCAGCGCACCCATGCTCACGAAGACCACCGTGAAGCCCAGCACGAACCCGAGTGCGTTCTTCAGAATAGTCCTCGTGCTTTGCTCCTCGCCTGCGGCGAAGTAGGTCACATAGATGGGGATCATGGGCAGCAGGCAAGGGGAGACGAAGGTGATCACGCCTTCCAAGAAAGAGATCAAGAACTCCATAGCATCACCGCCGTTCGAGATACGAGGCAAAGCAGCCTGGTCAGGCTAGGCGTGTCTTCTTCGTAACGGGACAGACGATCTGACCGCCGCGATGCGTGTAATGCACCAAAAAGCCGATGCCTGCCAATGCCAAGGCCACTCCAAGCCCTGTGTAGAAGAACGCCACGAACCAAGAGGGTACGATACCGAAGGCCCGAAGGGAGATGCCGCCGCCCATCATGATGGCCATGATGAGGTAGCCTTTCACATCGAAGAAGTGCAGGATGTGCATCCTGTCTTCTCCGTAGCTGCGGATGCGGTCAGCGTGCTTGCCTACCAGCTTGCTGAACATGGTATGGAATGCCAGGAATACAGCAGGAATCCCTACGATG
The DNA here is from genome assembly GCA_910588205.1 of uncultured Eggerthellaceae bacterium. Lineage (GTDB taxonomy): Bacteria > Actinomycetota > Coriobacteriia > Coriobacteriales > Eggerthellaceae > MGBC163016. The sequence continues at coordinate 18,116 of CAJUQK010000006.1, forward strand.
AGCAACCAGAGGGGTGTGACCCCTTCTGCACAGGCAGAAACGCCTATCCGTGCGATGTTGATGCCAGCCAAGAACCAGACCACTGCTGCTATCAAAAGAAGGTATTTTGCCTGTACGCGGAACATGAGTCTATGATACACCTGCCGCTTCCGACACCACAAGGAGATGCCTTCGGTTGATATACGGTCATGGAAGCCCTCCTCAAGGAATATGATCAAGCAGGCCCAAAGGCCTCTACGGAGGATGTATTGCGTTATGCGTAGGGGTCGATTGGAGCGCAGCGCAGATCGACCCAGGGTTGCCGCACGCCATGCGGCTTATGGTATGGTTGCGGGCTTTAGGATGATACGTCGCGCGAAGGTGGGGATAGGGTGCAAACGCTCGAGCTGATCTTGTTGCTGCTCACAGCTGTGGTGGCCTCCAGTATTCTGGAGAAGGTGCTTCCGCGCCTGTCGTTGCCGCTCGTGCAGATAGCCGCAGGTGCCCTCATAGCTTTCGCTATCCACACACCCTTGGAAAGTGGGATAGACCCAGAGCTCCTGCTCATCTTATTCATCGCGCCGTTGCACTTCAATGAATCCCGTCATGCAGATTCGGGGGCGCTCTGGGCGAACCGTTGGGGTATCGCCTCTTTGGCCGTGGGCCTCGTGTTCGCCATCATCGCATCGGTGGGCTTCACTTTGCATGCCTTGCTACCAGCGGTCCCTTTGGCAGCCGCCCTTGCCTTTGGTGCTGCCATGGGTTCTACGGATGCCGTGGCGGTCACGGAGCTATCGAAGGATTTTAGGTTCGGCAAACGTCACGCAGCATTACTCACGGGCGAGGCATTCTTCAACGATGTCACCGGCACGGTGGTCTTCCAGTGCGCGCTGGGAGTTGCGGTCTCAGGTGTGCTCTCCCTCTTCCATGCGGGTGAAGAGTTCGTGTTCGACCTGTTCGGCGGTCTTCTAGGCGGCGGTCTTCTGGGTCTCGTTGCTTGGGGACTGCTCCAGCTCATCCGCCGGTGGGGTATTGATACCCCTACGTTACACGTCACCCTAGAGTTGTTGTTGCCCTTCGTCATCTATCTGGTAGCGAAGCAGCTGCATATCGGCGCCGTTATCGCGGTGGTTACGGCTGGGCTGACCATGTCGCTGCTCCCGCACCGCCATAGCGCTCAAACGGCGAAGCAGAAGCTACAATCCCGCGGCGTGTGGGATGTTGTGAGCTTCGTGCTGAACGGGGTCATCTTCGTCATCTTGGGGATGCAGCTGCCGCGCATCCTGCGCCCGGTGGCCGAAGGAGGATTGGGGGATGCGCTTGACATCTTAGGAGTCGTGGCGCTGCTGACCATCGTGCTGGAGGCAGTCCGCTTCCTTTGGATCGTAGGAATGGACGCTGTTCATGAGCGGCTCTCTGGTATGAGAGTGCGCCATCTGTTCACGCGGGAGAATCTGCGAAGCACTCTTGCCATGGCTTTGGCCGGTCCGAAGGGAGGCATCACGCTTTCGCTCATGCTCACCGTTCCTGCGACGCTCTCTACCGCCGATGGCTTTCCTGTGCGTGATGCGCTCGTCTCGATCGCCTCCGGCGTGATCCTCTGCACGCTCCTACTGGCTAATTTCGCCGTTCCAGCCCTCGTGCCCTATAAGGCCGAGGCGCGTCGGGTCCGTCAACGGGTGGATGCCGAGATGGACCTGATTGAACAGGTCATCCGCTCCATTGAAGAGGACGCCCACTTCACGGGGCAGGTGCAAGGTGTAGGCGGGGAGGAGCGCTTCACTGTGGATGACGGGAAGGTGGATGAACCGGCCACGGCCATCGTGATGAAGCGCTATGCCGACCAATTGAAGGAGCTAGCGCCCCATGCTACGAAGAAGCGTGCCGAACAAGCGCGGGAGGTAGTGCAGGCCTGTGAGGCGATCTATGGGCGCGTGGATGAGATAGCCGAAGAGCTTGCCGGATTAGCTGAGGATGATAGGGAAGGGGAGAGCGCTCTCCCATCACTCAGCGCTCACTTCCGTGCGTTGCAGGCTATCTACGATGCCGTGGAAAGCGTTCAGGCTCAGGCCCTGACACGGGAGTTGGAGTTCATCAAGGAGATGCGCGCTGCGGGCCAGCTGGATGCGGCCCATGCGAAGCAGCTGCGCAATGATGTCTATATCCAGCAGATCACGCTGTAGGTGTTACCGACACTCCTCGTCCGGAAGTAGGGGCTATTTCATTCCGCTGGAGAAGCGGGTAGGTAGTCGTAGGGCATCTTGCGGGCAAAGAGGTAGAAGATTCCCAGGATGACCGTCGCATAGGGTGGCGCTACCAAGAAGAGCAGGAGGACAGTGCTCCTGAGAGCATAGAACAAGGCTCGCTTCCAACCTGTGCGTGGAACTGTTTCGAAGGTCATGCGCACAAGCGTGCCGCCCGGAGTGCTTCCACCGTGAAGCCAGGGAATGATTATCTCCACGGCAAGGAACGAGACGAGACCGCATCCTATGAGGAAGAGATCTCCGGTCTGAGTGGCATCCAAACCTGGTAACGTGAAGGGCTGGTCAGCGAATACCTCCCAGGCCAAGGCAATGATAAGCCAGGGGAACAGCGTGCAGAAGCCTATGATGAGCAGGTCCACCCAAAGGGCAACGCATCGGCGCACGAATCCGGGGTTGCTGGTCTTGGGCGGTGGTCCTGAAGGGGCAGCCGGGAGAAAGCGGTCCAGAGCGCGACCGCACCACCAGCCTGCTATCCCGCCGAGGGTGTTGAAGATGATGTCATCTACATCGAATGTGCGGTAGGCGAAAGGGTAGAGGCCGAAGAAGCCCGTAAGCTGTGCCGTCTCTATGAGGATCGTGATCGTTAGCGAAAGGACGAGGGTCTTGCCTAGACCTAGGCGCAGAAGCCGCTTCGCGATGAACCCCAAAGGCAGGAACAGCACGATGTTGAAGAGAAGCTGCAAAACCGCTTTGAGGCCATCCTTCGCGATGTCGAAGACGAAGGCGAAGGGGTTCAGTTGCGGGGCGATGCCATAGGTGATGCCCAGGCCCGTATCACCCGAGGGAAGGGGGTAGAGCGTGAAGCATCCCAATCCTGACACGTAGAGCATGGAGAGGTAGGCGGCCGCGAAGGAAGAGAAGCGCAAGCGCCCATCCCGATGGTAGAGATAGGCCAAGATGGGTAAGGTGAGCGAGAACGAGAGGATGGGCCAGAGCAAAAGGGCAGCCTGGAAGTTGCTCGTGAATCCTGAAAGGAATGATCCGATGGCTCCCATGCCCACCCCCCTTTTTTTCTTTGTGTCGATGCCGCCCATGAGGCGTGTTCATCCTAGCGCAGACACCTTTCGTCCGGGGCATTCCTGACAGGATTGTAAGATAAATAGAAAGCAGCCATCCGATCAGGATGGCCGCCTATGGATCAGCCCCGAAGGGCTCTTCGATTAAGCTGGCTATTTCTTCTTCTTGTCTGCAATGTGTTTTTTTCGCAGGACATGAACCTAGAAGCGAAGAGGGTTCATTTTCTATTGCGCTGGATATTGAATAGCGGAAGCGAAATATAATCAGCTTCCGCTATTTTCATTTTACGGTAACCGCCCTATACTTCCATGAATGGAAGCGAGGTGCTTGGAGGATAACGGTGTCCGACTGGCCAGTTGTAGAATATGAGGATTTGCCTTGGAATAGGAATGAGGACGATCTGGTTCTCATCTCAAAGAGCCAACGTCGAAAGATCGGTTCAACCTACAAAGCTGCGCTCTTGCCGAAGATTAGTGGCAGATCGTATGCCCCATCGAATGAGATCAGCGAGCGCATTGCCGATACAAGATCCCGGTTGGCAAGATTCGACGAACGTCAGAAGATGCTGCCATTCCGTTTGCCGATGTTGTTGCTAAGAAGCGAATCCGCCGCTAGTTCGCAGATAGAGAACCTGACGTCTAGTGCAAGGAACATCGCCTTCGCTGAACTGTCTCCCAAGGCTCCAAAGAACGCACGGATCATCGCAGGCAATATCTCCGCTATGAGGGAAGCGCTGGACATTGACGGCGATATCTCGATCTCCTCCATTTTGCATATTCACGGTGAGCTTCTTAGTGAGAGCGATCCGGATCATGCAGGGAGATTAAGAGAGGAGCAGGTCTGGATAGGGGGTTCACCATTCAGTCCGCACGGTGCCTTGTATGTTCCTCCTGCATCAAAGCGAGTATCTGGTTATCTTGATGATCTTCTAGATTTTGCGAATTCCGATTCCGTGGACCCGATCATCAAGGTAGCGATCTTCCATGCTCAATTCGAAAGCATTCATCCCTTTGTAGATGGCAATGGAAGAACCGGTCGCGCGATGCTTCATAAGCTCTTGGATCGTGAAGGCCTTTTGGTCAATACCACAGTTCCGCTCTCTGCAGGTTTGCTTCATGACATAGATGGCTACATGAACGCCCTGAAGCTATACCAAAACGGAGATCCTGAGCCTATGATCGTTCAGATGATATCAGCGCTCGATCTTGCAATCGTCATCGGTGAGCTGTCCTCGAATAAGTTAGTCAGTGTGCTGAATGAATGGGCGGATCTTATCACTGAGCGTGAAGGCTCTGGAATACATGGCTTACCTGCAGTTCTCGTCGAGCAACCGGTCGTTGATTCTGTGTATGTTGCGAAGAGGCTCGGGGTAACGCGTCGATCGGCGACATCGATAATCAATCGCGCTTGCGAATATGGGGTTTTGCGCCCGATGGGAAATGCTAAAAGAGGGGATTTCTACCAATCGGACCAATTGCTCGATGTGATCGATGATATTTCCAGTATCTCAGGGATCAAAAGACTGTTTGGGGCAACGGAGACGTAGCTCACCTCTTTTGCGCTCGTTTTCCGCAACTGGAACGGATATGGAAGGCTGCCATGAAGATCACGGAAGGTCATCGCGGTTGCTTGTAGTTGGGAAGGCATAAGAAAAGCGGCCACCCGATCAGGATGGCCGCTTGTGGACCGCGTTGGTTGTTATCTGCGCTACTATTTCTTCTTCTTGTCCAGCATCTCGCGCACTTCGCCGCGGCCCTCGTCGTGGAAGCCCTTCTCGTCCGGGGCTAGACGCTCCAGGAGCTCCAGGAGCTCACCCATATGCTCACGCTCTTCGTCGCGTATGTCAGAGAGGACCTTCTTGGCATCTTCGTTATCGGTTGCCTGAACATGGGCATCATATTCGTGGATCGCCTCAAGCTCGCCTACGAGATCTTGACGGATGGCGTTCACGAGTTCTTCGTCGGTCAGCTTGCGGGGGACTTCCATGACAAAGGGGTTGGACAAGATAGCCATGATCGTTCCTTTCTGTAGAGATAATTGCTCAGCTTTCTGGGCTGGTGGGTCTACTCTACGGGCGGGGAAGTCGTCCGGCATCTCAATTGCCATGATGCAATCAGGGCGTTTGCTGTCTGTTGACGTGCGGGAATATGGCCTGACAGGACAGGGTGTAGGGGGCAAAAGGCAGAAAAGACAGGAGTCGATCCTCAGCTCGAAAGGATCCGTTCGGCCGCGCAGACCACATGTTCGGCCAGAATGGCAGTCGTGACGCTTCCGACGCCTCCCGGCACGGGTGTGAGGGCACTCACGATAGGTTCTGCCTCATCGAATGTCACATCTCCCACCAGCCGCTGGGCCTCTTCGTCCCAATTGATCCCTACATCCACCACTACCTGCCCCGGGCGCAAGGCATCTGCTCCGAGGGTACCTGCGTGACCGCAGGCGACCACGAGGATGTCAGCGGCGCGGCAAGCCTCATTCAAGTCTCGCGTGCGGGTGTGGGTCATGCACACGGTAGCGTTGCTATTCAGCAGCATCATGGCTACCGGCTTCCCGATGACCAAGCTCCGACCCACCACGGTGACCTCGGCACCTTGAAGCTCGTATCCGTAATGGTGCAAGAGCTTCAGACAGGCATCTGCCGTACAGGGTGGGAACCCCTTATCTTGGTTGGCGAAGATGCCGTAAAGAGACGCTTCGGTGATCCCGTCTACATCTTTGGCCGGATCAAGGGCGTTGCAGGCGGCGGTTTCGTCCAGGTGCCCTGGCAGGGGGCGGAACAAGAGACAGCCATGGATGGTGGGATAGGCATTCACTCGGTCAAGGGCATCCATGAGGTCTTCCTGGGTGCAGCTCTCAGCTAAGAGGATCCGCTCCACCTCAAGCCCCAGCCCTTCGAAGCGCTTCTGGGCCCCGCGTTCGTAGGATAGATCGTCTTCCCGTTGGCCTATGCGGATGAGAGCGAGCTTCGGAGTGATGCCTGAGCCCTTCAGAGCATCTATCCGCGGCACGAGCCCTTCGCTGATGGCATCCGCCACTGGCTTGCCTTTGAGCAGTTCAGCCATGGGTCCCTTCCTTTCTCAGACGCGCAGGGAAGCCATCACGGCATCCACAATGGCTTGGGCGCGCGGGCAGTATTCCCTGAGCATGCGGCTGCAGTTCTCATCCGTAGAGGCGGCGAAGGTGCGGTCCTTGAGCCCGGCGGTGTTGACGACCACGTTCAGGGCAGCAGATTCCAGCGCTGCCCGCGCTAAAGCGGCGCCGCACCCCACATCCGAGAGCAGGAGTCTCGAGCCCTTCTGCTCAAGCTCCTCTAAGAGCTCTATCACCGAGCACGTCTCTTGCATCATGGCGAGAGGGCTCGCAAGCGCTGCCTTCGTGCACTGTTCCAGCGTTTCCTCTCGGGTAGGGTCATCTTTGGGGATGCCGTAGGCTTGGGAGAGGGGGTAGAAGCAAGCAGCATCGGCGTCCATCAGCTCCATCAGACGGATGCGTGCTCGGATGCTCTCTTCGAGGATGCGCTGGATGCCTTCTTCGTAGGCGGCGTACTTCTTCTTGCCGGTGGTGAAGTTCGCCACCATGCTGCCAAGGGCTGCCGCCAGCGCACCTGCATAGGCCGCCGCCGCACCCCCTCCAGGCACGCTCTCTTTCGATGCCAACGCCGATGCAAGATCGGTGCAGGTCCATTCCGTCATCGTCTCCGTCATGGGTACCTCCTCAGGCGGTGGTGCGGCAGATGCGCCCTTCATGCCATGCATCATAGCGAACCCGCTTCTGACCTCAGTGAACGATCAGTAGAATTATTGTTGACTATCTGTTTTGTTCCCGTTGAAAAGGGAAAGCGAGCCCCGGTTAGGTATAGTGATCCTGGAGCATTATGGCAGTTGGGTGATGAGGAGGGGCATGCTGGAGATGCTCGAAGATAACGCGTTGGTCTTGTGCGCTATCTTGAGCGTGGCCGTTGCCTGCATCCTCTTGATGGCAGCCATATCCGTGCTTCGTCGCATCCAGCGTTTACAGCCGCGAAGAACTGCTTCTGCAGCTGCAGGCTCTCCGGCTTTACAGGCGGTCCAAGATGCTCCTTTCGCTGCGCTGTTCGCCATCAACCCCTCCGAGCGCTGCGTCTGTGCGGTCTCGGGCCCCTTCGAGGCATTGACGGGTATTCCCGCGCAGCAGATCCTCTCTGATGCCTATAGCCTGGATGGTTGCTTTCGTAAGGATACGCGGCGGAATCTGAGAGAGACTTTCGATCTTTGGGACCGACGCAGTCTCTTGCAGACCCGCTGTGATGTAGAGCATGTCCAGACGAAGTTCGTGCGCCACTGCTCGTTCAAGGTGTGGCCGAGTGACGCATCAGGGCTTTGGGTGGCGGAGCTGCGGGATATCACAGAGGTGGCAGACCTGATAGAGGGCTTGGAGCGCAAAGCTGAGGAGGCTGAGGCAAGCGAGAAGGCCAAGCTGCGGTTCCTGTCCGACATGAGCCATGAGATCCGCACGCCCATGAACGGCATCATGGGTACGCTGGCTCTGGCTCAGATCCATGCGAACGAGCCGGATGCCACGCGGGAATACCTCCATCAAGCCGATGACCTCACTCAGTATCTGCTCTCCATCATCAACAATGTGCTGGATATCTCCAAGATCGAGAACGGGAAGATGGAACTGGAAGACCGCTGCTTCAGCCTGAACGATCTGCTGAAGCGCGAGCGTGGCCTCTTCGCTGAATCCACGAAGACCAAGGGCATCCAGTACACCGTAGAAGGGGATGACCTTGAAGATCCTTATGTGGTGGGCGACGAACTCAGGCTGGCTCAGGTCATCACGAATCTGGTCTCCAATGCTCAGAAGTTCACCCCTGCAGGCGGTTCCATCACCGTGAGCTTGCTTCATGTCCAATCTACTGAGGATTACCTGCATTTCGTCATCCGCGTGGCGGATACGGGCAAAGGCATGAACAAGGAATTCTTGAAGACCATCTTCGACCCGTTCTCCCAGGAGTCTTCCAGCACGTCGCGCCAGTTCGGCGGCACGGGTTTGGGGATGGCCATCTCGGATCAGATCGTGCGCCTCATGGGCGGCTATATCGTGGTGGAATCAGAGTTGGGCCAAGGCACCACCTTCGAGATATACCTGGGGCTTCCTGTGGCCGATGAAGCTCAGATAGCGGACTACCAGGTCGAACAGCAGTCAGTGGTAGTGGATTCCCAGGCGGCCGATGCCGCTGAGAAACTCTTCCGTCTTGAAGGCAGCACCATCCTCATGGCTGAGGACAATATGCTCAATGCGGGTATCGCAGAAGAGATGCTCCTGGAGATGGGTGTTGCTACGGTGGACCATGCGCTCGATGGGCAGATCGCTTGCGACCTCTTCGCTGCCAGCGAAGCGGGTACGTACTCCCTCATCCTCATGGACATCCAGATGCCGAACATGAATGGGCATGAGGCGGCCCAAACCATCCGCGCCATGGACCACCCGGACGCCCAGAGCATTCCTATCATCGCCCTTTCAGCGGATGCCTACGTGGAAGACAAACGGGCCTCTCGGAAGGCGGGCATGAACGGGCACATCTCCAAGCCTATCGTCTATGAGACTTTAGAGGCTCAGATCTGCGCTGAGCTGGCCTCGCCGGGCCCGGGGGTGGAATGATGAAGGGTAAGCTCCCCATCTCCTTTCCCGCGCTTTCGGTAGGGAAGCTGGCTGCTGTGGCGCTCTGCGTCGTGGCCGTTGGCACCACCGTCGCTACCTGGCAAGGCGGAGCGCTCTTCGGCGCTGATTTCTCTTGGACGAATAGCTCCTATGCCATCCAGCAGGCCTATGACTCCACGGCGTTCCAGGTAGAAGAGGATGCCGAATCCGACAATCCGGTCTCCCAGGATGACCCAGCGGAGGAGAAGTCGGCTGATCCGGGTCTCTCCGCCTCTAACGCTTCCGGTGGCAATGCCCCGCTCTCGGGGACGGTGGTCCCTTCTGAGGAAGAAGTGGTCATCGGAAGCGGGGGCACCGCTTCTGGTGGCAACCCCTCTCAGGGCGAAGGGCCTTCAGGCCCTGGCTCTGATCCTGAGCCTGGACCAGGGCCAGGACCCGGACCTGAGGGGCCAACGAAGCCCGATCCGGAGGGTCCCGAAGAGATCCCGGAGATAATCGATCCAGGTAACCGGTTCGAGGAGATGACAGACCCATCCCTTGATTACGTTGACACGAAGCCGCGCTACACCGTGGAAGAGGCCCATCTCACGGGACGGGGTAAGACCGTTGTCCGTGATGCGGCCTTGGCACCGGAAGCGAATCGGGTCCTGTTGAACGAGGTGACGCCATATCTGAGCGGATATTTCGTTATCCGCAAGGAGGGATCAGCGCAAACCGAGCGTCTTGAGCTGAAGCCAGAAGATTTCCGCTTCAATGCTGATGAGGTGGCCCAGATACGACCGTTCATGAAAGGGCCGTTCCAGATCAAAGTTTCCTACAGGGACAGCGGAGAGACCAGCGCCACTCAAACGGGGATAGAGGTCACCTGCGATGCCTATGAGCATCGGGCGGATTTCACCGTTACGAATGCCGTTGGCGCGCAGATCACTAAATCCGTCCATTTCAATGGCACGCAGTTGAGCATCCCTGCTGAGGTCTGGGAGCTGGCGCTTCGAGACCTGAAGGAGCCCGATGGTACGGTATCCTCGCTCTTCCTTGGATGGGAGTATGACGGACGGGTGGCGATAGATGCTCTGACCGTTGGCGCTGATGTCGTGGCGTTCAGGGCCATGGCGAAGGGGACAGCGCCCGTGCCCGCTGGCATGCGGGTGGAAGCCCGTGAGACAGCGCAGGTGCTCACTGATATCGATCCAGCAACTCCGGCTATCTCAGGGGGCCGTCTCATCGTTCCCGAGGGTGTGAACACCATCTCTCTTGCGGGTATGGAACCGAATGATTCTGTCACTACGATCTGTTTGCCAAGCACCATCACGGATGTGGACATCCCGTCCGTGCTACGGGCATTCCCTCATCTGAGCACGTGGGAGGTTGAGGGCGCGAATCCGTATTTCGAGGCCACTCACAGTGGTTATCTGGCATCCAAGGTTTCGGACGGAGGATGCACGATCATCTCTATCCCACCCAGCTCCCCATCGGTCAAGACCATGGCCATCACCGTTGATGAGGGCGTCGTCGGCTTCGGGCCGGATGCCTTCGAGGGTATCGCGTGGGACCCGTGGGGGTTGCGCCTTGTCTTCGCTGGCGATGCGGTAGAGATCCAGGATTGGGGTTCTCTGCCAGCCGAGGTTGAGGTTGCCGCACCCAGCTCTATCAATGACCAGGCCTACTGTCGTTACCTGTCCCTCTTCTCCCAGAACCGTCCTGACCTGTTGATGGCGGAGCCTGTGCGCTTCTGGCGGCAGGATGGCATCTATGCCACGGGCATAGATGATGACGGCGGAGCGGTCTATTTCCTCCGCGATCACGGTGCAGAGCTGGCGTATATCCCCGATGTCGCCGTTAGCTCCTATCGGATCCCGGCGCTGGCATCGAGGGTCCTCACCACCGCCTTCATCGATTGTACGGCGCTTACTAATATCACGATCCCCTCTACGGTGAGTTCGATCGAGGCTGGCGCCCTTATGGCCGCGGGTCTCCATAGCATCATCCTCGAAGCGCCGGATTCGGTCACGATCGAGGCGGGGCAGAAGCTCTTTTCTGATCGTGCATCCTATGCAGATGATTTCACGCTCTACCTTGCATGCGAAGCGGGCAGTGCGGCCCATGGCCAATGGCTTGACCAGCTGGCATCCTGCTGGGGCTCTCGCGACGAAGCTGCTGCCCACATCGTATGCATCGGGGCGGATGAGGGGAACCTTGAGACCGATGAAGGTAACGGTGTTGTCTACAAGCAGGATGGAGGAACCCTGACATTGCTGTCGGTGCCCCAGGGGGTATCGGTGCTCACGGTCAAGGAGGGCACAACGGCTATCGCGGCGGATGCAGTACGCGGCCTCCCTGACCTGCGGGCTCTCATCCTTCCCGAAAGCGTGACGGATATCCCCTCTGATGCGTTCGCGGGGTGCGCGAAGCTGGAAGCGGTGATCTTCCCGGATGCGCTGGCCGCAAGCGCTGGGCTCTCAGCGTGGGCGGCGGAGGTTGGCTTGACCGCGGTTGATGGCTGCTCTTCGCTTGGGCTCATAGGGGCTTCATCCGAACATCAATGGGATGGCGTAGGGGTCTTCTACCGTCGTATCACCCAAGGGCTTGAAGCGGTATATGCGCTCAAGGAGGTCGGCGGCCTCTTCCCTGACGGGACTATCACCCTTCTTTCCGGTACGACCTCTCTTGCTCCGGGGCTGTTCGCTGGGGATGCTACGGCGTGTGGCGTTGCTGGCGAAAGGTTGGTGACGCAGGTTGGTGCGCGGGCTTTCGAGGGCTGCACTGCTCTGAGGAGCGTTGCAGTGTTCGGAGAAGTGCGCTCCATAGGCGCTTTCGCATTCGCCCGCTCGGGCGTGGAGGGCTCGATCGCCCTGCGCGGTGCGAGGCTCGTGATGGATGCATCGGCCTTTGAGGATTGTGCACGCCTTGGCGAGGTCTCATTCTCGGGGACCGTCTCCTCCCTTGGGGCGCGGGCGTTCCAAGGCTGCTCGTCCCTGACGCGGGTGGTCTTCGCTGATGACCTGGCTGACCTTGCAGTCATGGGTGCTTCCGCCTTCGCAGATTGCCCTCAGCTCTCAGAGGTGGCCTTCTCTGCGGGCGTGCGCGTCATTGCCGAGGATGCGTTTGCGGGATGCGGGGGACTGCGCACCCTGCGCTTCCCGGAGACGGGTGCCCGGATCACCTCCATCGGCGAGCGTGCTTTCTCTGGATGCGTGAAACTGGAAACGCTCACCCTCCACCGGTTGATCCTGCTCCAGACGATCGGTGTGCATGCGTTCTCTTGCGCAGCGTCCACCACCCGCGCCGCCTCTGGTGGTTCTACGGGGGGCGCTCTCAAGGGGAGCATCTACTTCCCGCCCACGCTGGTCTCCATCGGCGCTGGAGCGTTCGCGGATCAGAGCTCGCTCGAGAAGATCTACCTGCACGGGGATGTCTCCTCTCTGAAGACCATCGGTGCCGGTGCGTTCCAGGGCTGTGCCAGCTTGTATTCCGTTGCGCTCAATGAGGCTACCTCTGGCCTTGTCATCGGCGCCTCTGCCTTCGCGGGGGATCCCAAGCTCTCTTCGGTGACGTTGCCGAAGTCGCTCATCTCCGTGGGGCAGCGAGCCTTCGCCCAATGCACGAGCCTTGCGTCTCTGAGCTTGAAGGGCGCTGCGGGTGACCCTTGTGCGTGGTCGGCTATCGGGAGCGAGGCCTTCTATGGTTGCGGGCAGCTTCAATCCCTTGATCTGTCCTCTACCGCCCTCAAGACGATTCCGGCTCGCGCCTTCGCGGGCTGTACGGCGCTCTCGATGGTCATCCTTCCGGCGACGATCGCGCAGATCGGAGAGGGGGCATTCTCGGGCTGTGTGGCTCTCATGCTTCTGAACATCCTCGCTGAGGAGCCGCCGACGATGGCGCAGAATGCGTTCGAGGGTTGCGATATGGCCCAGCTGATCGTCCAGGTGCCACGATCTGAGGGCGATCAGATCCTGCATCGGTATCAGACGGATCCCACGTGGCTGGCTATCGTGGGAGGCTCTTCCGAACAGATCACAACGCCGGATGTAAGCGGTGCCATTCATATGGGTGCCGGTGAGTACCGACGCGTCGGTGCGGGGTATGCGCTCGTGCGCGTTGACCCCGGTAAGGTGACATCGGGCTTTGCGCCGGCGGCAGGTACGGTGCGCATCGAGAAAGGCGCGTTCAAGGATTGCCGTAACCTCCTCACCGTGGTGGTGCCCACATCGGTCAGTTCGGTGGCCGAAGGCGCCTTCGCTGGCTGTTCCGCTCTGGAGAACCTTGTCTTCCAGGGGGACCGGCCTCCTGCTTTCGAAGGGGATCTCTTCGCAGGAGAGGCGGTTCAGGATATCTTCCGTCTTTATGTCATCAATGTGAACCATGCGCCGAATCATTTCGGCAGCCTGGTGAGCCTGGTGCGGTTCAAGCTCGTGGCAGGGGGCAACACCTTCGCCATCGAACCGAACACCGGAGCGCTCTATACTACCTACGATGTTGCCACAACGCCGGTGACCGATGTGCTCCTCCGCGTGCCCCGCGCCGCCACGGGTGAGCTTGGATCGGTGGCCGACACGCAGTTCGTTGCTGATTCCGCAGCGGAGGGGTGTCGCGGCCTGACCCGTGTGACGCTGCCGAACACCGTGAAGTCCATCGGCGCTGCGGCATTCAAGGACAGCGGCATCACCGTTTTCTCGGGGGCGGGTGAGCTGACCCAGATCGGCCAAAGCGCGTTCGAAGGGTGCACGGCTCTGACTCAAGCGTGGTTCTTCGGCGGTAGCACGAACAACAATGTCTATTTGCCGGAATCGCTTCGGCGTATAGGCCCGTTCGCATTCAAGGGCTGCACCTCTATCAAGACGTTCCAGATGAACGGACAAGTGGAGGAGATCCCTGAAGGGATGCTGGCGAACTGCACGAGTCTCACCCAGATGAGCGGTGGGAGCAAGTCGATCTTGCACTTCAAGCGGTTCGGCAAGGACTTGTTCGCGGGGTGCACTGCCATGACCACCACCGGAGCTTCACTCACGGCGTTCTCCAGTCTGGAGGAGATCGGTGAAGGGGCCTATCAGGGATGCAGCAATCTTTCGCTGGCGGTGTTCCCGGCTTCGCTGCAGCGGATCGGCCAAGGGGCGTTCAGCGGATGCAAGAGCGTCGAGTTCGTCGTCTTCAACGGAGCATCTCCGGTCTCTGTGACAGGGAGCGGCCTCCCTGATGTATGGTGCTCGGGGCTCGTTCCTGTGTTCGTGCCGCAGGACGAGGGAGGTGGCATGGGTATCGCCCAGGCCTATGAGACCGCCTGGGGGTCAGATGCGCCGCCTGCTGGTGTGGATGCGGTAGCGAGATCCTACCGTACTGCAAGCGGGAACCTCTACGCTGAGCTCGAGGTTCACAATAGCAAGCTCATCGATATGGTATTCCTGAGCACGACGACCCAGGCTTGCACGAATGGCCTTGTGAAAGTGTTCTCCCATAACAGCTATGACTGGAAGACCCTCTATATCAACAAAGGCGCACTCAAAGGGAAGGCTTACGTGAAGCGGTTCTTGGCGGGTCCGAATTGCGTGGGCATCCCTGCGCGTCCGGGTATCGGAGATGGTGCCTTCGACGGTACGGGAGGTGCCCAAGGCTTGACGCTCGATCTGTCTGAGATGAGCGAGGTGCCCTTCGTGGGCGACCATATCTTCGGTGCTCAAGCGCCCTCGGGTACGCGCATCATTGTGAAGGATGAGAAGATGGCTGAGGAGATGAGCGCCACGACGGACTCCGGGCGCCTTGGTTCCAAGCTCCTTGAGGATTACGGCTTGCGCCTCGTTCGCGATGAGTCCGTCACCAGTGAGGTGGCGCTCAAGCTGGTGGATGCAGCAACGGTGGTTGTGAACGACGCGGATACCGAAGAGGTGGAAGAGGGTATCCTGGGAGATGCGCATGGCGATGATCCCGGGAGTGCTCCTAAGGATACGGATGAGATCGTTGACGAAGGTATCATGGGGCCGAACGGCGCTGATGGGACCGATGATGGCGATGGTGGTCTATCCGATGCCACCGAACCCGGTGAATCGGGAAGCGCAACAGAGACGCTCGGAGATAATGAAGGAATAGCAGGAGCATCGCTGAAACCGGTGCTGGTGGCAGTGTCCTTAGAGCTCACAGAAGAGGAACGACCATGATTATCCGAAAGAGCGACCAGATCATCCAAGAGGTCGGCAAGGCCATCATCGGCAAGGATGAGATCATCCGCAAGGTGCTCATGGCCATGTACGCCAACGGGCATGTCCTCTTGGAGGATTCTCCGGGTGTGGGCAAGACCACGCTGGCCTTGGCATTCTCTCGGGCGCTGGGATTCGAATACCGGCGTATCCAGTTCACTCCTGACACCATGCCCGCTGATATCACCGGCTTCTCCATGTTCAATAAGCAAACGGGCAATTTCGAATACCGCCCGGGCGCGGTCAACTGCAACCTGTTGTTGGGGGATGAGATCAACCGCACTTCCGCCAAGACCCAAGCGGCCTTGCTGGAGGTCATGGAGGAGCGGTCTGTCACAGTGGATGGCATCACCCATGATCTTCCTGAGCCCTTCATCGTCATAGCAACCCAGAACCCCCTGGGTTCAGTGGGCACGCAGCAGCTGCCTGACTCTCAGTTGGACCGCTTCATCGTGAGGCTTTCCATCGGCTACCCCTCCCATGACCTGCAAGTGGCTATGATCCGCGAATCATTGGAGGCGAAGCCCTTGGACAGCGTTCAGGAAGTGGCGAGCCGAGAGGACATCATCACCATCCAGCGCTATCTGGCGAACATCCGCATATCTGAGGAACTCATGGATTACGCCACTGCTCTTTGCGAAGCCACGCGCACGGCACCTTTGGTGCAGCTGGGCGTGAGCCCCCGTGGTGTGCTGGCTTTGGTGCGCATGGCTCGGGCATCCGCTATCTTGGGGGAGCGGGATTACGTCATTCCCGAGGATATCCGTGATGTCTACAAAGATGTGTGCGCCCATCGTCTCATCCTGCGCTCTCAGGCCCGTATCGAAGGGGTCAGTGCCGAGGAGATCCTAGATGAGCTCCTGGAAATGGTTCCGGCTCCGGCATTGGGCCAGCGGGCCCAGCGTCGGTGACCCTTTTGATCTGGAACGCCTGGCGGGCGGGGCGGCCACGCACATGAGGTCGAATCGGATCCTCTATATCTTGGCGCTGGGCCTATCTACCCTCGTCTTCGTTTGGACAGGTTCGCTCTATGCTCTGGCCGTTGTCTTGTTCTTCATCCTGCTGGGGTTGCTCTTGGGTCTTGGCGTTCTCATCACGCGCTGGTGCACAGAGGTGAGCATCGGCATTCCCGCGTCCTTCGCAGTAGGAAGCGATGCTGCCATCACGCTGTCCATACGTAAGGGGATCCCTTTCAGTGCAGCGCTCATCACCTTCGACATCGCCTGCGTGAGCGCTCCCTTTCGCTCGACCGAGCAGCACCTTGCTTCGGTGGCCCTGAATACCCGGGGGCGCCGGGAGGTGCAGATCCCCCTTGATGCTGATCGCTACGGCCGGACCGAGGTGCTCGTAGAGCGTTGTTGGTGCGAGGACCCTCTGGGACTCTTTCGCTACCCTCTGCCTTGGTCGAAGTATCAGAGCTGCGTGGTCTACCCGACACGCTATGGGTTGGCTACCAATGTGAAGCACATCCCGCTTTCCCGGGCGTTCGGTACCACCTACGATGAATCCCGAAGCGGCTCTGATGTGGATGAGGTGTTCGATATCCGCGAATTCCAGGCGGGGGATCACCTTGCATCGGTGCACTGGAAACTGACATCGAAGTTCGATGTGATGATGTCGAGGCAGTTCTCGCTCCCGGTGGATTTCGAGCTCATCGTGGTCAGCCTGGGAGCCCTTGAGGATGATGAGGGCCGTGCGCTTTCGGTTGAGCTGCTCAATGGGGTGGCATCGGTGGGCGAGGCCATCTCATCCGACCTCCTCCGGCAGGGGCTTTCCCATAATTACGCACTACCCGTCAAAGGGGAGTTCGTCAACGTGATGGTGGATGGGCTGGAGGCCATGAGCGCCACATCCGAGCTCTTGCTGGGCGCGCCGCTTCCGGAGCGGTACGGGGATGCAGTGGCATGCCTGCTCTCCTCGGAGGTCTCCGCTCGGTTCACGAAATGCATCTTGGTGAGCGCTATCTATGATGAGCGGCTTTGGACGCAGCTTGCCCTGGAGATGGACTTGAGCGTTGTGCTGGTGGTCCGCGGGACAGGAGTGCAAGAGGTGAACGGGAATTACGACTTGATAGTGGTGGATACGGAGGATGCGAACGACCGTGAGCGCTGCATCACCCTATAAGCGGGAAGACGCCCGGTCGTCAAGGAAGTCAAGGTCCGCTGCTGCAGGGCCTGAGACCCTCGTGGGCTTCTCACGCCTGCGCGTACCCATCCTCTTCGCGAGCGCTCTGCTGGCCGCAGCCCTTGCATTCCAGTTGGCGCTCTTTGGGGTGCCTCTCGGCGCTCTTGTGGGGGCCGCGGTGTTGGGTACCCTGGGTGGCTTGCTGGCTGCCCTGTTCTTTCGGGAGCCTGCTGCTGCCCAACGGGTGCTCATCGGCCTGCTCGTAGCGGTGGCTGCTGCGTTCATCTTGGGAACCCGTGCCGTGTTGGGCGCCTGGGCTCAGGTGGCCAATGGCTTCATCGTGGCCTGGGATGTCATGACCCAAGGCTACGTGCTTCCCTTCCGTATCGATGCAGGGGCGGGGATCGTGGAGGTGGGTGCTGTTGCGCTTTGCTTTGCAGCGGTAGCCTCCCTTCTGGTTTGGATGCTCTTGCGTCTTCAGAAGAGCGCGTTGGTCCTGGGGGTGTGTACCTTCCTGGCGCTGGCGACCGTCTTCGCCGGGGTAGCTTCGTTCTTGTCCCTGGGGCTCATCTTGGGAGGCGGGATGCTTCTGGCGTCCCTGCTGGCAATGGTGAAGAAGCAGACGAGTGCCGTGAGCCGCCTGTCGGTCCGGGGGTTCCTTGCTATGGTCCCCTCACTTGTCGTGGCTTTGCTCTTGGCATTGGGTCTGGGCTGTGAGGTGGCCCGTACCGTGGGGGATCAGCCTACCGCTGCAGGGGTGCGTGCTGGTATCCTGCAAGCCTGGGATGAGATGCGGTTCGGTTCTGACACGCTGCCGGAAGGGCGTTTCGCGAAAGCCTATCAGATGAACCGGGTAGGGGAAGGCGCGGCAGTACCGCGTTTGGAAGCCACCTTCAGCTCTCCGGAAGCGGTGGAGCAGTCCTATTTCCGTGGGTTCGTGGGATCGACCTATACGGGCGTTGCCTTCGACGAGCCGTCGTTCGCCATCTACGATGGGCAGTGGAACGGCCTCTTCGGCTGGATGGAAGGGGCGGGTTTCACTCCGCTGCTCCAGAGCGCTCAGTACGCCCAGATGAATTGTGCCGTAGCGGGGCAGCAGCTACCTACCTCGACGATCACCTTGCAGGCTGAGCAGGCGAACAGGCGCTATGGCTATGCTCCTTACCAGACGCTCCAGGATCCTTCCGCCCAGCCATTGCTGGACCTGTCCCTGCAACCGGAAGGGTTCTTCGGGCTTGGGGAGAGTTCGTTGACCACCGTTCCGGATTCTCAGGCAACGGAGCTCTTCTCTCCAGCCGCTTGGGTGTCTACCCCGTCAGAAGGAGAGGAGGGTGCCGAAGGGCAGTTCCTTCAGGCTGAACGGGCTTACCGGTCTTTCGTCTATGATGCCTATCTTGAGGGGTCTGAGAGCAGCGGGAGCACCATCCAGCGATTCTTCTTCTCGGGGGAAGGGTGGGACCCGGCCACGAAGGATCTCTATAGCATCGCCACGCGCATTCGCAGCATGCTGGAATCCCATTGTGCCTACATCAGTGATCCCGCTCCGTTCCGGCCCTCTGCCAACGGTGATTATGTGACCTGGTTCTTGGAGGCCGAGAAGCAGGGGAATGCCTCGGCGTTCGCGGCAACAGCGGTGCTCGCCTTTCGGGAGGCCGGTGTGCCCGCACGGTATGTGGAAGGGTATCTTCTGAGCCAGGCGAATGTGGATGCGCTCAAAGAGGCGGGGCAGGTGACGGCGCAGATGACGGCGCGGGATGCCCATGCTTGGGCGGAAGTCTATATAGATGGTGTGGGTTGGACGCCGCTGGAGATGACCCCGGGCTTCTATGACAAGACCTATGCTGCCGAGCAGACCATCGAGATATCCAAGGAAGTGGCAGGGGACGGGAGCGAAAGCGAGCTTTCAGGCAGCTTGGATCGCTCTTGGGATGATTGGATCCCTGAGGAACTGCGGCCCTTCGCCTGGATCGGGCTGCTCTTGTTGCTGGTCATCATCGCGCTTGTGGGGTATGGGACCATAGAGCTCCAGCGGTTTTTGCGGGTGCGTTGGCGAGAGCGACGCTTCGCAAAGGCGGTCGAGCGGGCAACTGCTGCGGCTGACAGCATGACGCTTGGGCTTACGGAAGTGGGGGAGACCGAGGTGTCAGCCTTGCTCTTCGCGCGGCTCCAGCGGGCTTTGCGTTTTGCCCCCGTAGCCTTTGATGAGGCGCGTCCGGGGGCCTATGAAAAGACCATCAGTCAGGAGGATATGGGCGTGACCTCAACGGAGTACCGGCGCATGGTGGAGCTCATAGAGCGGGAGCGGTTCGGTGGTGTTGCGCTGAATGCTCACGAGGCAGCGCTCATCCAAGATATCATCTGTCGCATAGAGGCAGCGCTTTGGCGCGCGGCTCCGCGCAGGCAACACCTTAGCATGCGCTACCGCTATCTTTTCGAGTTGCCGCTCTAGTGGACGCTCTGCTAGGCTCAGCCATGGAAGAGAGCGGTCAAGAAGGCAGTTGCGGCAAGGAAGACACCCGGCACGTTCGCGATGACGATGGGCCAATCCTTCTTCTTCGGCAGAAGGCCATAGGCTGACCACATGATGCAGTTGAGCATGGCGGCGAAGGGCTGGATGGGGTTGCCGGGGTGTCCGGCAAGATTGTCCGAGATCTGGGGGATATAGGCTACGTACATGACCACAGCGAGGACCGAGGCTGTGTAGCCTATGATGCGGACAGCTGCGTTGCGCAGATGCGGATGTTCTTTCGCTGTTGTGTTCTTGTCAGTCATATCGAACCCCGTCGTCGTTGCTTGCGTTCCGCCTATCCTAGGGCACCTTTCAACTTGCCCTTCTGTGGCTTTCCGATTTGAAACCTCATCGTAGGGCGGTAATCTGCATTTCCAGAGAGGCGTCCTGGTTCGTGATCGGAGATACCATGAAGAAGGTCCTAATGGAAGCGGAGAGGCGGGAATAAAATGATATCATTGATATCAAATGTATCATCGATATCGTTCGAAGGAGGACCCAGTGCCTACCTTGCTTGTAAGGGAGTTGAGCGAAGAGACCAAAAGAGCTCTTGCCATCAATGCGGCCAAGCATGGGAGGAGTCAGCAAGCTGAGGCGCGCGCCATCCTTGAAGAAGCGCTTGCCCCGGAGTCAGAGAGCTGGGTGGATATGCTTCGTCGTGAGGCCCAAGAGGTCGGCGGGATGGATATCCCGCTTCCGCAAAGGCATGTTCCACGCGTGACCGGGGTGCTGATCTGATATGGCATACCTTGTGGATACCAACGTCATCTCAGAGGTATGCAAGAAAGAGCCAGAGCTGCATGTTATGGAATGGCTGCAACAGCATGCCGATGAGCTGTATCTTTCGGTTATTTCCATCGAGGAGATGCGCTTCGGTGAGCTCATGATGCCTATGGGTAAACGCCGGGCGAAGCTCGGGCAGATGATATCGGCTCTGGTAGAGAGGTATGCCCCGAAGACGCTCTCTTTCGATGCTCGGTGCGCTGAACAGTGCGCCGTCTTCCATGAGCACGCTATATCTGCAGGGCGCTCACCTGCTATCGAGGATCTGATGATCGCTTCTATTGCGGATGTCAATGGTCTTATCGTTGCTACGAGGAATACCAGAGACTTCGATTATCTGGATGTGCCGCTTGTAGATCCGTTCGGCTGAGGTCGTGGGGCCTATAGGGATATAGGCAGAAAAGTGCGCCTTCCGATATTTCTCGTTGCATCCGCTGGCGTTCGCGCACTCTGTGCCTCTTCGGAGACGACAGATCTTTGGCACTTGACCCAAGCTAAGGATAAGATGTGCTCTAATGTCATCTACGCATACCGGATAGGAGGCCAGCATGACCTATGGAACGCCTGAGATACACCCTTCCGCCAAGATAGCGGCGAACGCGACGGTCGTGGGAGATGTGCACATCGCTCAGGATGTCACGGTGCTCTACGGCGCAACGCTGCGGGGAGACATGGGCGGCCATGTCTATGTTGGCGCGCGCACCAACATCCAGGAACTCGTGTGCTTGCATGTACCCATCAATGGTGACGTAGTGGTTGGCGAAGAGGTATCCGTGGGCCATGGCGCTATCCTCCATGGATGCACGATCGGAGACGGGTCGCTTGTGGGCATGGGTGCTATCGTGTTGGACGGCGCGAAGATCGGGCATAATTGCCTCATTGGAGCAGGGGCGCTGGTAACGGGGAAGATGGATGCACCTGACGGCGTTCTGATCATGGGCTCACCGGCGAAGATCGTCCGAGAGCTTACAGAGGATGAGCTGGAGAGCCTTCGCGTGAATTGCGAAGAGTACGTAGGCATCGGCTGTGCCCTTGCCGAAGAGGGGCTGCTCTAGTCCTGGATATGAAGCTGCAACGTGAGGAGGGGACGCCCCGTTGCCTCACAGGAAGAGAGGGTGTCATGTACACGTATCACGGGAAAGCCATACAGGGGCTGAGCATCGCGAACATCGTCATCAGTGGCCTGGGCTTGCTGCTCGGGCTGTTGGGGTTCTTGGCGGTGGGGCTCGGCATCGCCATCGTTGCTGATGGCAGCAACCCTTTCGATCTGTTCGTAGGAGCCGCCTGGTGGGGGTCTCTTCTGGCCATAGCTATGGTCGCCGTCGTCCCTGGGTTGGTGGCAGGGATCTTGGGCGTGCGCAATGCTCGCACACCTGCAAAGCTCACGACGGTCATGGTGTGGAGCATCGTGGGAGCTGCAGTCTATATCGTTGGCATGGGTCTTTTGGGAGTCGTGCTTGCCATACCCTGCATCCTGGTGGCGGTCTTCTCCTATCAAGATAAGAAGGCCTATGCATTGGGGCCTGCTTCGGTTTGAGCGCAGCTGCTGCTCTGTCTGGAAATGCCATCGGTCCCGCAAGGAATCTAGGACGAGGAGCCACTATGTTGTACGAGATCACTGACGAGACGTTCGAGCAGGAGGTAGCCGCCTCGGATATCCCCTGTGTCATCCTATTCACCAGCGGGTGGTGCACCTTCTGCGATGAGATGGCTCCGGTGCTGGAAGGGTTGTCTGAGCAGCTGGAGGGACAGGTGAAGTGCTGCATCGTGAACATAGACGAGCAGAAGGCCCTGCGCATTAAGTTCGCCGTCGCAGCGCTTCCCTATGTGGTCTGGGTGCAAGATAGGATGAAGTCCCCCTTGTTCGACTGCATCGTCCCAGCAGCCAAGCTGGAAGATCGCATCCGCTTCATGCTAGAGAACGGTGAAGCGCCCACTACGCGGCCGCTCTAGCGAATCTTCACCTTCTCTCTGATTTGACACGTTTGCGTGCCCCTGTCATGCTGGCCTCATGGCGAAGGGAAGAGGTGCGCATATCAAGCTAGCTGCGCTGCTGAGTGCGCTCGTGCTGGTGCTCAGCCTCACTGGCTGCGCGACCGAGGCATCCCCTCCCGCTTCCATCCAGCAGAGCCCTTCGGTCCAGGAGACATCGGCTGCTGACGCATCAGGGCTCTCCATCCAAGCCTATACGGGAGAGCCGTTCCTTGAGATCAACGGTGGCATCCCGGGTTTCACGGCTGAAGAGCTGACGCTGACATCGCGGGAATCCTATGGGCCCCTTGACGAGCTTGGCCGGACGACTCAGGCAATCGCTTTGGTGAGCGACGAGACGAGGCCCGGCAGCCAAGAGAAGCGCACATCTTTGCGTGACGTGCATCCTTCCGGGTGGTGCCAAAAGCAGTATGACTGCGTGAGCGGGGGCAGCCTGTATAACCGCAGCCATCTCATCGCGTGGTCTTTGAGCGGGAAGAATGACGATCCGCGCAACCTCATCACGGGCACCACCTATATGAATCAAACGGTGATGCAGCCCTACGAGGAGCGGATCTTGGCCCATATCCGCAACACAGGAAAGCACGTGCTCCTGCGGGTCACGCCTGTCTATGAGGGCAGCAATGCTCTCGCCACGGGTGTGCAGTATGAAGCCCAGTCCATCGAGGATGGTGGTGAGGCTATCTGCTTCAACCTATTCTTCTGGAATGTGCAGCCAGGCGTGGTCATCGATCACGCAACGGGGGAGAGCTGGTTGGAGGCAGCCACGCCGGTGTTGCCGGACACAGCGGGCGAATACGTGCTGAACACTCGAACCAAGAAGTTCCATGACCCAGCATGTGATGCGGTACAGAAAATGAAAGACCAGAACAAGGAGTCGTTCGCGGGGTCTCGCGAAGAGCTCTTGCAGGGCGGCTACGCTCCTTGCGGGACATGCAAGCCCTGACCTTGGTATCATGGAGCCTATGATTATGGACGAACAGAGCAAAAAGCGCCCGTCGCTCTGGTGGCGAAGCAGGGTCTTCCGTGGCGTGACGCTCGGGCTGATCGGGTGCATCCTGCTTGGGTGCGCGTTCTTGGGCATCACGAATGCTATCGTCATCGGTACGACCTCCGAGCGCATCATCACGGCAGAAGAAGCTGCTGGTCAAGATGCTGATGCCATCTTGGTCCTCGGCGCTTTGGTCTACCCAGATGGCAGGCCTTCGGACATCCTGAAGGACCGTCTTGATAACGCCATCGCCCTGTACCGGGCTGGAGCCGCCCCGAAGATCATCATGAGCGGGGACCATGGCACCACCAGCTACGATGAGGTCAATGGGATGAAGCAATATGCCATGAAGCAAGGCGTGCCCGAAGACGACATCTTCTGCGATCATGCGGGGTTCTCCACCTATGAGAGCATGCATCGAGCGGAGAACGTCTTCGGGGCTGAGAGTATCATCGTCTCCACGCAGACCTATCATCTCTACCGTGCTCTCTACGATGCTGTTGGCCTCGGGTTGGAGGCAACGGGTGTTCCGGCAGATTTCCACACTTTCAAAGAGCAGCTGATCTGGGATTTGAGAGAGGCTCCGGCTCGATCGAAGGATGTGCTGATGATCCTCTTCCAGGCTCCCCCCACCTACGGCGGTGATCCCATAGACCTCAACGGTCCGGCGAGTGCCACTGACGGTTAGGCTGAGCGCAACGAGCGTCAGGGGCGCTTCGCCAGTCCCGGGGTTGCTGCCCTCGCACACCCACGTTAGGAAGGAGTGCCATGCACATCCTCTTGGTCGAAGACGATGCCTCCATCGTGAGCGCGCTCACCGATCTGCTCGAAAGCGAAGGCTTCGCCGTTCGCCCTTGCTCTACCCAG
The DNA here is from genome assembly GCA_910588205.1 of uncultured Eggerthellaceae bacterium. Classification (GTDB taxonomy): domain Bacteria; phylum Actinomycetota; class Coriobacteriia; order Coriobacteriales; family Eggerthellaceae; genus MGBC163016. Next base: position 42,473 of record CAJUQK010000006.1, read on the forward strand.
GATGCGGCCTGCACGGCTCTGGCAGAGCAGACCTTCGACATTGCGCTTCTGGATATCACGCTCTCCCAAGGGAATGGCTTTGCCGTGTGCGCTGCTGCGCGTGAGGCTGCGCCCGATATGCCCGTGATCTTCCTTACGGCTTCAGATGATGAGTATTCCACTGTGGCGGGTCTTGATATGGGCGCCGTTGATTACATCGCCAAGCCCTTCCGTGCTCGAGAGCTGGTCTCGCGCATCCGAAGCGCATTGCGGCGGAATGCGCCCGCTGAGAGCATCTTGACGGCCGGGGATGTGAAGGTTGATCCCTCTTCGGGATTGGTGACGAAAGCGGGCAAAGAGCTCTACCTTTCAGCTCTGGAATACCGGCTGCTCCTCTATTTCCTGCGCCATAAGGGCAAGCTCGTCACCCGGGAGCTCCTTCGGGATGCTATCTGGGATACAGCGGGCGAATACGTCTCAGACAATGCGCTCAATGTCTACATCAAGCGGCTGCGGGAGAAGGTGGAAGATGACCCCTCTGCTCCCGAGCTCCTCATCACGGTGCGCGGCCTTGGTTACAAGGTGAGCGAATAGCATGGGATCTTCGGCTACGTTGGTCAAACAAGCGGCTCTCTTCATCCTGCTCACAGCATTCGTAGCTTGGGCTGCTCCTGCTGAGGCGAAAGCATGGGTGGTGGTTGCTGGCGCGGGCTCCCTCGGGCTCTTCTTGGCTCTGTCGCTCTACCGGCATGCCCAGATCAAGCGCCTAGCCGCAGAGATAGATGAGGTGCTCCACAACGGCCGTCGCATCAGCTTCTCGAACAGCCATGAGGGTGATGTTGCCATCCTCTCCAATGAACTGGAGAAGATGGTCGCACGGCTTGCCCGCACGAGCGAACAGCTTGCAGCCGAGCGCAACGGGCTGGCTGATGCGCTGGCAGATGTGTCGCACCAGATCCGTACGCCGCTCACGGCCATCACGCTCATGCTTCCCTCGGTGGAGCGAGCCGAAGATCCTCAGGAGCGCAAACGGATGGCGCGCAAGCTGGAGGGGATGATAGAGCGGGTCTCCTGGCTGGTGACGACGCTGCTCAAGATGGCGAAGATCGATGCGGGAGCCATCCATGTTGAGCGCAAGCAGGTCCTCTGCGCAGACGTGGTGAAACGCGCCCTTGCTCCTCTTGAGCTGGCACTTGACCTGCATGACATCACCCTGCACGTCAGCCTTGAAGAGGGAGCTTCGTTCACAGGCGATGCCCTTTGGACGGCAGAGGCGCTGGAGAACATCGTGAAGAATTGCATGGAGCATACGCCCCCTGGCGGGATGATCGCGGTGTCTGCACGCGAGGATGTCTTGGCTACCACCCTTGAGATAGCGGATACTGGCCCAGGCATCTCCTCGGTGGATCTGCCCCATGTATTCGACCGGTTCTATCGCGGACGCGAAGACAAGAGGACGGCTGAGACGGGCGGATTCGGGATAGGGCTCTCTTTGGCCCAAGCGCTCATCTCCGCCCAGGGCGGTACGATCCGTGTGGCGAATGATCCAGAAGCAGGGGCACGGTTCGCCATCGCATTCCCGAAGCTCGTGGTGTGAAGCACGAAAGCCGTGGCGTGAGGCGCGAAGCTCGTAGCGTGCGACCCGATCTTCATTACAGTTGTGTAATCCATGCGTTAGGGGTAGGTGAGATGGATGTCTCATGCTGGTATCCAGTGCTGGACTGAATGAGGAAAGGGCAGGTCATGGAGATCTTGAGCGTAAGCCACCTGACGAAGATATACGGTGAGGGAGAGACGGCCACGCGAGCGCTGGATGATGTCTCGTTCAGCATCGAAGAAGGCGAGTTCGTTGCCATCATCGGATCGTCGGGCTCGGGCAAGTCAACGTTGCTGCACCTGATCGGCGGAGTGGACCGGCCTACGTCGGGCAATGTGCTCCTCAACGGGGTGGATGTCTATTCGCGCTCCGACGAAGAGCTTGCGGTATTTCGTCGCCGTGAGGTAGGGCTGGTCTATCAGTTCTACAACCTGGTTCCCGTGCTCAACGTGGTGGAGAACATGACGCTTCCTGTGGCGCTGGATGGGCGCACGATCAACACAGACCGGCTTGACGCGCTCCTTGACCGCCTTGCCCTTCGTGGTCGGGAGGGGCACCTGCCGCGTCAGCTTTCCGGCGGTCAGCAACAACGGGTGGCCATCGGCCGTGCACTTATGAACGCGCCTGCGGTCGTGCTGGCTGATGAGCCAACGGGCAACCTAGATACGCATAACAGCTGTCAGATCATGCAGCTGCTCCGTGATTCCAATAAGGAGCTCGGACAGACGATGATCGTGATCACCCATGACGAAGAGATCGCCCTGGCAGCCGACAGGATCATCGCCATCGAAGACGGACGCGCCGTACGGGACGAGAGGATCCGTCGATGAATGCCATGACGAACTTCACGATCAAATCCCTGCGTGCGAACCGCGTGCGCACGTTCGTGACCATCATCGGGGTCGCCCTTGCGGCGGCGCTCCTCATGGCAGTGATGACCACCTATACCTCGCTTACGGATTTCCTCTATCGTACGGAAGCGGCAACCAGCGGTACGTGGATGGCGAAGGTGGCCTCTGAGGGTAGCGACACGCTTGCTGCTGACCTTGCGACCGCCCAAGGTGATCCCACTATCACGGACACCTCGGTCTTGCATGATGTGGGGTTCGCCGAGCTCACCCCTCAGCAGCAGGATCGCCTTGGACGCTATCAGACGATCCTCTCAGGTGAAGGGAACATGGAAACAGTGCTCGGTGTACACGCGAGCGAGGGCAGGCTCCCTGAGAACGATCATGAGATACTCCTCTTCGAGGGGTGGAAGACCACAGAAGGGCTTGCTGTTGGAGATGAGTTGACCTTCAACGTAGGACGACGGGTGGCCGTGCCTGTGGAAGGGGAAGAATCCTCGGTCATGACCCATGGCGAGGTAAGGCTTGGGGTAGAGTCCGTTGGTGACAACGAGATTGATATCGTAGCGGGCACCCCGCTCAATTCCTCCATCGGATATCTGGACGCGGAGGTCGATGGTTCGACCTTCAACGAGGAGCTCGTTGACCTGCACGAGCAGACCTATACCGTTGTGGGCTTCTATGATCACGTGGGCTATGCGCTGTATGCGGGTACGGGGATAGTCGCGCTCACCTATGGTGCTCCTGCGGATACCAGCTACGCTGATGTCTTCCTCGTGATGGATGATGTGCAGGATTCTAAAGACGTCAAGGAGAAAGCCCAAGCGCTGTTCCCGGATGACCATATCGAGCTGCACTCTGCTCTCTTGCGCTTCATGGGTATCAGCAGCGACACATCGCTCTGGACGACGTTCTACGGGCTCATCATCGTGCTCTCAACGGTGATCATCTTGGCGTGCGTCTCACTCATCTTCAACGCTTTCGCCATATCGGTGGCTGAGCGGACAAGCCAGTTCGGGTTGCTCTCATCGGTGGGCGCTACCCGCAAGCAGCTCCGTCGAGCGGTCATCCTAGAGGCGTTGTGCGTTGCCATCATCGGCATCCCGCTGGGCGTTATCATCGGCATCGGCGGCTGTGCGGCAACATTCGCCATCCTGGGTCCTGCCATCTCGCAGATAGCGGGCAATGGGGTCGTTCCCTTCGAGCTTGCCGTCAACCCTGCTGTGGTGCTCATTGCGGTCGTGCTCACGCTGATGACGGTGTTCTTGTCAGTGTGGATCCCTGCGCGGCGAGCAAGCTCGACGACCATCATCGATTCGCTCAAGAGCGCCCATGGTTCGCGGGTGTCGAAGCGCGGAGCGAAGTTGGCAGCGAAGGCGACCAATGGACGCAGGCTCTGGCGCTCAGGCGGTATCGTTGGACGCGCGTTCGGCGTGGGTGGCAAGTTGGCGAAGATGAATCGCAAGCGCGGTGCGGTGAAAGGCAGAACGGCTGCGGTGTCCCTTGCTTTGGCGATCGTCCTGCTCATGACAGCGGGTTCGCTCAATACGTTCTTGGGTTCGCTGGTGAACACGGTGACAGGCGGCTATGTCACTGCGGGCGATGTGTCCGTTTCGGCGCAATTCATGTCAACGCAAGCAGCTACCTACAAGGAACCCTTTGACGGGCCGATCACTGCTGAGGAGCTTCTGCAGGTGCGCAATGAGCAATTCGCTTCGGAGGCTCAGGCATTCAAGGGGGTCTACGACCACCTCAGCGAAACCCCAGAAGCCGAGCCGAAGGGGTGGACGCTCTCAAGCAGTCTGCCTGTGGTCCTGCCTCGAGAGATGGCGGGGAGCGCCTTTTCTGCTTCGAAGAATGGGCTAGGCGGCCCCATGCAGGACGGAGACTGCGCAGCCATTGCACGCGTAAGATATGTGGATGATGCCGCCTTCGATGCCTATGTGCGCGAACTTGGAGGGGACCCGAGCATCTATCATGATGTAGCCCATCCTCGGGCCGTAGGTGTTTCCAGAGCCTATGGCAATGATGGTTCCACCTATCAGCTGCTCACGACCCTACAGGACACCGGTACCGTGGAGGCCATTGGTGGAGCGGTGTATGAGGGTCGCTATCCTGCGGTGCTGGGCATCTCCGAGGGAGGGGTGATGATCGGTGGATCGATGAGTGGCGCGACGTCAACCGACGGCGAGCCATGGGATTTCGTTCCCTCATTCCCGCGTGCAAATGACGATGTCTACGAACAGCAGCCCACCATGGAAGATATCGAATATGTGAGCATCGATCTTGAGATAAGCGCCCTTGCCGATGAGCCTCCGGCTGTGGTGGGTAGTGCGGGAGAATCATTGATGCTCGTGATGCCCATGTCGTTGGCCGCTACCCAGGGGTTCGGGATGGAGGCTCCTTACTTCGAAGGGCAATTCGACGCAGCCGGAGGTGATCATGAGCAGTTGGCAGAAGACCTCTACACGCGAGGTACGGCGTATTTCCATGATGAGGTGCCCTACGATCTGGCGTTCTGCTCTTACAATGACCGCATTGCAGAGATGGATACCACGCAGATGCTCGCCACTATCGTGAATGTGTTCTGCTTGCTATTCACGGTCATCCTGGCGCTCATTGCCATGGCGAACGTATTCAATACGGTGACCAATTCGCTCATCCTGCGTCGTCGTGAATTCGCTGTCATGCGGTCCATCGGGCTTTCGAACCGTCAGTTCCGTCGTATGATCACAGATGAGTGCATGAGCTTCGGTATCGCGGGCCTGATTCCGGGGTTGGTGATATCAGCAGGGATATCCTATCTGCTCTATGCGGTGATCGGTCAATCCATGGAGGGGCTCATGTTCAACTTGCCTTGGGGTTATGTGGGGCTGGCTGTGGCTATGACGGTTCTGGCTATGGGCGTGTCAGTAGCCTATGGCATGCATCGGTGCAAAGCAGATAATGTGGTGGAGGCGCTGCGCTCAGATAGCATCTGAGCGCAGGAGCGCCCGCTTAAGCTAGTTCAGCCAGCTTCGCTAGAACAGCGTCGTTCCCTTCGATCAGCTGACCCTCTATGTAGAGGAAGGGGATGTTGTCAGCATTGCCGCCCAGAGCGGTCAGCTCTTCGAAGGGTTGCACTTCCTCAACGTCACGGAGGTCAAGCTCTATGCCATGATCTTGGGCGTAGGTGACCGCAACAGAACAGGTGGCACACGGTGCCCAGTAATAGAGGATCGGCTTTTCCATGGGGCATCCTTTCTCTTTGCATGCAGTCCATGATACTTCACACCTCCTCAACCCCTGCGTCTAAAAATGAGAGCTGGCAGGAAGCGTATTGGACGGGTCTCAGATCCGTCCAATACGCTGCGCTTCGCGTGAAGATACGCTGCGCGAAGACCACGCGCAACATATTCATTGCGGCACCGGCCGGGTAGCCTGACGTACCGGGTTCATCCGGGTGCAACGTCGGGCTGATCGAGATCAGCCCCTACGGCAACCTGACACATCTTCGCGTAGGGGCCGACCTCGGTCGGCCCCATGCCACAACCCGGAGAATGCGCTATTTCCGTAAGGGTCGAACGTGATCACCCCCGGTGTGGCACCCTAAAGAGCGCAGCAGGACCAGACTGTTCGTGCCTCATCCTGTCGAATGTGGCCACGTGCGGCGGGTGGCGCTCTTTGTGACCAGGGTTTACTTCATGTGTCAAAAGAACAGCTTCTCGATCATTTGAGTCAATGCGCTTTCTGTGTCCGAGCCATGCAACTGAAGCTGCTTGGAATGCAACTGCGCCCTCGATGTCTTGAACACCGCCGCGCCCATCCCTATGCTCTTCGATGAGAGGAAGGACGTGGATGAAGCTGAACGTGAAAGAAGATCCTGCCGCTGCAGAGGTTGAAGTGACCGTGGTGTGCCCGCGTATCGATGAGCGAGTACAGCGGATCATGGCTGCAGTAGAGATGGAGAACCTGCGACTTGCCGGGACCATCGATGGTTTTCTGTACATCATGGGGGTACGCGAAGTGCTGTATATCGAGACCGTCGACGGTCGTACGTTCCTCTATGGAGAGGAAAAGGTGTACGAGTCAACGGTCACGCTCGCAGATATCGAAAGCCGCCTCGTCGGAGAGGAATTCGTGCGTGCATCACGCCAGGTGTTGGTGAATCTTGCACATGTAAGCGGCATCAGACCGTATCTGAACGCTCGTCTCGAACTGGTACTTGATAACGGCGAGCACATCATCGCATCGCGCCAGTTCGCACCCCTCATTAAGAAGCGCATTGGACTTTAGGGAAAGGATAGGCATATGAGCGATTTCGCGAAAACGATCATGATCACCGCATGTGTGATGTTCACCTTATTCATGGCGGTAGGAACGGTGACGGCCCTTGTGTTCGTCGGGCCTCAGTACGGGCTGGTCATGACATTGAGCCTGCTTCTGGCAGCAGTGGCATTCGCCCTCTTGCAGGCACTCTGGTTCACCGACAAGATCATTCGTCACCTGACCTATCCGATACGCATCATGGGATTCGGCGTGATGGGGCTTGTCATGCTGGCGCTCTGCGCGTGGGTGGGAGCATGGTTCCCTATGAACGACGTGGGGGCATGGATTATGTTTGTCGTTATATTCTTGGTTACGCTGGGAGCTTTCTGCCTTGGATATCAGATCCATTTCAAGCGTACTGTAGGCAGCTTCGATGCCGCTTTGCGTGCATATCACGAGCGTAGGGGCCGGTGATCCGACCCCGATACACATGTCGCCTTCACAGAATGACACAGGACGGGGCGGGGACAGCGTCATCCTTATCGGGTTCGCGCACCTCTTCGGTATCTATGGCGCCCTCAAGAAGCGTGGTGGGTATCCAGCAGTAGAGACCATTCCTTTGATCCTCGTTGCGAGGCGGGGGATAATGATCGTTCGTCACTGCATCTCTTCAAGAACGGCGAACCACATATACGTCGGTATTCTCAACTCGCCCAATGTTTCAGAAAATGCTTTCGGATGCACAACGAATGCCTGCCCGATTCGCTTTCCGTAGCGTTCCTTGAAGCTTTCAAGAGAAGTCTTCGTATAGTTCTTCGCCGACTTGACCTCTACGGGATCGACCTTGGGATTCGTCTTGGTTCCGGCTGACAGCAAGAAATCTATCTCGATGTCATTTCGATGCTTATCTTCTGAGTAATGCGTATAGAAAAAGAGCCTTCTTCCAGCTGCAACGGTCATTTGTGCGACGAGATTCTCATGCAGCATCCCCTCATTCAGGGAAAGCTTTCCTTTGAGTATCTTTTGATAGAGCTCCATGGAGGCCAATTCGTTTTCAGAGAACGCAAGGCTTACGAGAAGACCCGTATCCGCCATATAGCATTTGACCGCCGCATCGTCTTGTGCCAACGCTAGGCCAACATTAGGATCAGTGCATCTGTAGCATAGATTGCAGATCATGGAATCGCCAAGCCAGAACAAAGGGTCATCGTAACGATCGAACTGACCATTCTTGTCTATCTTCTTCAGAACCACTTTCTTTTCATGGGTGGATAGATAACCCGGAAGATACTCGAACAATGATCCGACCTTCGATCGGTATCGCGAAGATATCTTCAGGATGTCGTTTCTATACAGTGCAAGAATCTGACGCTTGACCAAATCGGCAGCAAAAAGATCCTTACCGTTTTCGAAGTAGGCCACAACGCATTGGGGCATGCCGCCAACGAGCATGTATTCGCGGATAAGGTGCGATGCGCGCTTATGAAAGCCATCCTCCAATGGTTTTTTGCTCTTATAGCATTCTCGAATGTATTCCAACAAGGGCTCTTCATTTGCGGCAATGAGGAACTCCTGAAAAGTGAGGGGATGCATCTTGATGATTTCTTCTTCGGAAGGGATGAGTATGTCCTTGACATTCTCCCGTATCGAGATGAGCGAACCGGTTTCGATGTAATCGTATCTTCTATCTTGAACAAGGTGCTTTATGGCTTGCCTTGCAATGGGGAACATCTGTATCTCATCGAAGATGATCAAAGAGTCGCGTTCGTAGAGACGAGTACCATATTCAAGAGACAAGACTTGGAAGAACGTATCTAGATCATTCAGGTTGTCATGAAAATCGTTGAGCACAGTCTTTGAGGCAATAGAAAAGTCCACTAGTATGAAGGATCGGTACTCCTCTTCGCCAAGCTTCTTGGCTATAGTTGACTTTCCAACGCGCCTCGCTCCCTCGATCAGAAGCGCGCTTTTCCCTGAAGAACCATTCTTCCATTCTAAAAGCTTCCGGTATATGTCTCTTTTTAGCTCCACGATGACCGCCCGAGAGTGTGGATTACTGTCAGTGCGCAAGGTACATGATAACGATATATGCGGCAATGCGCAAAGTATAGATTTTATGACGTGCTACAGTACGCAAAGTTCTTAAAAGATTGCATAGAATGACTCAAGACATCAGTGAACCAGGCATTCACATCGGCATAGACGAGTGCGTGCCCTTCCTCGTTCAGGATCTCGTGGCGCATCTCGCCATAGAGGATGAGTCCTACATTCTGCACTCCGGCCCGATGGAGCCTGCGCTCCGCGCGTTCGACATCGCGTCCATAGTCACCAACGGGATCCTCTGCGCCAGATATGAAGAGCACGGGCAGCTCAGAAGGTACCTGCTTGGTTGTCTTCTTCGACATGGCCACACGACCGAGCTTCATGAGCGTATAGGATGCCCCCAGGCTGATGGTGAATCCGGTGATCTCATCGGCGATATAGGCGCGTACGTTCTCTACATTGGCGGATATCCATGCAAGCGGGGAATTCTCGCTTTTGAGATCCTTCGTGTAGGTGCGGTTCGCAAGGTCATTGAAGAAAGATGCTTTGGCGTGCCATCCTTTGAAGAGCGCGACGGTGCGGATGAGGAGCATGCCGAACCAGGGGACGATGGCGGGTTTGTCGGCGGTTCCGCAAACAACAGCGCCGCGCACGCCTTCTCCGTGACGTGCGATATAGGCGCGTACGATCAGGCTGCCCATCGAATGTCCAAAGATGAGATAAGGGACGTCTTCTCCCACGTGCTGCTGGGCGATGCGACGCATGTGGTCCACATCCTCTAACATGATGTCTACTCCGCGATCATGGGGGAGGTATCCGTAGCCGTCTTTCGAGACGCTGCCACCGTGACCGATGTGGTCGTTAGCGCATACCGCATAGCCTTGACTGATGAGGAAACGGGCGAAATCCCCATAGCGTCTACTGTGCTCGCTCATGCCATGGACGAGCTGGACGAGGGCGCGGGGGCGGCGGAGATGCGTGCTGGTGCTCCCTTGAGCGTCATCACCAGCATTCGGCGTCAGAATGAAGCCGTAGATGGAGCTGGTCCCGTCGCTGGACGGGAAGCGTACCTCGCGTCGCATGACAGCGGGAGGATCGTTCGCTCTGCAAACATCGTTCGTCATGACTTGCATCCTAGCCGTCTGTCAGCCATCAACGGGCGGGGATGCTCATCCGTTCTCCGTTCGCAATCTGATGTCAGGGGGCGCTCCAGATGACACGATCGCGCACCGTGCGATCGGGCTGTGCTAGCTCAAGGTCTCTGATCGAACCGGCGATCGTCCCTGTGACAAGAGCAAACCACCGATGGTCATCGCCACACCCGCTACGATTGGCAGGTTCATCGGTTCTCCAAGGATGAGCACCGAGGCTGTCGCCGTGATAGCAGGCACAAGGTAGATATAGGTGGTCGACATCGTCGGGCCGAGGTGCTTCACCGAGGTTCCCCAGGTCACGAAGCATGCCGCAGAGGCCAGCAATCCCAAGAACAGCAGGTTCGCCGCGCTTTGCCAATCAAGGAATGCTTCTGCAGACGGCAAAGGGCCACCGGTCAGGAGCGTTGTCGGCAGGATGAAGACCAGGCCCCAAAGGAAGATCCTCTTCGTTGATGCCACCGTCTCGTATCCCGCTTTCGCTATCCGCTCCACGAGCACGGAATACACGGCCCAGACCAACGCGGCCAGAAGGGCCAGCAGATCGCCGAACAGTGAGAAGCCGCCGAAGGCCGCCATAGAGTCTTCGGCACCGGTGCCTGTGCTCACGACCAGCAGCCCTCCCATGGCGAGTAGGAAGCCACTGAAGAACCGCCAGTTCAAGGCTGAGCGGTTGCCGAGCAGGGCGGAGAGGATGCCTGTGAACAGTGGCGAGGCTGCCACGATGACCCCGACAGCGGTCGCTGTGGTGAAGACAAGGGCGACGTTTTCCAGAAGGTAGTAGGCTGCGATGCCGGTTGCTCCGGAAGCCGCGAAGAGGATCTCATGTTTGCGCTCCTCAAGGCGCAATATGTGCGGTCTAAGGACGCAGAGAGCGCAGAAGCCAATAGCGAATCTGATGAGCAGGATCCAGAGAGGGGAGAGGTGTGCAAGCAGTGCCTTCGTTGAGACGAACGTGGTCCCCCACACGAACACGGTGAAGAGCGCCACGAGATGGTACTTCATGGGCGGTGCTCCTTTCCGCATGTCATGGCCTGGTAGGCGGCAGGGGTCGTGCCGATCCGCTGTTTGAAGATGCGGGTCAGATGGGCCTGGTCGGAAAAGCCTGTTTCGAACGCGATGTCTGCGACGGGCGCTCCCTCGCGCAATAGACCGCAGGCGTATTCTATGCGCAGCGACATGAGGTGTTGAAGCGGTGTGATATGGAATCGCCTTCGATATGCCCTGATGAGCGCGTATTCTGACAAACCCTCCATCGCGGCGAGCTGGCTTATCTTCATCGGCTTTTCGAGGTGCTCACGAAAATGGGCATGGATGCGCAGGGCCGCCTCCTCGTGAATGCTATGTTGCGCGTCTGACCGTTCGATTTCGAGCAGGCTCGCAAGGAACACTACCTGCTCAAAGGCGTCCTCAGCGCTTCCGGCCCGGAGGGCCCGAAGGGCATCGTCGTATGCTGACTGAATACCCGGTTCATCCTTTGCAGGAAAGCTCAACCTCGCGTCATCGAGCAGGGCGGCTGAAACCGTGAAACAGTCATAGGCGAACGGTTCTTCGCCTTCCTGGGTGCACCCGTGCACGTCACCAGGGTTGAGAACAATGAGGCTTCCGCGAGCTATATGCCTGTGCGCACCGTTCAGCTCTAACGTGCGTTCTCCGGCTTCGACGCGACCAATGACGTAGAACTCATGCACATGGGCCGCAAAAGGCTGGGTGATGCCCCGGTAGGAGCGGAATTCGCCACCTATCGCCTTGGTCGGCATTACGATGCAACTGTGTTCTTCCATAGGCATCGTCGTATTGTATCCCTGTGGATACTGCGGCTCTTGAATGTAATTGCGCCTTCGGAATACCAGGGGGCGGATCCTTGTTTTTCGGGAATGATGTTACACCATCAATCGTGGGCCGAATGTGTTTGCCCCGATGCACCTATCGCTACACGATTCGTGGGGGTCGAACGTGATCGACCCAAAATGGCTCAAGTCAGAATCCTGGACTCTTCAGTATCAGCGGTGCGGCTCCGGGAAGGCATATCGGTGCCCACCTCCGCGTCGACGGGGCAGAGAGAAGGTATCCGCCTATGGGATGCTTCAGGAACCAACCACGCAAGCGGAGCAAAAGCTTTACTGCAAAGCTTCACAACGCTTCCCACCAGCAACGCGGCGATCACCGTACCCTCACGTACCTGGTACAGACCTCCGAGCAGCAGGAATGATATCATCGCCGCAAAGCACACCAATGTAATATCCCAGATCACCTTGCATGTGCCGAAGGGCCTCTTTGATACATAGGCGATGGCTTGCACCACCGCATCGCCCGGGGTCATGAGCAGATCAGATGCCAGTTGCACGCGAATCCCAAATCCTAAAGCCAAAATGGAAATGCCCAGATACAGCAACTGCTCGGGATATGTTTGCGGAGGAATGCTAGAAAGTAGGCTGAGCCAAAGATCGACCGCAACCGAAAGCACTAAGAAAAGCGGGATCTGCAGAAGCTGCACTGGATGGAACCCGCCACGAAGAAGCGCGACTTCGACCAAGAAGAACACCATGTTGAAAACGAAGGTCCACGTACCCATCGTCATCGGAATCCCGAATCGTTCGCTCATCTCCGTCAGAACCGCAGGCATGCTGGAGATAGGAGCGGTTCCCGTAGCTGCTAGCTTTGCGAGCGCAATGCCAAGCGCTATACAGAGGATCCCAGCGAACATGACCACGATACGCAGCCCTAGATTCGCGAAATCGCCCTTGAAGGTCCTCTCCCACGCTTCTCTCATTTCCCGTGCATGCCCTCCCAGATCGCTGTAGTGCCCCTCCATTCTAAGACATCCACCCCGGTTCGGGTCGATGTGCGCTTCGCTTCGATCGACCCCTATGTCATCCTCGGGTATCACATTCGGGCTGGCCACGGTTCGCTCCTGCGGATCGTACTGCGGCAGGTGCATTGTGCTGATTGGAAATCGGCCCTGGGTCAAGAGAGGCGTTCCGCTTACTTTCTCTAGGAGATGGTCACCATCTGCAACGCGCCTCCGAAGGACATCGCCCCTCCTGATGCTACGGCGAATCGTGCCCGCTCAGGGTCTGCGACGATGCTTCCTGCCATCACATCTGCACCCGCGTCCAGGAGCGGCTGGGCCATGACCACAGACGGTCCAACCATGGTCACCACCGCGTTGCGTGCAAGCTCCAACAGTCGCGGCGCAGTCTTGTTCTCCAGCGTCACGCCCGTTATGAAGACGAAATCCGCTTCAGGGATGATGAACTCGCATGCTGGATCGGGTATGTCCAAGTCCGTTCGGCAGCTGCGCTCAAGCACAGTGAGATCCGCATATTCTGCAATGCGCTCCACGCAGGGGAAGTGGCCCACCACTACGACCTTTGCGTTGTCCTTCGCTTCTATTCGAGGCCGCAGCACTTCGAAGGCATCTTGCTTCCGGTGCGTGCCGTCGGGGAGCTCTATGGACTCGTCGTAGACAGCGCCCAGGGCATCGATCAACGTTGGCTGGCCGTACCAGGCATTCAACGCTGCTACCCCAAGCGTTGCTTCCTCGAAGTGCCATGACTTGGCAAGCTGAGCCATCTCTCGAAGGGGAAGTCCGCGAAAATCACGCTTCTCAGTGGCTTTGCGGCTACCCCCTCGGCATGTGTAGGACACGCCCAGGGCGCTTTCGGCTTCAACATAGCTCCAGCAAAGCCCCAGGGCGTAGTCGCGCACGAGCACCTCCTCGGGGATGCCTTCTATCAAGCGGTCATAGAGATGCCAACTCATGGGAGCTCCTTTTGGGTGTTGTATTATCCTTTATAGAGAACATACTAGAACAAGGATGATGCGAATACAATGGTCGGCCTGGCAGAAGACTGCTGGAAGAAAAGAGGAGAGGAGGCCATGGGATGCTGTTCGTTCTCACGGGAGAAGTGAGAATAGGCAAGAGCCGCTGGCTTGAGGCTCTGATATCCCAACTTCACCACCAGGGCGTCCCGGCCTATGGCGTGCTTTCTCCAGGGATATGGATAGCATCCGAAAGCGAGCATGCGGATGCGAATGGTTTCGAGAAACAGGGCATCCAAAGCGTGCTCCTGCCAGGAAGCGAGCGGTTCCGCTTCGCTGTACGCCGCGATCTCATTGAAGGTGTGGATGATGGCGCTGGAGAAGAGCCGCTGTCCTGGAGAGGGCTGGGCTGGCGCATAGATGATGCGGCTTTGGATCGGGTGAACGCTCATTTTCGCGAATGGGGGGACCGCTCGTTCTCTCAGAGACACCCGGGCCTGCTTGTCGTAGATGAACTGGGACGCTTGGAGCTCCAGCATGAGGATGGCCTGATAGAAGCGCTGAACGCGCTCCAGGCAGGATGCTGCCCCTCTTGGCCCCATAGCCTCGTGGTGGTTCGCCGCTCTCTGGCCGACCAGGCGATAGAGCGCTTCGGTGAGCTTTGGGGCGGTGCGCAGCTTCTTGCTCCCGATGAGGAGAGTGCCCGGATAGTCTTGGAGGCGCTGGATGCTCAGCCTGTTTCCCTTTCTGGGAAGGTCTCGGGTAAACATCTCCGTTGAGTCTGATCTGTCGATCTCCGCTCACCGCGTTCGAGAGACCGTTTCCAGCTAATTATTCTCATATAAATATAATACTTAACCTAGAATTATATTAGGTTGAAGATAAATAGGGGGGGGGGTGATGCTACGATGACAGATCGTTCAAAGAGCACGTTGGAGCCATGCCCCTCCAAGGCTGCCCGCCGCGCCGACGTCATCATCGTCGTGCTGGCGATCCTGACGGTCGCCATCGCGACGGCTTCGCTCATGCTGGGGCGCTATCCCATCGACCCCGGCCAGGCGGTGCTCATGCTGGCAAGCCAAGCGGTGCCGCTCGACCAGACCTGGACCGACCAGCAGGCCACGCTGTTCTTCAATGTGCGGCTGCCTCGCATCTTGCTGGCCCTCATGGTGGGCTGCAGCCTTTCCGTGGCGGGCGCCGCCTATCAGGGCACGTTCCAGAACCCGCTGGTGTCGCCGGACATCCTGGGCGCGAGCCAAGGCGCGGCTTTCGGGGCGGCCGTGGCTATCCTGGCCGGCTTCACCATGGGTCTCGTTTCGGTGTCGGCCTTCTGCTTCTCGCTGATCACCGTGGGGCTCGTGCTGCTCATAAGCTCGCGGGCCAAGGGCAACCACATGATGGTGGTGGTGCTGGCGGGCGTCATGGTGAGTTCGCTGTTCCAGGCGGGCGTGTCCTGCACGAAGCTCATTGCCGACCCCAACAACGACGAGCTGGCCGACATCACCTATTGGCTCATGGGCAGCCTCACCGGCGCGAAGATGAGCCAGGTGGCCACGATCGCCCCCATCGTGGTGGCGGGCTGCGCGGTGCTGTTCGCCTTGCGCTGGCGCATCAACATATTGACCATGGGCGACGATGAGGCATCTACCATGGGGGTGAACGCCCGCGTGATCCGCATCGTGGTCATCGTGGCAGCGACGTTCGTTACGGCGGCCTGCGTGTCTGTCAGCGGCATGATCGGCTGGGTGGGCCTGGTCATCCCGCATCTGTGCCGCATGCTGGTAGGACCCGACTATCGCAAGCTCATACCGGCATCCATGCTGATGGGCGCGGGCTTCCTTCTGTTCGTCGATGACATCGCGCGGCTGGCCACCACCGCCGAGATTCCCATCGGCATTCTGACGGCCTTCGTCGGCGCGCCGTTCTTCCTGTACCTTATTACTCGCCGGAGGAAGCTATGAGCATCAGCGTGAAGGACCTGGGCTTCTCCTATGGCTCCCATGACGTGCTGCGCGGCCTTACCTTCGACATTCCCGACGGATGCCTGGTCAACGTGCTGGGTCCCAACGGGGTGGGCAAGTCGACGCTGTTCCGCTGCATCCTGGGGCTCAACCGGGGCTACAGCGGGTCGGTGACCGTCAACGGGAAGGACCTTGCGCGCCTCACCGTCAAGGAGCGCGCCCGCGAGGTGTCCTACATCCCCCAATCCCATGCGCCGGTGTACGACTACGAGGTGCTGGATGTGGTGCTCATGGCCACGGGAAGCGACCTGAAGATGCTCAGCAATCCCGGCTGCAGCCAGCAGCGCCGCGCCTACGAGGCGCTTGAGCGCGTCGGCATCGCGCAGCTGGCCCATCGTCAGTACACGCACATATCGGGCGGCGAGCAGCAGCTGGTGCTCATCGCGCGGGCGCTGGCCCAGAATGCCCGCACCATCGTCATGGACGAGCCCACGAGCGCCCTTGACTACGGCAACACGGTGCGCGTGCTCGCGTGCGTGCGGCAGCTGGCCCGCGAAGGGCTCTCCATCGTGCAGTCCACTCACAATCCCGACCACGCCTTCCTGTACGCCGACCGCACGCTGGTGCTGCGCGACGGGAAGCTGGATGCCTACGGAAGCCCGCGCGACGTCATCACCGCCGAGCTCATCGGCGGGCTGTACGACATGGACGTGGAGATCTGCTCTCTTCATGGCGACAGGGTGCGCGTGTGCGTGCCTTCAAGCGAGATACCGGAATGAGGCTTGGCCAGTCGGGCCGCAAGGCTGCCTGTTGATGCCAGGCCGCGCAAGGAAAGGGGTTCATCCATGAGCATGACACGAAGGGTGATAGCGAAGGGGGTCGTGGCCGTGGCCTGCATCACGGCCCTCGGCCTCGGTGCGTTGGGGCTTGCGGGCTGTGCGGGCGGCACGGATGCAGGCCAGCCGTCGAGCGCCCAGCAGGAGCAGACGCGGACGTTCACCGACTCGCTCGGCCGCGAGGTGGAGTTGCCGGCATCCATCACGAAGATATGCCCCTCGGGGCACACGGCCCAGCAGGTGCTGCTCACCATGGCACCCGACCTCATGGTGGGACTTTCTCAAGAGCTGAGCGACGACCAGCTGAAGGTGTTCGGCGACAAGTTCAAGGACTACCCGGTGTTCGGGGCGGTGCTGGGCACCAAGGACGACTTCAACCGCGAGGCCGTGGCCGCCGCAGCACCTCAGGTGATCATCGATACCGGCGAGGTGAAGAAGGACATGCGCGAGAGCTTGGACGCCTTGCAGGATCAGCTGGGCATTCCCGTGGTGTTCGTGGAGGCGTATCTGGAGGACTACGGGGCCGCGTACCAGATGCTCGGCGAGCTGCTCGGCAGGGAAGAGCGCGGCAGAGAGCTTTCCGAGTATTGCAGCAACGTCTACCAGAAGACCAAGGACACCATGGCGGGCATCCCCGAGGACCAGCGCGTGTCCATGGCGTACTTGCTGGGCAACAACGGCCTGAACGCCATCGCGAAGACCTCGGTGCAGGCCCAGGTGATCGATATGGTGGCCAACAACGTGGTGGTCGTGGACGACGTTTCGGGCAAGGGCAACGGCAACGAGATCAGCCTCGAGCAGATAGCCGTCTGGGACCCGGACCTCATCATCTTCCAGAAGGGGAGCATCTACGACATCGTGGGAGACGATCCTGCTTGGGCGCAGATGACGGCCATCGCAAACGGCAACTACTATCAGGTTCCCAACGACCCCTGGTGCTGGATGAACAACCCGCCGACGGTGAACCAGCTTATGGGCATGCAATGGCTTCCGCGCCTTCTGTACCCCGATGCGTTCGACGACAGCATCCAGGACGTGACGCGCGCCTATTACAGCACCATGTATGGCTACGACCTGACCGACGCCGACCTGGCCGAGCTGTTGGAAGGCGCTTTGCCGAAGAGCGGACGCTAAGCGATCGCCTTCAAGCGAAATGACCAGGCCAGCGTAGAGACTGGCCGGAAAGGACATCGAACCATGAGAGACCATTCGCACCATATCGAGCTGTCGCGGGAAGAGGCGGTTGACGAAATGCTTGCGGCACTGCCTGAGTGGTTCGCCGTGCCGCGCATCGAACAGGTTCCGCTCGACCAGGCCGTGGGCCGCGTCTTGGCCGAGAGCGTCACCGCCAAGGCCGACGTTCCAAGCGTGCTCACCTGCTGCCTTGATTCCATAGCGGTGCGATGGAACGACTTCGCCGACCTTCCGGCGGGCGATGTGCCCGACACGTCGGGCTGGACGCGCGGGGTCGAATGGGAGTTCGCGAACACGGGCGTAGCCATGCCCGAGGGGTTCGATACCGCCGTCGTGGTAGAGCACGCAACGGTGTCTGACGATGAGCGGTTCGTCGTCATCCATGCGGCGCCCTCCCGGCAGTTTGCCGGCACCCGTGCGCCGGGCTCGCAGATGCAGGCTGGGAACGTCGTCGTCGAGGAGGGCTGCGTCATCACGCCTGATGTTGCGGCGCGCATCGCGGGCGCTGGCTGGTCTGCGGCGATGGTCGTCGCGCGTCCCCGGGTGGCCTTCATTCCGACGGGCGACGAGCTCGTGCCGCCGAACGTGCCGTTCTCGGAAGGCCATCCCGAGCGCTTCGCTGCGGCGGGGCGGGTGTACGAGTCGAACAGCGCGGTGGCGCGCGGCAAGGTGCAGGGGTGGGGCGGCGAGTTCGTGCCCTTCGACATCGTGCCCGACGACCGCGAGGCCATTCGCGCGGCGATAGGGCGGGCGTGCGCCGTGGCCGACATCGTGGTGCTCAATGCGGGCTCGTCGAAAGGGTCGGACGATTGGTCGGTCGAGGTGTTGGAGGACATGGGCCGCGTGCTATGCCACCAGACGAACCATGGCCCTGGGCATCACAGCTCCTACGCGCTTGTCGACGGCGTGCCCATCGTGGGGATATCGGGGCCGTCTGGGGGCGCGTCGTTCACGCTGAACTTCTACCTGCTGCCCCTGATGAAGCGGTTTTTGGGGCTCGACCCGGCGCCGGTGCGCATCCCGGCACGGCTGGCCTCGCCGTTTCCGGGCAGCTCGATGGACGACCTGATGAAGGCGGATCCGGCCTCCCTTCCCGGCGAGCAGCGCCCGGCCGAGGCCACAGAGCCCGGCTCGCGGTTCTATTCCGTGCGGTTCGTGGTGCTGGCCGCGGCACCAGACGGCACGCTCTCGGCCACGCCCGTGCCCGGCAAGGCCGGGTCGCCGCAGACGCAGCATGCGAACGCCTACTTCATGATGCCTGCGGGGGCAGATGATGTGCCGCCGATGCCTGGGGATGTGATCCTCGTGGAACTGCGCCACCCGGCATTGCACTCGGCGTGAATGTTGCGCGTCGCGTGAGGATGTGTGGCGCGTGGGGTGTCTGGATCAGCAATCCCTTAAGCAGCGCTCCCGCGGCGGGGATGGGGTTCCACCTCGTGCTACGGCAGGTGCATCGGGCCGAACACGTTCGGTCCCTACGAGTGATGTGTCAGGTTGATCGTAGGGGCCGAGCTGGCTCGGCCCGACGTTGCACCCAAGCGAACCGGGCATGATAGGTTGCCCGTAAGGGCGGACCCCCTGCTGGGTGGCTATCATCATTGCTGTGTGCTGCTCGAAGGCTTCGCCGTCCCAACTGAGATGGAGCGCGAAGGGCAATGCTCTTTGCAATCAAGGCACATCGTGCAGTCTTCCAGATCCCTCCCATCGGAGGTGGCCGCGCAGATGTTCTCGGGGCAGATAGTGGTGCACACCTCGCACCCTTCAACATGAATGCGCGTCTGCTCGTTCACCTTCGGAAGGAAGCTCAGCTTCGTGCGTGCTTTCGCCATGAGTCCGAAGAAGAAGCCTAGCGGGCAGATAGCCGAGCACCAACGCCTCAAAACGAAGAGTTCTAGGGCCAACAGGGCGGGGAAGACGACGAGGTCCCAGCCGGGTTGCCACGTGAACAGCATGCGACTCACGGCGAACATGGTCCCGAAGACGAGGCCGATGGGGCAGAATAGGCAGAACACGGGGAAGTGCACGATGAACGAGATCACGAGCAAGACGGCAAGGACGATCCCTTGGGCAAAGAGGTTGTTGCGGGTGCGGCCATCGTTCGGGTCCTCTTGGTTGCAACCTGAGCATATGCCGGTCTGGCCCGTGAGCCCGCGCGGCTTCCTTCCGCCGAAGATGTTCCGCAACAGGCTCGTAGGGCACACCCAGGAGCAGAACACGCGTCCCAGCAAGAACACGATAGCCAGCAAGATGAGCACACCGGGGAGCAATGCCCAGGGAATGCTCCCGCTTGCAACCGATAGCTCGGCGAAGCCCACCGGGCAGAGCGCGCAGAGCGTCCCGATGGGGATATGCGCGAAGGTGGCAGCGAAGATGACCACCAACACTGCTGTAGCGGCTCCAATGCGCAGGTATCGCATCTTATTCATGGCCGTTCCCTTCTTGTCCACTGGCATTGCCATCTGTGCGTACGGTGCGCGTCCGCTCGAATTCCGCTGAGGTGAGCGCGCCGGGTAGAGCAGCCGCAGCGCTCTCGCGGCTGACCACGTAGATCCCCTTTTCGGCGGAGGCAGCGTTGTAGGCGCGCAGAGACGGAGCGGGGCATTCCGTCTCGCAGAGCCCACACCTATCGCACAGCTGAGGGTCTACGTGCGGCCTGCCGCGGTCGTCAAGGGTGATGGCGCCTTCTACCGGGCATACATCAGCACAGATGGTGCAGCCGCCCCAATCCCACGCCACGCATGCGTCGCTCAAGACCTTCGCCACGCCGATGTCGTGCGCGGAAGGAGCATCGAGAGAGAGTGCTCCGGTGGGGCAGGCCTCCACGCACTTCATGCAGAAGTCGCAGTAGCCGCTCTTGTACACCACCTCGGGCGTTCCTACTGTGGGGAAATCAAGGCTCAACGGGCGTGGTTGTATCAGATCATAGGGACACGCCTGCACGCATCGTTGGCAGCGGTCGCACTTGGAGAGCAGGCTTCCTTCGCTTTTCGTGCCTGGAGGCCGAAGGTAGACGGCATGTGCCTGCTCTTGCGCCAGGTGTCCCAAACCACCGGTAACCGCAAGACCTGCTGCGGCGATACCGGCGATGCAGAATTGGCGCCGACCCATTTCGGTTTTGCTCTTCATGGCGTCCTCTTGTCAGATCGTGATCCTCGGATCAGCAAGGCGGGGGAGTTGCCTGCGGGTTCAGTGAGCCATCTCAGACAATAGCGCGACGTCTTTGTGCACGAACGCTCTCGTGAGATTCGCCAGATGCTCATAGAACGTACCTTCGGCGGCTGCGATGAGATCTGTGCAGAACAGATCGATCCAGTTCAACAGATGTGTTCGGGCGAAGGAGATCTGCTGGATGACGGTCTGCTCAGCGGCCTCCTCAAGGCCCTCTTGCAGAAACGCCGCAGCTCGCTCGGATAGCGTGGCCATGAAGGCGAGCTCTACCGCGATATGGTCCTCGGGTTCTGTGAAGCTCTTATCCTTGATCAGATACTGCTCTCGGTACACGTGCACGACCTGGCTGTAGGCCTCCTGCATCATGATCCCCTTTTCGCTCGTATACACAGATTCGTACGGGAACGCATGGCGGGCGGTGAGGGGACCCATCCCGAAGAACACCCGATCGAAGGTGACCGCCAGCTGTTCGATCAGGTCATCGTTGGCTGCGTGCAAGGACTGCTGGGTTGCCCTCAAGGCATTCTCGAGCTCAGGGTCATCGCTTTCGAAGCTGAATCCGCTTGCCAGCTCTTCGGCGAAGGGCATATCCATCTCTTCGCGAAAGCTCCGAGACAGGATCTTGTACACGTTCGCTCTGCTTTTCATGAGCGCAACTAGCGCCTGCATATCCGCACTGAGGGGTTCAGAAGCCATAGCAATGCTCCTCGATCGAAGGTGACGGGATGGATGGCGCAGGCAGATGCAGAGGGAGGCTCACCTGCGCCATCGCGTATCTCAACTGTCAGCCCGTAGCTGGCAGTTGGTTAGTAGATCAGGTATTCCACAGATGTTGCGACCGTGTACATGATGATACGGAGCACAACGCTTCCCACTACCAGACAGTCAAGAGCGATCAAAAGCGCATTCGCCGTGCTGAGTTTGTCGGCTTTGGCGGCTGCGGGTGCTGCCGAAGCGGTACCGCTGCCATCTACGCTGGCGACCGTTGGCTCTGCTGCCTTAGCACCATCTTCCGGCTCATTCGCAAGGGCACCGCGCTTCGCCATGACCAATACCGCAAGGGGGCCGCCCATGCCCACCAGCACGACTCCCAGCCAGAATGCCGGTGCCAGGTCTCCGCCAGCAAGGCGCATGAATGAGCGGGTCGGGTCGGGGTAGGGTGCGATGGCGATCCATACCACGTAGACGAGGGTCACGACGATCGAAGCGATGATGCCCACCGTAGCCAACGTCAGGGAAAGCGCCTTGTCCTCATCGTCGCCCTTCATGTATACGAATGCGGCGCTGAGCACGAAGCCCATCCCGATGCCGGTGCCCAGATACATGAGAGGGAGCGCGAAGCTGTCCCACGCAGGACGGGCAGGCATCATGTAGGAAGCGCCCGCGATCAGGGGTAGCAGTATCCCGCCGATGGCGGCCAGGATTCCGAACACCTTCGTGGCGCCTGGATAGTCCTTGCGTGACAGGATCACGTAGATGAGGGTCATGAGGCCGGTGAAGCCCACGGCGAACAGCTCACGGGAGAAGGCGGAGCTGACGTTGCCCAGGATGTACAGGGCGCGATCGAGGTGCCCGAGACGCAGGGCGGATGCGCACCCGCCA
Organism: uncultured Eggerthellaceae bacterium; assembly: GCA_910588205.1. Taxonomy (GTDB): domain Bacteria; phylum Actinomycetota; class Coriobacteriia; order Coriobacteriales; family Eggerthellaceae; genus MGBC163016. The sequence goes on from CAJUQK010000006.1 coordinate 64,865, forward strand.
ACCGCAAGCAGGATCAATGCGATCAGAGACAGGGGAACCTGACCTTCTTGAACACGCCTTTGATCTCACCTATCCCCAGGAAGATCATGATGCCAGACGATGCGCCGAGCAATACGCTGAAGATCAGCAAAGGCCACTGCACTGCCATGATCTATTCACCACCCTTCCATCCGCACTTTTCCAAGCCATAGGTGACCGACGGCTTGTTCCCAACATCAGTGAGCTTGTGGGTCTTCTTGGAGGCAACGAGCTTGTTCACCTTGCTCTCGGGGTCATCTGCATCCCCGAAGATGCGGGCCTGACCGGGGCAGTGCCGCACGCAGGCAGGCTCCTGCCCGTTGTCTACCAGGTGAGCGCACAGCGTGCACTTCTCGATGACGCCCTTGTCCTTCGCCGTGTCATAGGTGCGCACGCCGTAGGGGCAGGCCATGACGCAGTACTAGCACCCCACGCACTTGGAGTGATCTACCAGTACGATGTCGTCTTCGCGCTTATAGCTAGCGCCGGTGGGGCATACGCTCACGCATTGGGGTTCTCGCAATGCTGGCAGGCTACGGGCAAGTAATACATCTCAAGGTCAGGATAGATTCCGGAAGGTCCCATCGTGAGCACCTTGCTGTAGAACGTACCCAGACCTACGTTGTTCTCTTGCTTGCACACGACAGCGCAGGAATGGCATCCGATGCAGCTGTCGAGGTCTATGGCCATGGTATGACGCGTCATGACTACTTCCCTCCTTTGTTCGGCATCATCACGCCGAGGTCCTGCATGTCTTCTTGGAGCTGCTCACGGGTGAGCGGCAGGAACACCCGCAAGTCCTCGCTGGTCATGCAGATGTTGTCAGGGGCACCCTCTTCAGCTTTGTATACCTTGCAGAGTCCTCCGAAATTGTCGGTGCCAACGGCTGGGTCATAGGGGCCATTGTTCTCGAAGAGGATGTTGCAGTTCGCATCCAGCGCGCCGTGCAAGTCGTCCGTTGCCGCGCGCTCGGGGAACCACCAGTCGTGTTCGACATGGATGGTATCCGGCTTGATGGCGTTGGTGAGGTTCGCCCGCTGGCGGATGCGGTCCACATAGGTCTCGATCCAGCACCAGTCGTCTTGCTCGATCCCCAGCTTGGCCGCCGTTTCGGGGTTGATGTCCATCGTCGGGAACATATGCACTTCGCGCATCCAGGGCGAATTGCGGTATTCGGTGTGGAAGAACGCATGGCTGCGGCCACCGGTGATGAGCGTGAAGGGGTACTCCTCTACCAGGTCAGGGCGGGAGACCTTCGTGATGGGCGGCTCGATGTACATGGGCAACGGACCGTTGCCGTACAGTAGGAGGTCTTCGCTCCAGAGTTCCATCTTGCCGTTGTCAGACTGCGGATGTGCCGGGATCTTCGTTCCGTCTGGCAGCGTGGTGCCGGGGAAGCGGTAGACCGAGCCCATCTTGTTGCCCCGGTACATCGTGTTGAAGCCAGGACGGAAGTCGCTCGTCTTGCGCATGAAGCCGGTCTCATACTTGGGTTTGCCACCGCGCACATCGGTCATCTGAACGCCCGTCACAGAGATGCGGTTGCGGAAGTCTTCGAAGCTCGCACAGGAGAGCTGCGGCGGAAGCGTCTCAGGACCTTTCACCAGGTAGTCGAAGAATTCGTATTTGTCCTTCCAGAACATGTCCACATCCATGTACTTCGCGAATTCAAAGCAGATGTCCATGTCATCCTTCGCCTCGCCGAGCGGCGCATGGAAGGGCTGGCGGATCAGGTAGGTATGGCTGGTGGGATAGCCATGGCCTTCGTGGTCACCGCGCCAAAGCCGCCCTGCTGTCCATAGATGACCTGTCCTCCGGAGTTCTGCGTGACCTCACGCAGCTCGCCCGTGGCATCATCGGCCTGAAGGATCTGCTGGTAGCCCGTGTTCTGGCAGACGGAGAGCTTCTTGATGTTCATGGCAGTCTGCTTGCGCAGGTCTCCCATGCGGCCAGCCTTGTTCGGGACCACGTCGAACATGAAGGAGTCATACCCAGTGGCTGGTTCGCGTCCGATGTTCTGACCGCCCTTCGTATCGAAGTTGCCAGCAAGAGCCATCATGATGGTGAATGCTTGCGAGATGCCAGAGGTGTTGATGGAGCATTCGACCTTCTGGCCACGGGTGAAGCAAGCATGGGGGCTGGCATCTATGTAGGTCTGGATGGCCTTCGCGATGCGGTCCTCATCCAGTTCGCAGAACTCGGCTGCGCGTTCGGTGGTCCAGGGCGTCACGTGCTCGACGAGCAGGTCCCAGGCTGTCCGATAGGTCTTACCATTGATCTCGCGGCCTTTGCCGTCAGGGGTGGCAAGGGCTGGTACCGCATCTTCAACGACGTTGCCGTTCTCATCAAGCCACTGGAACGCCTTCGCCCCACCTACACCGTTCCTGTCTTGCCAGTCACCGGACCAGAAGATCAGCTGGTCGTGGGCTTCATCCCAAGCTGGATACAGCTCTTCGTTGCCGCCTTCTTGCATCATGGACTGGCGCAGCTGATAGCCCGTGCCGTTGCCGTTGCTGTCCTTCTCGTCGATGAAGAAGGGCGCATTCGTCCAATAGCGCGCGAATTCGATATCGCACTTGTCAGACTTGATGATCTCATTGATGAATGCCAGGACCAGTGCCATGTCAGAGCCGGGACGGATGGGAAGCCACTGGTCAGCTTTCGCCGCGGTGCAGGTGAAGCGCGGATCGACGCAGATGACCTGAGCGCCGCGCTCCTGGGCGCGCTTTACGGTCAGCCAGTCGTAGTAGCCGCGGCTGCGCTCCTGGCGGCACCAGATGAGGATGCAATCCGTGTTGTTGCCGTCCCATCCGGTGTACTGGGTCTCATCACCATAGAGGCGCTGACTGGTGAAATAGGAACCTACCCAGCAGAGGTTGCCCACCCCGAAGGTTGCGGTGGAGCCCAGTTCCAACCACAGCTTGTTGATGGCCTGGAACTGGAGCATGTCGCGGCCGGTGCCATACTGGTGCGCGATGGTGTGCCATCCGAATTCGTTGCCGATCTGCTTGAACTTCTCGGCCGCCTCTTGATAAGCTTCCTCCCACGTAATGCGCCTCCACTGGCCGGATCCCTTTTCACCAACGCGGCGTTGCGGGTAACGGACGCGGGTGGGGTTGTATAGCTCCTGCGGGATGGCGAAGGCGCGGCCGCAAAGCGTGCTCTCGACAACCCGACACACGATCCATGGGGGCGAACGCGTTCGGTCCAAGGCAACGATCACCGAAGGGTATGTAACTGGTTTTCGTAGGGGTCGAACATGTTCGACCCGGCAGAGATGATAGGACTTGAACCCACGACTTCCACGTTGCGAACGTGGCATACCTCAGTGGATATCTCACTATACTGAGTGATTTTACTCAGTATAGTGAGTAAAAAGGGAATCAGGAGCATCGGTTCTCCTGATCCTGGATCCTTCCGTCAGGCTATGGTGCGAGCGTGGCGAGCGGTATAACGACAACGCCATCATCACGTTGGTAGGCGGTTTGCGTTGAGGTCAAGACCATCAAGAAAGCCGGTGAGCCTTCGTGAGCAGATTCCACCCGATCTGCGAGCTTGCGCAAGTGCTTCGCACCTTCTTCGATGCGGCTATTCCCCATCTTCACTTCGACCGCTCCCCATCGACCATCGGGCAGCACGATCACAGCATCTGCTTCAAGCCCTGTTTTATCCCGATAGTGCTTTACCTCGGCATTGAGGGCATCGGCATATACCCTGAGATCATGCACGCAAAGGGATTCGAATAGGAGCCCGAAAGTGTCGAAGTCGCGCAAAAGCGATTCAGGTGTGGCTCCAAGCATGACTGCACCAATAGAAGGGTCGCAAAAATGCCTTGTAGGACTTGTGCGCACGGCTGTTCTTGAACGAAGCTTTGGGTTCCACGCTTCTATATCGTCAATGACGAATGCGCGCTTGAGGGCATCGATGTACTCAGCGACCGTGACGTCAGAAGGTTGATCACCCTGCATATCATCTCTAATGGTGGAAAGCGAAGCTTGGGTTGCGATGTTGCGCGCATACGATCGCATGATCGCTCGCAGCCATGTTGAGTTCCTTCTCTTCCCTTCAAGCTCATCGATATCAGAATCAAGCATCTCTACCACGTAGTTCCTTGCTTGGGCTAGCGCTATATCACGATCTGTCTCAATCACCGCTTGAGGCCATCCGCCTCTACATATGTCATAGGCAAGATCGACGACATCGAGCTTGGATATGGCCCCGATCTTCAGCTGGTCTTGAGGAGATGTGCCTGCGAAGAGCGATCTCAATGAGACCTCGCCCGTAGATTCACCCGTTTCAAAGAGAGACATGGTGCGCATGCGCAGTCGTGCGATACGTCCGACACCTGAATGGGCGGGGCGTTTCTTTGGGGTTGCAGAGCCTGTGAGGATATATTGACCAAGCTGCTTGCTTCTGTCGACGGAGAATCGAACTGCATCCCAAAGCTGTGGAGCCATTTGCCATTCGTCGATGAGACGCGGTTTGTCGCCCTCTAGAATTGCCGATGGTTTCGAATCCGCCAGAGCTAGAAGCGCAGGACCCGTATCAGGATCCTGCAAGAAGACCGTGCTCTTGGCACATTGTTCGCCCGTTGATGTCTTGCCACACCATTTCGGGCCTTCGATTTGGACGGCGCCTGATGTCTTGAGCTGCCACTGCAAGCATTCATCCGCTATGCGGGGCAAATAGTTGGATGTCATGGCTCCTCCTTGGAAGGTACCCATGGATTGTAGCAGCAATTTTGCAATTTGGACGGTTTTGACTTGGCAATTTGGCCGATTTCAACTTGGCAAGTTGGACGGTTTTGATTTGACGAGTTGGACCAGAGGGATGAGAGCGCAAACAGGGTCAGCGGAGGGGTGAAGATAGGCTCTGATGATCCTGAAAAAAAAGCCTCCCGAAGGAGGCCCTGAAGATCCTGGTGGAGATGATGGGACTTGAACCCACGACTTCCACGTTGCGAACGTGGCGCTCTCCCAGCTGAGCTACATCCCCGATTATGATCGCAGTGAATGGCTGCGAAACATGAATTTTGGCGAAAACGGTGCGGCTTGTCAAACGGCTTTCGTATCAGCCGGTCTTAAGAGAGCACCTGCTCCTTATCGTGGAACAGCTTGATGTTCTCGGGAGCAGGCTCCGGGGGCGTATCATCGATGAATTCGCCGAAGAGGGGTTCACCATCTTGGGAGAGCTCTACCATGCCGGTGAGCACATCAGCGAACTGATAGGAGTGACGAGCAGTGCGGCCGCGCTTGCGCTCAACCTCCATGATGAACAACCGCGGGTGCACCTGAGTGAGCACGCCTACGTTCTCTACGATCTTCGAACGGCCCATGTTCGCGCGGACCTTGATCTTCTGGCCGACGAAGTCGTTCAGGGTGTCGTGGATGCTATCTACGATCTTTGCCTGCTTAGCGAGATCCATACATCTCCCTTGTCGTTTCCTGATACTGCCGCGGTATAGTAGCACCCCGAAGGGTGAGCGGTCTATTCAGAGGGGCGAACGGCATCTGCCCCAATAAGGCCACCGACAATAGCACTGTTGCCTATCTTCAAGGAGGGATCATGTTCGAAGAAGTTGGTTTCGCGGACCTGCCCCGCTTTCGGGCAGCTCATTACACAGATGAAGAGGGAGGAACCGGCTGTACGGTATTCATCGCACCTGAAGGGGCGGTGGGCGGAGTGGATGTCCGCGGTGGAGCGCCTGCTACACGGGAAACAGATCTGCTGCGTCCTGAGAACATGGTGGAACAAGTCCATGCCGTGATGCTCTCGGGCGGATCGGCTTTCGGGCTGGAAGCCGCTTGCGGGGCCATGGAGGTCCTGGCTCGGCATGATCATGGGTTTCATCTGGCAGGAGCGTGCGTACCCATCGTTTGCGGGGCATCCCTGTTCGACTTGCCCATAGGAAGGCCAGTGTGGCCAGAGAAGACGGCTGGTGCGAAGGCGAGCGAGGCGGCTTTGAGCGCTGATGCCCATGATCTGTCCCAGGGATGCGTGGGGGCTGGGACGGGAGCAACAGTGGGCAAGATGGGGCTTCCCACCCAGATCATGAAATCCGGTTTCGGTTGGGTTGGTCTCAAGCAAGGGGACTTGGTGGTCATCGCGAATGTGGCCGTGAATGCACTGGGCAACGTGATGACAGCCGACGGGCGCTGGGTGGCAGGCACCCTTGGCGCTGATGGCCACGTGGAGGACCCCTTCGTTGCTGCGGAAAGGGCCTTGACCCTTCAGGCCTCTGCGCAGGCTCAGACCCCGGAGGGCCAGCCTGTCTCCAATACCACGCTGGGTTGCATCTTAACCAATGCTCGCTTTACCAAGGCGCAGGCTACGAAGGTGGCTCAGATTGCCCAGGACGCCTATGCTCGGCATATCAAACCGGCGCACACCTTGAACGATGGAGACACCATCTTCACGATGGCCTCTGGAGAGGTGCAAGCCTCGGTGGACCAGGTGGGCATCCTGGCCACGGAGGCCATGGGTCGTGCCATCCTCTCCGCCGTTCGCCATGCCACCCCCGTCTATGGATTGAGAGCCGCTTGTGATGTCCGTTGACCATCTCAAGAGCCTACTGGTGAGCAACAGGCCGATGAACGCCACCCGCTGGCTGGTGGATGGGGTGGTAGCTGCGGGTGCCTTCGGCTTCGGTATGCTGCAGATGACCATCGCGGTGAATCTGCTGCTGCCCGATGAATTCACGCGCTTGATGCTGGGCATTCGTGCCCTTGCTCCTTCCGCGCTCGCCATCACGGGCATCCTGCTCACATGCTTGCCGCTCATCGGGCGTGAACGTCTTCCCTGGCCTGCCTTCGCCCTGTGCACTGGCTTTTGGCTGTTGTTCACGCACCTATTGGGGATAGGGACGTTCTCTTTGGCAGGGCCGCTGATAGCGCTGTTCACCGTGGCCTATGATCGCAGCCGTACGGAATGCCTTATGGCGGGCATCCTGCTGCTTTGCTGTGTGCTGGCGGTTCCACTCTTGACTCCAGGACCCGCTTCTCCCTTCAACAATCTCATCCTGCTCCAGAATGCCATTCTCGTGGTGGCGGTGTCGTTGGCGGGCTATGCCTTTCACATGCGGGAAGACTTCCTTGAGGCGGCCGAAGCCCGAGCGCAACAGGCCGAGCAGCTCCAAGAAGCTGAGCGTCTGCGCGCCGAAGAGGCTTTGCGCACGGCCGATGCCGAAGCCTCCCGGCGCGTTGAGGCTGAGCGCGTGCGCATCGCGCGGGAGGTCCATGACATCACGGCCCATTCGCTCTCTGCGGTGAGCATCCAAGCATCGGCAGCACTGCGTCTGATGGAGGCTGACCCCGCCGCTGCCAAGGATTCCCTGGAGGCTGTACGCGTTACGGCAAAGGACGCGCTCGGTGAGATGCGTGCCATGATCGGCGTTCTGCGCGGGGATGCTCCTGAGGCTCAGACGCGTCCCACCCAAGGCACTGACCGCTTGGGGGACCTGCTGGACTATCTGGAGTCTGCGGGTATCAGGGCTTCGGTGGATGAGTCCGGCTATGACAAGTCCCAGGTGCCTGCCTATATCGACATCGCCCTGTTCGGCATAGCTCGCGAAGCGGTGACGAATATCGTGCGGCACTCCCAGGCCACCCATGCTTCCCTTCGGTTGGCGGTGGGTGAAGGGGCGGCCACGCTCCAGGCGATCGATGATGGCGTTGGCATGGCCTCGGGAGAGCCGATCGCAGGCCATGGTCTGGAAGGCATGCGCGAGCGCGTCAATGTGCTCGGGGGTCAGTTCGAAGCAGGTGCACGCGAAGGGGGCAAAGAGGGAGAAGAAGGCAAAAGAGGGGGATTCGCGCTCACGGCTCGCATCCCGCTCGCCGGACCTCAGGAGAGCCTGCATCAAGAGGGGAGCATCTAGCCTATGGCCGCGATAGAGAAGCGAAGCGCGAAGCGCCCTATCCGGGTCCTCGTTGCTGATGACCAGGAACTCGTCCGTTCTGGCTATAAGGCCATCCTGAACACATTCCCAAATATCGAGGTCATCGGCGTTGCCAAAGACGGCAAGCAAGCAGTGGATGAGGCTTTGCGCCTGAAGCCAGATGTCATCCTCATGGACATCCGCATGCCCGAGCTGAGCGGCATCGATGCCACGCGTCAGATCGCACAAAGCCCGCTTCTGAACAACGCTCATGTGCTGGTGCTGACCACGTTCGATATAGACGAATATGTCTATGACGCTTTGGAAGCAGGAGCAAGCGGGTTCCTCTTGAAGGACGCTGATCCAGAGGAGATCGCCCGAGCGATCCATGTCGTGGCAAAGGGAGAAGCGCTCATCCAGCCTTCAGTGATGAAGCGTCTCGTGGAGACGTTCGCTCGCGCGAGGCGCTCTGTTGCGCCGGGATCTGCGGCTCAGGAGGACCGCAGGTTGGAGGCCCTCACTGATCGTGAGCGGGAGATCTTGCAGCTTGTGGCCACAGGTGCTGACAATGACCGGATCGGTGAGCTGCTATTCATCTCGCCCGCTACCGTGAAGACGCACCTTGCGCGCATCATGGCGAAAACGGACTCCCACGACCGGGCTCAGCTGGTAGTGCTTGCCTATGAGAGCGGCCTTGTTTCGCCTTCGTTGCCCGACCGATGATGCTTCGGCAACATAAGCGTGACACTGTCAGATTTCTTGTGAATAGCCCTTGCAATGAGCACTGAGGCTGCTAATATATCCACCGAAACTTTAGCACTCGCACCCTTTGAGTGCTAAAACAGCAAGAGAAGCTGATAACTCGGGGCTTCGATGAGCTGTACGGTGCGGGTGCGAGCAGGACACCAAGAGGAAAGGAAGGCTACGTCATGAATCTTAAGCCCCTGGGCGACCGCGTCATCATCAAGCAGGATGAGGCGGAGGAGAAGACGTCGTCAGGTCTCTACATCGCGGGCGACGCGAAGGAGAAGCCCCAGACCGGTACGGTCTTGGCTGTGGGCCCTGGCAAGCTGGACAAGGATGGCAAGAACCTGCCCATGCCCGTCAAGAAGGGCGATCGCGTTGTCTACAGCAAGTATGGCGGGAACGAGATCCTCACTGATAACGAAGAGGTGCTGATCGTTCGCGCTGATGATATCTACGCAGTATTCGCTTAACCCCTTGCTCATAGAAAGGAAGCAACTCCTATGGCTAAAGAGATAAAGTTCGACGCTGATGCCCGCTCTGGGCTTGCCGCTGGCGTCAGCAAGCTGTCCGATGCCGTCAAGGTCACCTTGGGGCCCAAGGGCCGTTATGTTGCTCTGGAGAAGTCCTATGGTGCCCCCACCATCACCAACGATGGTGTGACCGTTGCCAAGGAAGTGGAACTGGAAGACAAGATCGAGAACATGGGCGCTCAGCTCGTGCGCGAAGTGGCCGTGAAGACCAACGACGTTGCCGGTGACGGCACCACCACGGCAACCCTGCTGGCTGATGTCATCGTGCAAGACGGCCTCAAGAACGTGACTGCCGGTGCTGATGCCCTGGCCATCCGTCGCGGCATCGAGCAGGCTACGGAAACGGTGGTCGAGGCCATCAAGAAGGCTGCCAAGAACGTTTCCACCAAGGAGCAGATCGCCAATGTGGGCACCATCTCTGCGGGCGATGCCACCATCGGTGAGAAGATCGCTGAGGCCATGGCGAAGGTGGGCAAGGATGGCGCTATCAGCGTGGAGGAGAGCCAGACCTTCGGCATCGAGATGGATGTCGTGGAAGGCATGCAGTATGACCGCGGCTACATCTCTCCTTACATGGCAACTGACATGGAGAAGATGGAAGCGGTCCTGAAGGATCCCTACATCCTGCTGACCGACCAAAAGGTGTCCAACGTGCAGGACTTCATCCCGCTACTGGAAGAGGTCATGCGCTCTGGTCGTCCGCTGTTCCTGGTGGCGGAGGATGTTGATGGCGAAGCCTTGGCAACCCTGCTGCTGAACAAGCTTCGCGGCACGCTGAACGTGGTGGCCATCAAGGCCCCCGGCTTCGGGGATCGCCGCAAGCGCATCCTAGAGGACATCGCTGCCGTTACGGGCGCCCAGGTCATCGACAAGGACTTCGGCATGACCTTGGCTGATGCCACCATCGACATGATGGGCACCGCTAAGACCGTCAAGGTCACCAAGGACAACTCCCTGATCGTGGACGGCGCTGGCAAGAAGAAGGAGATCGAAGCCCGCATCGGCCAGATCAAGGCTGAGCTCGAGCGCACTGACTCCGACTTCGATCGCGAGAAGCTCCAGGAGCGCCTCTCCAAGCTCTCCGGTGGCGTTGCCGTGCTCAAGGTAGGCGCTGCTACCGAATCCGAGCTCAAGGAGAAGAAGTCTCGCATCGAAGACGCCTTGCAGGCAACTCGTGCTGCTGTGGAAGAGGGCATCGTGGCCGGTGGCGGCGTGGCTCTGGTCAATGCCATCCCTGCTGTTGACAAGATGAAGGTGGATGCGGACGAGCAGGTGGGCGTGAACATCATCCGTCGCGCTCTGGAGGCTCCGCTGCGTGCCATTGCCGAGAACGCTGGCTATGAGGGTAGCGTCGAGGTGGCCGAGGTCAAGAAGGCCAAGGCTGGCATGGGTCGCAACTACAAGACGGGCGAATGGGGCGACATGATCAAGATGGGCGTCAATGACCCGGTCAAGGTCACCCGCACCGCTCTTCAGTCTGCTGCCTCTGTGGCAAGCCTCATCCTCATAACCGAGGCTACCATCTCCGACATCCCCGAGGAAGGCCCCGACCTCTCCGCTTTGGCTGGAGCTATGGGCGGTGGCGGCGGCATGTACTAGCCGCTATTACGCCGCCGCTTCGCGGACGACGTAATAGATTGACGCTGCGAAGCCTCGGTGTCTTGGAACGAAAAAGGCCCCTGCATTGCAGGGGCCTTTTGATGTGCTCCGTTGAGGGAGGATGCGCTACTTCACTTCCATGAGCTTTTGCTTGAGCTCAGCCTCCATCTTGCGGATCTCCGCTTCGGCCTCTGCCCGCTTCTGACGGCCTTCGGCTTGGATCTGCATGACCTCATCGAAGGTCTGAATGAGATTGTCATTCGTTGCGCGAAGCGTTTCGATATCCACGATACCCCGCTCGCTGGCCCGTGCCACTTCCGTGGTGGATTGCTTGAGCTTCTCAGCATTCTTCTTCAGCAGCTCATTGGTCATGTCCGTGACGGCATTCTGGGCCTTGAGGGCTGCTTCATTGTTCGCCATGCCCAGTGCAAGCACCATCTGGCTCTTCCACAGGGGGATGGTGTTCACCAACGTGGTCTGGATCTTCTCCACCATGAGCATCTCATTGTTCTGCACCAAGCGGATCTGAGGGGCCGTTTGCATGGCTATCATGCGTGTGAGATCCAGGTCGGAGAGCTTCTTCTCGAATCGGACAAGGGAGGCTTCCAGCTTCTGCGCTGCTTCGGCGTCTTCCGTCCTTCCGCTGGCCTTCGCCTTGGCGCGTAGTTCTTGCAGCTCACCGCTTCGGACCTCTTCCAGGCGCTTCTTGCCTGCAAGCAGATACATGGTGAGCTCTTTGAAATAGGTGAGGTTCAGCTCGTAGAGCTTGTCCAGCATGGCCGCATCCTTCATGAGCGCCATCTGGTGCTTCTCCAAAGCGCCAACGATCTTGTTGACATTGGCCTCGGCCTTGTCATAGCGCGCTTTCATGGCCTGCACCTTGTTCGCCTGCTTCTTGAAGAAGCCGAAGAGGCCCTTCTCCTCTTCGGCATCGAAGCCCTTGAGCTCCATCACCACGCCGGAGATGAGGTCTCCTGCCTCGCCAAGATCTTGGGTGCGCACGCGGTCCAAGGCGGTCTCGGAGAAATCTGCCATCTTCTTTTGGGCACCGGCACCATATTGGAGGACGGTGTTCGCATCCGCTACGTTGATCTGCTTCGAGAATGCCTCCACCTGAGCCATCTCTTCAGCAGAGAGCGAGTCTTCGAGGGCAGGTGCTTGCTGCGCCGAGCTTGGGATGACCTCCGCCTCAGTGACGATGACTGCCTCATCAGCCATGTTCGGCGTCAGGGTGAGCTCAGGTACGGGCGCGTTGGGGATAGGGGAGTGTTCCTCTGTCATGATCATTCCTTCCGGTTGTTGATCGTGTCTTCAGGCTTGCTGTCGAAGGGGCTCTCAGTGAGCCCTTCCTGGGCCAGGATGACGTTGAGAACGGATATCTCAGAGGATACGTCCATGGAAAGGTCAGCGAAGGTGTCATCAAGGAGCTTCTCGTAAGCCTGGATGAGCACATCTAAGGTGGATTCTATCTCGCGCCGGGAGCTCTTGATGTTCTCCCCTTGGACCTGCTGTTCCTCCAGAGCATCGTAGGCGGTGAGCAGCTTCACAGTGGTGGGAAGGTAGTAATCCGTGAGACGCCCCAGTTGGTCTAGGACGCGTGGTTCGCATTTGACTCGATCCAAGATGCGGCCAACCACCCCTTCGATATGCACGATGCGCTGGCTGACACCTCCATCAGCTATGTTTACATCAAGCTGGTGGATCTGCTTGAGGAATCCTGTGCCCGTGGTGATGAAGCTGCGCACCTCTGGGCTCAGGTTGTCGATGTGATCTGGAGTGGGTTGGGCAGCAGCCTGGGCACGACGGCGCCTCTGCTCTTCCAGTGCCTTTTGTTGCTGGGCTGACCGGAGCTGGAGGTAGTGCTGATAGGCCTCATCGGTCACGATGAGCGTGCGCTGCTCTGCATCCAGGTGACCTTGGGGGAGCATCCCGCGGCGCAGGAGCTCTTGGATGGCAGAGACGATCTTCGCAGGCTTCTGTCCGGTTGCCTGGGCTATCTCTGCGATAGGCACCGCTTCACGGTTTCCGAAGATGCGCTGGAGCGTGCTCAGTTGCCGCGCCATCTTCAGCCGCTTGGTGCCGCTCACTAAAAGCATGAGAGAGGGGACGAAGAAAGCCGCCATCACCGCCGTACCTATGATGGCGTTCGGGATGCCTATCCAAGGAGCGGTGATCAAACAGCTCAAGAGCGGAAGGCCGAAGCTGAAAGCGAAGATGCCGCCGAGGGCCGTCCGTATCACCCCTCCGCGCTTCGCTTTTGCGATCTTCCCGAACCGACTCTCCATGAGAGCCTGCTGCTGAGCTTGGAGGGCCCGCTGCTGGGCTTGGGCCTGATTGGCTCGGTAGCCCTCTACGGCTTGGCCGATAGCATCTCCTATGGCGCTTCCCGCTGTGGTCAGCCCTTTTGCAACGTTTCCTGCGACCTCACGGCAAAGCCGTTCGAAATCTTCTTGATTGTTCTGAGAGGGCATTCATATCCTGTTCGATATCCGGTGCCAGTGGTGGTGATATTACCACGGAATGGACGAGATGGGCGTTGCTCAAGCGAAGATGAGGATGAGTCCTAAGAGCATGCCGACCATGACGGCGAACGCAGGTGCTTTTGATTTGTAGATGAGATACGCCTCGGGCAGTATCTCGCCATAGACCACATAGGCCATGGCTCCTGAGGCGAACCCAAGGCTCAAAGCCAACCCCAACGGCCCTACATCACCCAGCCAAAGACCAAGCCAAGCCCCCAGCAAGGTAGGGATGCCGCAGGTGGCTGTGAGCAGCACTGCACGGAGCTTGCCCATGCCTCCGCTCATGAGTGGTACAGCCACTGCCATACCTTCAGGGATATTGTGCAGTCCGATGAGCACGGCCATGATCATGCCCGACCCCACTAAAAGGTCATCAGAGGCTGCAAAGCTGGCACCGATGGTCATGCCTTCAGGGATGTTGTGCAAGGCGATGGCGGCAGCCATGACGATGCCTGCCACGATCAAGGAGGCGCGCGAGTCCCTGCGCCGGATATGCTCGTTCAGATGATCGGCATGGATCAGCTCGTCCAGATCATCATGGGTCTTCGGATGATTCACATCTCCCGTGTGAGGCACTTCTTTGCTGGTCTTCCTGTCAATGGCTACATTCAGACCGTAGACCACCCCGATACCCACCGAGAAGGCGATGACCACGATCCATACGCCCAACCCACTGGCCTCTTGTGCGGATTCGGTGGCTTCGATGAGCAGGTCGAAGCAGACGATAGAGGACATGACGCCGCCTGCGAAGGCTAGGAGCAGACTGACTACCTTGTTGGACTTGCTATTGAACAGTGCGCCGATGATGCCGCCTAGCCCTGTGCCTCCTGCACCGGATATCAGCGTCACGATGGTGACGAATGCGAATGGGCTGATGGCCTCCATGAGCCTCTCCTGTTAGCGACCGTTGACTTTTCTCAAGGATAGCACCAAACAGTGCTTGGTAAGGTTCCTTTGATGCGCCATTCGGCTTACGCCTTTGCAACGGTGGTGGGGAGCCGGGAAGGTTGCCGCTAGAATGCAGCTATGGACGGTTTTCTTCACATAGCCGAGCACGTGGTAAGCCATGCCGTGGCGGATACGCTATACCTGGTCCCGTTCCTCTACATCACCTACCTGCTCATGGAATGGCTGGAGCATAAGACCGGGTCGAAGACCCAAGAGGCCATCAAGCGTGCGGGGGCGGCGGGCCCGGTGATCGGCGCTCTGCTCGGGGTGGTGCCCCAATGCGGCTTCTCGGCTGTCTCGGCCACGCTCTATGCTGGACGTGTCATCACGCTGGGCACCCTCTTCGCCGTCTTCCTCTCCACGTCTGATGAGATGCTTCCCGTCTTCCTGGCGGAACAGGTCCCGCTTTCCACCATCGCCTCCATTATGGGAGCGAAGGTGATCGTAGGCATGCTCATGGGCTTTCTGGTAGATGCGGTCCTGCGTCTAGCGCGGCGCTATCATCAGAGTTACCGGATCCATGAGCTGTGCGAACAGGACCAGTGCGGTTGCGGCCCTGAATGCAACACCTGCGAAGAGCACCCAGAACTGGTATATCAGCATGCCGAGGACTGCTGTGCAGGTTGTTCCCATGACCATCATGCTCACCAGCACGGCCATGATGACCACGGGTGGAAAGGTATCCTGATCTCGGCGTTGAAGCACACGGTCCAGGTCATGGTGTTCATCTTCCTGATCACGCTCGCCTTGGATGCGGTGGTAGAGATCATCGGCGAAGAGGCGCTTGCCGCCTTCTTGGAGAGCAACTCCATTCTGGCTATCTTCGCCTCCGCTCTGGTGGGGCTCATCCCGAACTGCGCCGCTTCCATCGTGATCGCCGACCTCTATATCGAAGGCGTCCTTGCTGCTCCTGCCATGTTCGCGGGGCTTCTGGTCTCGGCGGGCGTGGGGCTGCTGGTGCTCATCCGCACGAATCGCCATTGGAAGCAGAACGTGGCCATCATCGCCGGGCTCTATGCCATGGGTGTCCTCTGGGGCTTCATCTGTCTCGCCTTCGGCGTGACGTTCTAGCGAACGGTCTTGCAAGAGGATACAGAACTTGAAGCGCATCTGCGAAGGTTCTATGGTTGTAGAAGTTGGCGAAGATAGCGAATGGTGGGCCGTGAGGGAGTCGAACCCGCGACCTTGGGATTAAAAGTCCCCTGCTCTACCAGCTGAGCTAACGGCCCACGAAAAGACAGCGAACGAATTCTATCCTTCGCAGGTAACGAGGTCAAATCACATCATGGTCTTCCTGGGCGCTTGCTGTCAGAGATGATTAGAATCGAAGCGGTGACATGAAGGAGGAGTGAGCATGGGAACGAAGAAGATCCTCGTAGCCTACGATGGCTCCCAGCCAGCTCAGAAGGCGTTGAGCATCATGAGCGAGCTGGCCAAGATCGATGCTGACATACAGATAGTGCTCGTCCATGTGATGCGCTTGTTCTCGTCAGGGGCTGCTGCGGCAGGGATAGATACCGTGGTCATGGATGAGGCCGCTCCCATCAAGGCGGAGCTGGATCAGATCGCCCAAAGCCTGCCGAACAAGACCGAGGTCAAGATATTGAAAGGCTCCTCTCCAGCTGACCTTATCCTGAATTGTGCTCAGGATGAAGGGGTTGACATGATCATCATGGGGAGTCGCGGAAAGGGCGGCGTCAAAGGATATCTGGGGTCGGTCAGCTATGCCGTAGTGAAGGATTCCCCGGTTACGGTGATGATCGCGAAGGATGCGGGCGAATAGCCCATGGGTGCAGCCATTGACAAAGAGCTGAGGGCGTCACCTGGTACGGATAGGACGGGGCAGTCAAACCCGAAGAAGGGGTTCGCGCCCCTGTGGACACGGGATTTCATCTTAGGCACGCTCGTTAACTTCGTGCTGTCCTGCAATTACTTCATGCTCACGGTGGTGATGACTGCCTATGCCATGGATGTCTACTACGCGCCTGCCGCCCTGGCCGCTTTTTGCGCCAGCATCTTCATCATCGGTACGCTGATAGCCCGGCTGGCATCTCCTTCGCTCATGGAGAGGCTCGGGCGCAAGCGGCTGCTCATCTTGGGTACGGCCTTCGGTTGCGGGATGTCCGCGCTGTATCTGCTTGATACGCCTCTAGGAGCGCTCATGGGCATCCGTCTGCTCCATGGCATAGCCTATGGCATCTGCTCTACCACCATAGCCACCATCGTGACCGCTCTTGTCCCTGCTTCCCGCAAGGGGGAGGGCATCGGCTATTACATGCTCTCGGTCACGTTGGGCGCCGCTATCGGGCCCTTCGCGGGGATTCTCATCTCCCGCCATGTCAGCTACGACGTCCTCTTCATCAGCGCCGCGTTGGTCTTGGTGGCGGCAATGCTCCTGGTCTTCCCTCTCCGGGTAAGGGGGCCGCAGAAGTCCTCGGCTGCTGCTCAGGAAGAGCTGGCGGGAGAGGAGCTGGCAGGGTCTGCGGAAGGGCGGCGGGAAGAGGCTGCAGCTGCAAAGGCGGCAACGCCTGCCCTTAAGGCATCCGGTCAGGAGGGCTGTCGGTGGGATAAGGTGATCGAAAGGGGCGCCATACCCATCTCCTCGGTCTGCTTCCTCATCTTCTTCGGATATTCGTCCCTCCTCACCTTCCTTACGCCCTTCGCAGAATCAGTGGGTCTCACGCGGGCGGCTAGCGTGTTCTTCATCGTCTACGCCCTGAGCATGTTCCTGACGCGCCCCTTCACCGGACGCGCTTTCGATCGGCGTGGTCCTCTACTGGTCATGATTCCGGCATTCTTCTCCTTCACCGCAGGCATGGTCATGCTGGCCTTTGCGTCGAATGACTGGATGATCTTGGGAAGCGCACTGCTTTGCGGCTATGGTGTGGGCACCGTGCAATCCTGCGGTTTGGCTATGGCGGTCAAAAAGGCTCCGGACGATCGGCTGAGCATTGCGAATGCCACCTTCTATATGTTCTTGGATATAGGCGTGGGGGTAGGGCCGTTGCTCTTGGGGCTGCTCGTGCCCATCGTAGGCTATCCGCTGATGTATATAGCCATGGCTGGGGTGGGTCTGTTGGCGCTGGTGGTCTTTCTCGTCATCCGCAGGCGGTATTGATGATGGACAAGGCCGGGTGTTCGCCACCCAGCTATTCCAAGAACGCTCCCGTTTGGCGGTTCCAGAGGCTGGCATATTCGCCATCTTGCAACAGCAGCTCCTCATGAGTACCGTCTTCTGCAACGGTGCCATCGCGAAGCACTACGATGCGGTCCAGGCTGGCCACCGTGGAAAGCCGGTGAGCAACCACGATGGTGGTCCGCCCAGCCATCAGCTTGCGAAGCGCGTCTTGGACCAGAGCTTCGCTTTCCGAATCCAGAGCGGATGTGGCTTCATCCAGCACCAGGATGGGTGCATCGGTCAGCATGGCCCGTGCGATGGCGATGCGTTGGCGCTGGCCCCCTGAGAGCTTCACACCGCGTTCGCCGGTCAACGTCTCGAAACCCTGGGGCAGCCGTTCGATGAATTCCAATGCGTTGGCTTGCTGGGCGGCTGCGCGGATCTCCTCCGGCGTGGCATCGGGCCGTCCATAGGCGATGTTCTCGGCTATGGTGCGGTGGAACAGCATGGCCTCCTGGGGTACATAGGCTATGGTGCGTCGCAGGCTCTGCTGGGTCACTTTCGCTACGCTCTGCCCATCCACCAGGATGCTGCCTTCTTGGATGTCGGCCAACCGCAGGAGCAGCTTGGTGAGCGTGGTCTTGCCAGCACCGCTCATGCCCACCAAGCCCACGCGCTGACCAGCAGGGATATGCAGGTTGAAACCGTCGAATACCACCGTTTCCACGCCGCCGTCGGTGTAGCTGAAGCCGATATCTTGGAAGTCTATGTCTCCCAACTCCACCACCAGCGGCTGAGCATCGGGAGCATCAGCCACCAAGCGCGGTTCGTCCAGCACAGCCGTCATGCCGCTGGCATCGCCGAACACCTGGTTGAGCCGCTGGAGACCCGTATTGATGAAGTTGAACTGGTTCGTCAGCGTATAGGTGTAGGT
Organism: uncultured Eggerthellaceae bacterium; assembly: GCA_910588205.1. Taxonomy (GTDB): domain Bacteria; phylum Actinomycetota; class Coriobacteriia; order Coriobacteriales; family Eggerthellaceae; genus MGBC163016. The sequence continues at coordinate 83,157 of CAJUQK010000006.1, forward strand.
GAACATGATCACCAGGGTTCCTGCTGAGATGCCGAACCAGGCATTCCCACCTGCGATGAACACGGTGACCACGCTCATGATGACCACGGTGATGCAGGCGGTGATGACACCGCGGGCGATGGAGGACATCATGCGTTTGGAATCGCGCGCCACGACATCGCGATTGGCTGCATCGAAGAGGTTGCGCTCGTAGTCTTCGCGGCCGCAGGTCTTCACGGCCAAGATGTTCGTCACGGCATCAGAGAGCTCTCCGGACAGCCGGTTCTGGGCATCGGCAGCTTGCTCGTTCAGGTGCAGGATGCGCTTGTACATGAGATAGGACACGCTGGCATAGATCACCAGCAGCACCATCAATACGGCCACATAGGCGGGAACGACGGGGAGCAGCAGCGCGCAGGTGAACACCACCGAGCAGATGACGGGGAGGAACGGGAAGGTGATGGTGTTCATCAGCAGCGTATAGGCGCTCATGAACTTGGAGGTCTGACTGACCAGCGTGCCACCGAAACGACTGGAGTGGAATGACATGGACTGGTTGGACAGGGCATCGAAGGCCATGGTGGCCAGATCGTAGTTCGCTGCTATCTGCAGCTTCCAGGCGGTCAGATCCTGGAGCTTGCTGCATGCTTGACCGAGCACATTGATGAGGATGAGCGCCGCGATGTAAGGCCCGAATACGGATAGCACCTCATCGGCGGCTACAGGGCCAGCGCTGACGCGGTCGACGATGAGGCTCATCACGTAGGGATTCCCGTAGGTGAGCAGCCCCACGAAGCCGATGGTGGAGGCCAGAAGCCCTAGGAAGAGGCCCAGGTGATTGCGCGTGGCTATCCAGTAGTAGTGCAGGGTGCGCCGGGTCAGGGTATGCTTTATGCGCTTGGATTCCTGTTTGGGGTTCGACATCCGTTTCCTCATCAACCGCTTCCATCTACCTGTGGGGATTGTAGCGGTCTTGCCCCTTTAGCGTACAATGATGCCGTTTCGGCAGATTCGCTTCACGACAGCTTTCGTGAAGGCGCGAGGGAACGGATAGCCATGGCACGAGAGCAATTCAAATCCCGCTTGGGATTCATCTTGATATCAGCGGGTTGCGCTGTGGGATTGGGTAATGTCTGGCGTTTTCCCTATATCGTGGGAGAGTACGGAGGAGCAGCCTTCGTCATCCTGTATCTGATCTTCTTGGTGGCGCTGGGTATTCCCATCATGGTCATGGAGTTCTCGGTGGGACGTGCTTCTCAGCGGGGCATCGCCCGGGCTTTCGACATCTTGCAACCGAAAGGCTCCAGCTGGCATCGGTTCAAATGGCTAGGTCTCGTAGGACTCTATCTGCTCATGATGTTCTACACCACTGTAGCGGGGTGGATGCTCGCCTATATCCCGAAGATGGCAACAGCTCCCTTTGACGGTGCGGGTGCGCTTGAGGGGACCTCGGCCATGACGGGCATATTCGATGCTATGCTGGCGAATCCCGTTGAGCTGGTGGGGTGGATGATCGCTGCCTGTGTGATATCCCTTCTGGTGTGCTCCATGGGTCTGCAAAGGGGTGTCGAGCGCATCACGAAGGTGATGATGGTATGCCTGTTGGTGCTCATCTTCATCCTGGCATTTCGTGCTTGCACGCTTAACGGGGCGGATGCGGGCATTGCCTTCTACTTGCAGCCTGATTTCGGCAAGCTGTTCGGAAGCTGGGAGATATTCGGAGACGCGGTCTTCGCGGCCCTCGGCCAGGCGTTCTTCACGCTCTCCATCGGCATCGGCTCAATGGAGATCTTCGGCAGCTACATCAATAAGCGCTATTCGCTCATGGGCGAGGCTGTGCGCATCGCCGGACTGGACACCTTCGTTGCCTTCGCTACAGGACTCATCATCTTCCCGGCTTGCTTCGCATTTGGTGTCTCTCCGGATTCAGGGCCGGGTCTTGTGTTCATCACGCTGCCGTCGGTGTTCGAGCAGATGTGGATGGGCAACCTCTGGGCGACGCTGTTCTTCGTGTTCATGGGGTTTGCTGCCATCTCTACGGTCATCGCGGTGTTCGAGGGTATCCTGAGCTTTTGGATGGATCAGTGGGAGATGAGCCGCAAGAAAGCCGTTGCTATCAACATCGTGTTGATTCCGTTGCTCTCACTGCCGTGTGCGCTGGGGTTCAATCTCTGGGCTGGCGTGGAGCTTCCCGGTATCGGCAACATCCAAGCCATTGAGGATTTTCTCGTATCGAATAACATCCTCGTCATCGGTTCGCTCGTCTTTGTGCTGTTCTGCGTGACGAAGCGTGGTTGGGGTTGGAAGAACTTCCTGGCTGAGGCGAACGAAGGCGAGGGTTTGCGCTTCCCTGCATGGCTGCACGGCTGGATGCGCTTCGGGGTGCCCGCGCTCATCGTCGTCATCCTCATCATGGGGTGGGTGCCCCTCATCCAAACTTGGCTGGGTTTCGCCTAAGACGCTCCTCACCCTAGGGCTACATCGAGCACCATCATCAAGGCGAATCCTATGGCTACGCCGATGGTGCCGATGTTCGTGTGGCGTCCTTGTTGGGTTTCAGGGATCAGCTCTTCGGTGACCACATACAGCATGGCTCCGGCAGCGAATGCGAGGATATAGGGGAGTGCCGGTGTGGCAAGGCCGGTGACAGCCAGCATGAGCAATGCGCCGAGAGGTTCCACGGCACCGCATGCTGTGCCCGTGCCGAACGCCTTCAAGCGCGAGAACCCGTTCGATGCCAAGGGGAGGGAGACCACTGCCCCTTCAGGTATGTTCTGGATGGCTATCCCAATGGAGAGTGCGGCAACGGCCGGAAGCGCGATGTTCGCATCCCCTGCCAAAAAGCCCGCGAGTACAGCCCCTACTGCCATGCCCTCCGGCAGATTATGGATGGCAAGGGCGAAGAGCATCATGGTGGGCTTCTTGAGGCCGCTGCGCATCCCCTCGGGTTCCTCTGACCCCACATGCATATGGGGAGTGAAATGATCGATCAAGAGCAAGGCGAACATGCCTAGAAGGAAACCTGCAGTGACGGGGAACCAAGCGGGCAGAGGCCCGCTTTCCGAGGCTTCAAGGGCCGGGATGATCAGGCTCCAGACGCTTGCGGCGATCATCACACCTGCAGCGAATCCGAGCAGCGCCTTCTGGAAGCGCTCTCCCATCCCGTATCTCAGGAGGAAGACAAGGGATGCTCCGAGCGTGTTCCCGACAAAGGGAACGATGAGAGCGATGCAGAGGGCGAGTATCGTGGTGGTGTCCATGGGGTCCTTTCCGTATCCTCGCTAGAGTATGCCTCTGATCGCGCTTTGATGGTACGAGAAGCTCCTTTTGCTGCGCAATTGCAACCCGCGCAGAGGCCGACCGTGGTCGGCCCTTTTTGCGCCCGGGATAACGCCCTTCCCCGCAAGGGGCGTTCGGCCTTAGGCTTCGGACAGGCGAAACCCATGATG
>CAJUQK010000007.1 GCA_910588205.1 uncultured Eggerthellaceae bacterium
TCCTTAGTGCTTATATATGAATGTGGCGCTATTATATAACAGTTCGCCGATTTTTACAATATATATATTGACATATTCTATGTTTATGATAATAGGCTCTACAGAGAGACCAACTCAAGCATGGGGGATGATAAAAGAACAGCGGCCCCGGAGGGCCGCTGTTCAGAAGCACTGCTGTTGAAGGAGCTTAATCCTTCTTCGGGTCCATATCCTCGCCCACGATGTTGTGAAGCTCGGGATCGTAGACCAAGCCACCATGCTCCTTATGCATGAACATGAGCTTGGTAGGAGCAAAGCTCTCCACGTTCGCCAGATAGATATGGATGAACATGAAGCAGATGAACACGAACATGCCATAGTAATGGATGATGCGCATGCTCATGGCGCCGCCCACGAAGTTCACCGTAGCCGCGAAGGGGCCCATATCCATCACAGGAGCCCAGAGGCACATGCCGGTCCACCACATCAAGAAGATGAGGATGGGGATAGCCAGGTAAGAGAGCTTCTGCGGAACGCCCAGCTTCGCGCCCAGCGGATGGTCTTTCTTCAGGAACAGGTAGTACTTGATCCATTCCAGTGCCTGATGGCGGTTGTCCTTCTGGGGCAGCCAAGACTTGTAGTCAGCGATCTGCTTGCGGGTGCCGCCCGTGGGAGAGGTCTTCACGAAGAAGGCTGCGATCACACGGAACAGCATGTTGATGAGCAGGATGAAGCCGCAGAAGATATGCACTCCACGGCAGATGCCCATGATGCCCGCGATGAAGGGGTAGTGGATGATGAAGCCCGTCAGGATCAACAGCACCATAGCAACGAGATTGATCCAGTGCGTCACCACGAATACCATCGGGTGTGCTTCGCGATAATGTGCGAGATGTGCCATCTTACTTCACCCCCCAAGGACTCGTCACGGTCTTGAAGGTCTTGCCCGTGGCAGGTTCGGTGATATGCACCGCACAAGCCGTGCAGGGGTCGAAGGAATGCACCGTACGGAGGGCGTTGATGGGCATCTCCACGTCCTGGACAGGAACGCCGATGAGCGCCTGCTCCATGGGGCCATGGACGCCATCAGCATTCATGGGAGCCAGGTTCCAGGTGGAAGGGATGATGATCTGATAGCCGTCAACGTTGTTGTTGGTGACCTTCTCAGAGTGATAGAGCGCACCGCGCGGAGCCTCCCAGAAGCCCGTACCCTCACCCGTAGTGGTCAGCGGCTCCTCGAAGTAGTTGGAGTCACCGCCTGCGATGGCCTCCATGAGCTCCAGCGTCCATTCCTTCATGAGGCCAGCGATGTAGAGCGTCTCGATCTGGCGAGAAGCCGTACGGCCCAGCGTGTTCTGCAGGACGGAGAGCTGACCGGGGCGTGCACCCAAAGCGACCAGCATGGCGTCGACCTGCTCCACGATGAAGGGAACGTTGCGCTGATAGGCTGCCAGGATACGGGAGAACCCGCCTGCCTCCATGGGCTTGCCGTCATAGGCAGGGCACTTGACCCAGGTGTAACGGTCCTCAACATCATATTCGGTGAAGTCGGGCTCCGTCACGAAGTAGGGAGACTCATAGGTGCCATCACCTTTGTACCAGGAGTGGCCCATGTATTCGGTGATGAGGGGCTCTTCGACATTGCTCACGTTGAGGTCCTCATCCAGAACACCCATGGGCAGATAGCGATGGATCATCTGCTCGGTGTAGTCCCCGCCATAGGGCCAACCGGGACCCTCGAAGACACCCCAAGCGATGTAGCGGCCGCAGCCCTTACCGAACTTGAGGACATCCTGATAGGCCGGAGCCAGAGCCAGGGTGTCCTGGATCATGGTGGTGGAGACCCAGTCATAGATCTCATTCACCAGAGCCCAGAGGTCATCCAGCTTGCTCTCCGTGGGAACGAAGGCGGTGCCGCCGGGGATCAGCGTCATCACATGGGGCATCTTGCCGCCGATGAGCGCTGCCACCTGGGATGCCTTCGCCTGCATCTTCAAGGCCTCCAGATAGTGGGCCGTGCAGATCAGGTTCAGCTCAGGAGAGAGCTTGTAGCCCTCGCCGTTGTCGCAATCGAACCAGTTGCCCGAGAAGATGGAGAGCTGACCGTTGGCAGCGAAGGCCTCCAGCTTCTCCTTGAGTTGATAGAAGTCCGTGTTCATGGACGTACCTGCAGCCGTGGCCAGATCGATGGTGTCCGGCACATTGGCGTTCAGGGAATCCAGCGGATTCACGTAGTCCAGCGCACACAGGTTGTAGAACCAAAGGATGTGCGAATGCAGGAACTGCGCGCCCTCGATGAGGTTGCGGATGAGACGGGCATTGTTGGAGATGGTGATCCCATATGCCTTCTCAGCTGCAATGGCGGACGCATGGCTGTGACTGACTGGGCAGACACCACAGATGCGCTGAACGATCTGGGCAGCGTCCTGGGGAGTGCGGTTCTGCACGACCAGCTCCATACCGCGGAAGCATCCGCCGGAGACCCATGCGTCGGTCACGACTCCCTGCTCGACTTCCATCTCCACACGGAGATGGCCTTCGATTCTCGTGATCGGATCGATGATCGAACGTGTCATTTAGTTACCCACCCCCTATTCCTTCTCGTAATCTTCAACGACCTCATCAGCCGCCGGGGCAGCATGATGGGTGTTCTCTTCGCAGACCTCAGCATCCAGCACAGGGCCGCCCTTCTCAGGATCAGCGTAGACGCCGATGGACTCGTTGGGATGCGCCTTGTCCCACTTGCGGATGGGCTCGAAGTCGGCACCGCCGTCCATGCGGCCGGTCTTCTTCATGCCGAAGCCATGGATGACCAGAGCCGCTGCCAGGATGCCAGTGACCGCCCAGGCCACAGGCTCAGGCTGGAAGTGCAGATCCCCGATGCGCAGATCGCGGAAGCGGTTGTAGAACGGAGTGTTGACCTCTACCCAGTTGTCACCCGGGTTGTTCGGGTTGGCCTCGCAGCAGCCGATGCAGGGGCTGCCAGCCTGGACACACCAGGACCTGCGATCATTCCACAGCGTCACGCCGCAGATGGAATGGGTCTGAGGTCCACGGCAGCCCACCGGATAGAGGCAGTAGCCCTTGGCCTCTTCTTCGGAGCCGAACTCGTAGACGAACTCGCCGTTCTCGAAATGCCCGCGACGCTCGCAGTTGTCGTGGATGGTCTGGTTGAACAGACCTGCAGGCATGGAGAAATCGTTGAGCTTGAGCAGGCTGGGATCCTGGAGCAGGACGACGTCCACCAGGACGGACATGACCCACTCGGGATTAACGGGGCAACCGGGGATGTTCACTACCGGCGTTTCGATGCCCTCTTCCTTCAGGAACTGCTGGACGCCCATGGCGTTGGACGGATTGGGATGCGCTGCGCACCAGCCGCCATTGACGGCGCAAGAGCCCACAGCCACTACGGCGTTGGCGCTCTCGGCCGCATGAGCCAGAGCCTCAGTGCCCACCTCTCCAGCCACGCGCAGGGCGTTGCCGCCCCAACCCTTCTGAACTGCACCCTCGTAGATCAGGATGTAGTTGCCTGCTTCGATGGTCTGGGCCTTGGCCTCTTCCACCGACCAGCCAGCTGCTGCCGAAAGCGTCTCTGAGTAGTTCAGAGAGATCACGTCCAGCACGACCGTTGCCACATCCGGCGTCTCTATCTGAGCGAACGATTCCGTGCAACCCGTGCATGAACCGCCCTCCATCCAGATGACAGGATAGAGATCTCCCGACGTGGCACCGATGACAGACTTCTCGATAGCCTCGGCCACGCGCGGGATAGCCAGCTGGGACAAGCCCGCTGCGGCAGCGACGCCCGCGCAAAGCTTCATGAAGCTGCGACGAGTGACGCCCCGTGACTCAAGGACAGAGAATACGTCTGTCGTCTTGGCCAGATCTTCCATGTGCACACCCCCTCCAGGTGCCCTCGTAGGTTACGAACATGAAACATTCTGCAATCTCCACGAGATAAACGGAAGGCCTAAACAGAAAAACGTCTGCCAACCATGACGAGCGGTCCCAAAATGTTACGTTGAAATGAGGCCGTAACAATCACTGAGCAGAGATGGTTTATCATTCTCCCGCAACCATCTAAGAACAGGAGCGGACATGAGCACCGAAACCTTCTCCATAGCATTCCTCGGCCCCTTCGGCACCTATTCCCATGAGGCCGCTCTCTATTTCGCAGAGGAGCTAGGAGACCCGGAGGCTGAGCTTCTGGAATGCGCCTCCTTCGACGAGGTGTTCGATGCGGTGGACCGAGGCCGCACCATCTACGGCGTGGTAGCTAAGGAGAACTCCTTGGAGGGACCGGTCACCTCCACCCTGGATAACTTCGCCTTCCGCTCGTCCTCGGTGATCTTGGCTGAGAAGGTCTTCGATATCCATCACTGCCTCATGACCGCTCCGGAGGCTGATCTGACCCAAGTGAAGACGATAGCCTCCCACCTCCAAGGGATAGCCCAGTGCCGCCGTTACCTGAATGAGCGCTTCCCCGGCCGCGGCACCCAGGTGACCCCCTCTACGGCAGAGAGCGCACGCCTAGCCGCCACCGATCCCACCATTGCGAGCATTGCGAACCCGCTGGCTGCGAAGCTCTACGGCTGCACCATCCAGGATGAATCCATCGAGGACAACCTGGGCAACCAGACCGCCTTCGCCCTCATAGGGCGCCTGGGGTCCGCCCCTATCCTTGGAGGAGAGCGCTTCAAGACCACCGTAGCCCTCTTCCTGCGGGTCGACCGAGCGGGCACCCTGAACATGATCCTGTCAGAGTTCGCCTACGCGGACATCAACCTGACCATGGTGCAATCGCGTCCCCTGAAGCAGCAGCTGGGAGACTACATGTTCTTCATGGAGTTCGAAGGAAAGGATACGGACCTCTCCGCCCAGACCGCCCTCGCCTGCCTGCGCCTGAAGCTGCGCGAGGTGAAGGTGCTCGGCTCCTATCCGATGCTCTGATCCGGATAGCGGCAACGAAGCCCCCTTCTCTCACCAAAAGCAGCCCTCCTCCGAAGCTCCGGGGATCAGGCTCCCAGCAGATGCTCCAGGAGGATCTTGAGTCCGAGTAGGATCAAGGCGATGCCGCCGAAGATGGTAGCCGCCCGTTCATAGCGGGCACCGAAGCGGTTCCCGATGACGAATCCCGCCAGGGAGAGCGTGAAGGTGGTGAGGCCTATGACCAGGGCCGCCACCCAGATGCTGATCCCCGTCATGGCGAAGGAGATGCCCACCACCAACGCATCGATGCTGGTAGCCACCGAGAGCATCAGGAGCTCGCGCAGATCGAAGGTGTCTGGCGCGTCCACATCGCAGCTCTCATGGAAGGCATCCCAGAGCATCTTGCCTCCCACCAGGGCGAGCAAGAGGAAGGCGATCCAATGGTCTATGGGCTCTATCAGCCCTGCGAAGGATGACCCCAGAAGCCAGCCGATGATGGGCATGCCAGCCTGGAACAGCCCGAAGGAGAGGGCAGTGATGAGCGCTTGGACCCAGCGGATCCGTTTGCTCTGGAGACCCTTGCAGACCGAAGCAGCGAAGGCGTCCATGGACAACCCCGCCCCCACCAGGAGCATGTCGATGATGAACACGGAACGTCCGAGCGCTTCCCTAGAGGCGGTTACTCGCCTTTGAGCAGGTCATCCAGATCTTCCAGATCCCGCTTGAAATCCTTCAGGACAGCCTCTTCCAACTCCGAGTACTCAGCGGATTCCAAAGGCTGGTAGGCAGCCAGCTTATCGAAGATGTTGTCCCGGGTGACGGGCACGTAGCGCTTGGCGGAGAGCCCTGCCTTATAGGCGTCTTCGATAGCATCCCGCGCAGCCATGTAGATGTCGAACCGGGGCATGTTCGCCGAAAGGCGCACCAGCTCTGCCTTGTTGATACCCCGCAGGGATGGATGCCTGCGGGAGATGTCCATCCATATCTCCACCCGCTCCTCAGGGGTGGGGTAATCTATATCGATGATAGTGATAGGCTCAAGAGAATCCAGGTAGAAGGGGTCCACAGCACCTTCGGTAGAAGCGGTGGCGAAGACGTAGACGTTGGGATTCTCCACCGAGGAACGGATCAGCTCCACCGCCTCCCGGGCGCCGCGGGTCAGCTGCATCATGAAGAAGGCAGACCCCTCCTCAGGCAGATCGAAGGAGGGAGAGGACCACATATCCAGATCCTCCAGCACCAGCACACCACCGTTCTTGAATGCATCCTGCATGGCCGCCCCCTTGGGCAGGGCATCAGCCCGAGCGCTGATGCAGAGCACCGGCAACCCCTGGATGTTCTCTTCCATATGCATGTGGACAGCCGGAAGATCCAGCTCCCCTATGGCAGCCATGACGAAGCGATTCGCGTCCTCGCGCACGGGAGAGCGGAACAGGATGGAATCCATGGCGGGCATCTGAGACAGGCCGTGGCGGGCATTGAGCAACTCTACCAGGTTGGCGAAGTCTTCATCAGCGGCCATGCCCAACCCCATCGAGCGCAGGTCAGCTATGACGCTACCATAGCCTGCGATGGTATTGAAATCCAGTGTTTCCTCAGGAACACCCAAGGCCACCTCATCAGAGCCCCCCTCCGCCGCCTCAGTGCCGTTGGTCAGCTTGGAGAAAGCAGGGAGCGATTCGATCAGGCCTGCAAGCGGGCTTCCCGGAGCGGTGCCCTTGATCTTGGCCACGCTCACAGAGCCGCCGGGGATCTTGCTGGTGGAGATATGCTCTATCTTGAAGTCACCGTCTTCGATCCCCAGGAGGTCTTCGGAGATCATCTGAGCCATCTCCTCCAGCTCCTCCCGGGACAGCCCGCATTCTTGGAGCTTATCCAAAGCCAGCTCTTGGAGCGCCTCTGAGCACATCTTCAGCTCATCGTGGGAGAGGTAGGGCTCCATCTTCTCGAAGATGTATTCCGCCAACGACCGCTCCTTGGCAGAGCATGCCTCCGCCCATGCCTGCTTGATGCCCAGCAGAGCGTCTTCCGAAGGGGCTCCCCCATCCTTGAGCGACCGCTCGAAGGCCGCCAGGTAGAGATACATGCCCAAAAGGCTCTCGCCTGATTCGCTTGCCTTATGCGCTTTATCCAGGAAATCCGATACGCTGCCGCTTCCGTTGCCTCTGTGGCCTTCACCAAAGCGCGCGTCGTGGTGTCTGTTATCGTCTGTCATAGCCGAACCTCTCATGCTCATCCGATGCGCGTGTCTCTTTCAGGGCGTATTCTATCGCACCTCGCACCCGGCTTGGGCCAGCCGCCCATTCCCTACAAGAACAGCACGAGAGAGGATCATTTCCAGTCCAGGATATCCCAACCCATCTTGCGTGCATGGGCCTCTAGCTTGCCATCCGGAGTGACCGCACAGGGATGCTGGGCGGCCTCCAAGAGCGTCAGATCAGAGAAATGGTCCCCGTAGGCCCAGCCCAGCTCCCAGTGCCCAGGACCGAAATAGCCGTCAGCGAACTGCCGCAGCACCTCTATCTTAGCGGGCCCTTCGGTGGGCAACCCATCTACCTGGGCCGTATAGCAGCCACGGTCATCTATCTTCATGCGCGAAGCCAAAGCGAACTGGAGCGGATGCTCCATCATGGCCGAAGCGATGATGGGCTCGAAGCTGGCTGACACCACTACCACGGCGTGGCCTGCCTCCAGATGCGCATACATGCTGGCATCAGCCTCGGTACGGAACAGCGGGTCCACCTTGGCATCGTAGAAATCGCAGAGCCGAGCATTCACCTCCTCGGCAGGCATGCCCGCGAAAGCGGAGAAGACGCGCGTGCGCACCCCTTCGTCATCCCGCGGCCGGTTCAGCTTATAGGCCAACCCCCAGATGCCTACGCGGATGAGCTTGTACAGGGAGAGCTTTCCTCGGCGCCCCAAGGCGTTCACAAGCTTCTTCGGGGAAGAGCCGGATATGCACGTGCCATCGAAATCGAAGGCCGCTATCCTGATGGGACCATCCGGCGAAGACGGTCGAAGCGCGGGAAGGAGCCGCTCTGAGGCCAGCGCCTCCGGAGCTACCCGGATGACGCCAGCGGGCAGAAGGGATGCATCCGAGCCCAGGTCAAGGGACCCGATGCGTTCATCCTCTACCAGCCCGGAAGCAGTGCGGTGGCTGTGCTGGTCTGTCATGGGCCTCGCTCATCCTTTAGCGCTCACGGCGCAGAAGCGCTGGGAGATGGTCCTCATCAGCCCTCTTCCGCCATTCCTTCGAACTGTGAATTATACAGTTCGGCATAGCGGCCGCCAGCGGCAAGGAGCTCAAGATGCGTGCCTACCTCTCCCACAGCACCGCCGTCCATGACCACGATGATATCCGCCTGGCGTATGGTGGAGAGCCTATGGGCTATGACGAAGGAGGTCTTGCCCGTCATGAGGTTATCCATGGCCTCCTGGATCTTCGCCTCCGTGCGCGTATCCACCGAACTGGTAGCCTCATCTAAGATGAGCATGCGCCTATCAGCGATGATGGCCCGGGCGATGGTGAGCAGCTGCTTCTGCCCTTGGCTGATGTTGGTGGCATCCTCATTGATCTGGAAATCATAGCCACCTGGCAGGGTGCGGATGAAGTGATCGGCGCAGGCTCGGCGGCAAGCCTCCTCCACTTCTTCGTCTGTAGCATCCAGTCGCCCGTAGCGCACGTTATCCCGGATGGTGCCGCTGAAGAGCCAGGTGTCTTGCAAGACCATGGCGAAGAGGCTGCGCGCATCCTCGCGGCTGAAGCGGCCGAGATCCACGCCTCCGATGAGGATGCGACCACCCTGAGGGTCATAGAAGCGCATGAGCAGCTTCACGAGCGTGGTCTTGCCTGCTCCCGTAGGACCCACGATGGCAACGGTCTGCCCTTCTTCCACCCCTTCGGTGAAGCCCAGGATCACCGGTTCGGCTGGATCATAGCCGAAGGTCACCTCATCGAAGGTGACATCACAGCTCACCTCATCTGCAAAGCCCGTCTCCTCTTCAAGAGGCATCTCCGGCTGGTCCAAGAACGCGAAGATGCGCTCAGCCGCAGCAGCCAATTGCTGGAGCACGTTGCTCACCTGGGCTAGCTGGGTGATGGGTTGGGTGAAGTTCTTCACATACTGGATGAAAGCCTGGATATCCCCTACGGTGATGGTGCCCTGCACGGCCAGGAAGGCTCCCGTTACGGCCACCGCCACATACCCCAGATTCCCCACCAGATCCATCAGGGGCTTCAAGAGGCCGGAGAGGAACTGGGACCGCCAACCAGCCTCATAGAGCTTCTGATTCGCCTCTTGGTACAGGCGAACGGTCTCGTCCTCCTGGCCGAAGGCGCGCACCAGCTCATGGCCTGAGAACGTCTCCTCCGCCTGGGCATTCACTTGACCCAACAGAGATTGCTGGGCATAGAAGTGCTTCTGGGAGAGCTTCACCACAACGCCCACCAGGATGAGGGAGATGGGCACCATCAGAAGGGCTATCAGCGTGAGCAGCCAGTTGATGCTGAACATCATGACCACCACGCCCACCACCGTCACGCTGGAGACGATCAACTGCGTGACCCCCTGATTCAGGCTCTGCCCCAAGGTGTCCACATCGTTGGTGATGCGCGAGAGCGTGTCTCCCGTTGAGTTCTCTTCGAAATACCCGAATGGCATGCGGTCTATCTTCGCCGCTATCTCCCGCCTCAGGCGATAGCAGGTCTGCTGGGATACAGAGGACATGGTCCAGCTCTGCACCCAGGAGCAGACGGCTGAGATGAGGTAGAGCCCAAGAGTAGCCAGGAGGATCTGGCCGATGGTGTCCATGGGGATGGACCCGTAGCCCCCGATCTGGGCGATGGAGCCCTCGAACAGGACCGTGGTGGCCTGGGAGAGCACCTTCGGCCCCAGGATGCTGAAAGCGGTGGAGGCCAGGGCGAAGAGGAAGATGATGATCAGGCGCCCTTTGAATTGCCCCATGAAGGAGATCATGCGCTTCATGGTGCCGCCAAAGTCCCGAGGTTTCTCTCCCCCATGCATGGCACCGCCGGGGCCGCCGTGGCCATGGCGGTGATGCTTCCGCCGCTCGGCTTCGGCCTTCGCCCCTATCCCCAGCATGGCCTGGACGCGCACCTGCTGACGCCAAGACGCGCGCTCCCCCGCCGTGAGCCTATCCAGCTCCGCTGCCTGCATCTCAGGGACATCCGATGCCACGAAGGCCTCAGGGGTCTGCCGAGCGCTTCTCATTGCGCACCCCCTGTCATCCCCAGCTCCTCCTCGGAGAGCTGGGAGAGGGCGATCTTGCGATATTGCTCACAGCCTTCCAGCAAAGACGCGTGAGTGCCCACGCCAGACACCACGCCATCCTTCAGCACCACGATGGTGTCCGCCTCCCTGATGGAAGCTATCCGCTGGGCGACGATGATCTTCGTAGCCTGAGGGAGTTCCGTGGCAAGGCGCTGGCGAAGGGCGGCATCAGTCTTGTAGTCTAGGGCGCTGAAGGAGTCATCGAAGAGGTAGCCTTGAGCCTCTTTCGCCAAAGCCCGGGCGATGCAGAGCCGCTGGCGCTGACCGCCGGATACATTGGTGCCCCCTTGGGAGATGGGCTGGAAGGCGCCTTCGGGCTTCTCCAAGACGAACTGGCTGGCCTGGGCCAGGGCAAGCGCTTCCTCCACGTGGCTCTCTGGCATGGATTCGCGGCCGTAGGCCACATTGGTGTCTATGGTCCCTGAGAACAGATAGCTCTTCTGGGGCACATAGCCCAAAGCCGCCCGCAACGATGCCTGGGAAAGCTGACGGATGTCACAGCCGTTCACCAACACGACCCCTGAATCCACATCATAGAAGCGCTCGATCAGCTTCAGGATGGTGGATTTGCCTGCTCCGGTACCGCCGATGATGGCAAGGGTGCTGCCCGGTTCAGCCTTGAAGCTCACATCGGTGAGCACCTGCTCATCGCTACCGGGATAGCTGAAGGAGACATGGCTGAATTCGATGGAGAGCCCTTGGCTCTGTAGGGGAAGCTCTTTCGCCTGGGGCCTATCCTGGATGGACGAAGAGGTGGTCAGCACCTCATTCACACGGCTGGCGGCAACATCAGCCCGAGGCAGCATGATGGAGATCATCCCTATCATGAGGAATCCCATGATGATGACCATGGAATAGGTGATGAAGGCGATCAGATCCCCCGTCTGGAGGATGCCCTGCTGGATGTAGTGACCTCCGAACCAGACGATGGCTACGCTGGTGAGGTTCATCACCAGCATCATAGCGGGCATCATGAAGCTCATGGCGCGGTTGGTGAACAGCTGGGTCTCCATGAGCTTGCGGGAAGCCCCATCGAAGCGCTCTTGTTCCAACTCCTCCCGACCAAACGCCCGGATGACGGGGATGCCCGTGAGCATCTCCCGCGCCACCCGGTTCACGCGGTCGATCAAGGATTGCATGATCCTGAATCGAGGCGAGGTCACCTTGAAGAGGACTACCACCAAGCCCATCACCACGGCAATGGCCACCACGATGATCCAGCCTAGCGACGCATTGGTGTAGAGCACCATGACGATGCCGCCTATGGCCACGATGGGCGCATAGAGCACCATGCGCAAGATCATGGTGGTCACGTTCTGGATGAGCTGGATGTCATTGGTGCCGCGGGTGATGAGGGAAGCGGCGGAGAAACGGGATATCTCCGCATCGGAGAAGCCCACCACATTGGTGAAGAGCCGCTTGCGCAGGTCGTGTCCCACCTGCGCTCCCGTGCGCGAGGCCACCAAGCTCACGAGGATGTTCAGCACCATGCTGACCGTAGCCAGCCCCAGCATGATGCCACCCGCCCCCAGCAGATATCCCATCTGCTTCTGGGAGAGGTCAACGCCGAGCCGAGCGTATTCCTTGAGGGCCGCTGAGAGAGCCTGCTGGGCGAGGATGTCCGGAGACTCCTTCCCCAAGGCCTCTCTCACTTCATCCACATACCCCTGGAACTGCTCTTCGCTCACGGTGCCCGCCTCCACCGCCTGGAGCATCTGCTCCACATCGACCGCTTGGCCGCCCAGGTCAGGGGCGCCGTGGACCATCACCAGAGGAACCGTCAAGAGCTGATCCAGTGCCTGGATCTGCTCACGCCCCCTCTCAGTGAGGTGCCACCAGCCGTCAGGGGTCTTCTCGTAGGAGGCTTCGAAGAGGGCATCACCGGAGGCGGGGATGAGCTCTTCGAGGAGCGCGTGGGTCTCATCGGACATCTCATCCGTGGCGATGTGCTCCACCCCGGATTGCTGTATGCCCACATCAACGATATTCGAGGTCATGAGGGGCAATGCCAGATCACACCCGACACAGCCGACGAGAAGCAGCACCGTGATGAGCACGGCTAGCCTGTGGCTTCTCAGATAGAGGAATACCCGCATCCCTGTTGAGCGCTCCTGAACGGCGATGCAAGCCTGCGCCTGCACCCTCAAGCTTGCATCCTGTGGTCTGTTGAGTCAGTATCCTAACAGGTGCTCCCAGAGAAGAAGGCGGGGAAACAGGTGAGCGATGGCAAAGTCTGCATAGCCATGAGCGGTGGCGTGGATTCCAGCGTCGCTGCCCTACTGCTCGGCGAGGAAGGCATGGATCGCATCGGTGCAACCATGGTGCTGGGCACGCCTGAGGATGAGGCGAATGTGCAAAGCGCGCAGGCGGTCTGCGCGGCTCTGGGCATCCCCCACACCACCTTCGATCTGCCAAGGGATTTCGAGGAGGCTGTGAAGGAGCCGTTCCTGGATGCCTATCGCAGCGGGCTCACCCCGAATCCCTGCGTCACCTGCAACCGCACCATCAAGTTCGGCACCTTCGTCGCGAAGGCTGCTGAGATGGGATGCGAGCGCATAGCCACCGGTCACTACGTGCGAAGCCAGGGGGCTCATGAGACCTTCCGGCTGCTGCGCGGAGCTGACCCCGTGAAGGACCAGAGCTACTTCTTGAGCCAGGTCTCCCCGGGCTGCCTTCAAAAGGCTCTCTTCCCCGTAGGCGGCCTGCCCAAACCTGAGGTCAAGGCGATCGCTGAGGAAGCGGGGTTACCCGTGGCTCATCGGGAAGAATCCCAGGATATCTGCTTCATCCCGAGAAGCTGCCCTGACTACCTCCGAGAGCATCTCGGCACGCAACCGGGAGACATCCTGGATGTCCACGGAGCCTGCATCGGCAGTCATGACGGTTCTTACCTCTTCACCCTGGGCCAGCGAAAGGGGCTGGGGGTGGCTTTGGGATATCCTGCCTATGTCTGCGCCAAAGATGCACAGGCCAACACGGTGACGCTCGGCAGCAGGGAAGATGCCCTGACAAATGAGGTCTTCCTGAAAGATCTGAATTGGCTCATCCCGAAACCGGAAGGGCCTCTGGGCTGTAAGGTGAAGCTCCGCTATAACATGGAACCCATCCCCTGCACTTTAACCCCTGATCTTTCAGGCGCGCACCTTTCTTTCCAGGAACCCACCCTCGCCCCGGCCCCGGGTCAGACAGCATCGCTCTACGACGAAGACACGCTCATCTGCGGCGCAGAAATCCTTTGAAGAATTCTCGCTTGCCCTTCTGGATTTTCTGTTTATAATAGCCAAGCTGCTTTACGCAGCAGATGATTTTGCGGGGTGTTAGCTCAGTTGGTTAGAGCGCCGGCCTGTCACGTCGGAGGTCGCGAGTTCAAGTCTCGTACATCCCGCCATTTGAATGCTGAGGTCAGGAGTCATTTTCAAGGCTTCTGACCTTTTTCATTTCTTGCGCGAAAACGTAATTTGGGGCCAAAAATGGGGCTAGTCTAGACCAATGTATTCGTTGTATTCGTCAAAATAAATACCTATCGAATAATCTGGAATGAATCCTCTTTTCTATTCCATGCCCTATATTTTTCGCCGTCTTCCCTTATTTCAACTGCGCCATCAGTTTCAAATACCCCAATGAAACGATATCCGCGTGTACGCATGACCGGATCATATACCTGAGGAATGATGATTCGCTTGTATGCTTCATGTTTTGGAAACTTCACACCATTGACATTTCGTTCATATAGCTTGGTTCCGTCTGGCTCCAGCAAGTTCTTCCATCCTCTCGTATTGGATCCATCGACAGATATCTTTGGAAACCATACTTTGAATTGATCAGAATGAGTTTCTTGGAACTTCCCTCTAGGGATGAAAAAAGCGTGCTGTTGATAGTCGTAGTCTGTTCCAAACAAAAGATTGCTCGCTTCAGTGATGGTCTTGAAAACGATGTTATCTAATACACTGATGACATCTCGATCCTGTAAAAGCTCTTCAGCTGTTAATTCTGGATTCCAAGGTTTTAGTTCCCCCTTTTCTTCCAAATAATGCACTTTTTGCTTCAGTGCTGACACAGCAGTTTCAATTTCGTGCATTGCGGTTTCGTAAGAATATTCGCCGTTTTCATCGTAAACATGCACCTCATATGGCGTGTATTCACCGTCGTTGATCGCCGAGAGAACGTCAATAAGCTCTGCCGTTCTCTCGTCATCAATTTCAGGCTGGTCTAAGTGATACTTTTCATAACACTCAATGCCAATATTAAGTTGAGGAAAATAGAGGTCAATGAATCGCCTACCATTCTTGTGATTGCGTACGTATTGTTGGGTTACAGGCTGAATATCGCTTCTTCCAAGACCATTCCAGACAGCATTGATGACAAAATTCTCATAGTCTTTTCGGTTAGTTCGCGAGAGTGTCTTTACAAGGTAGGTTAACTTGTCCATCTGTCATCTCCTTTCATTTTAAATTTGGTTCTGATGAAAACTAGCTTCTATATATTGTTTTCGTGCGAATACTTGTCAGCTGCTTCATTGATTGCTGAAAGTATCCTTATCCGAAGGTGCTCTGGTTCTAGTATTTCTGCGATTCCAGAAAACTGCATTGCCCAAAAGATCATTGACTCTTCTGGCTCTTTGATGGTGAAATCTACGAAACCTTCAACCTCGCATTTGCCATCACCTATAACAGCGAGTCCAAACTGGTCATAAATCTGACGAATATTATATGGTGTATCGACAACTCGAACTTTAATAGGAACTGGTTTGCCGCTGATCATATAAACATGTTGATCGATGTATTTCTGCAAGTCGCTCTTTTTCAACTCGGATAACTTTTCTAGCCTGTCTACCTGCTCGAGAGCGCCACTGTCATCAAAAGCATAATCGAGGTCCAGCATCGTATCTATGCAACTATGCATAATCCGTTGACCATGTTCACCATTATAGGTTGATATCAGCGTGTAGGAGTTATTCTTGAACGTAACAGCCCTTGGTGAAACTGTATGCTGTCGCGATTGGTTTTTATCACCACGCACTACAGTTCCGCTTTGAGTGTACATGCCTCTCGCAAAAGTAACTTTATAACCTTTTGAAATAGCTTCACCGAGAATGCCTAAGTTATAGAAAAGCCTAAGTGTCTGACTCTTTCTTTTTCTATCGTCTCTGTTCAGGTTAACGTGGTTTGACCTCACATTAGGACTCAGTTCCGCAACACGATCGATCAGACTTTGCTTATGTCTAGCATCCAATTTTCCATAACATTCGATTATGCCAAGGATGAATCTGACCTCGCTTTCATCAAAGTCCTCGCTTGGGGCGTCGATCCACTGCCAACCGCAACGCTTGTGGGCATTGTTCAGACGAAATTTAATATTGTCAGGATACATTTCCAACAATATATCCAAGTTCTTTCCTATGGTTTCGCGATTCAGAGTGATCCCATATTCATCTTTAAGAATTTGCGCTATTTCGCATTGATTCAATCCAGAGTTCCGTTGTGATGATGACTTCAGTATCTCGAGCATGTATAGCAGCGCTGCTTTCTTATTGCTGGTAGCCTCCATAGTTCCTTCCTGATGATCGTCTGACAATAGCCTAGCATTTTAATGATGGAATTCTTGGACATTAAAGATCATATCATCTTTAAAAGGAGCCGAAAGAGAGCGAGTAGATTATGTGCAAGATAAGAATCAAGACAACACTCGGAAAGAAAAGCACCCTAGAAAGGCTGGTTAGTTCATTAAACATAATATTGAGAACGCTAAGAAAGTAGATCGGAGGGTTTTTCAAATGAGCAGAAGATCCATGCGTTCAAGGAGTGCTTGACTATGCGAGATGAGGTATCGAGATATAGTTCAATGGAATGGACCAGCGAACATGCTGTAGTGTTCAGTGAACGTAGTTTATTGAAAGAAATACGTAGCGGTAATGATAAGGACGCAGCACGATTGTTGGCCTTATATTATTCCGATCAATATCCCAAAAGGGCAAAGAGGCTTTACGAAAGATCTATATTTGCAGGAGATGAGTTTCACTCGACATTCCTTCTAGCGAATTTAGTCAAGGATAGAAATCAAAAATACGCGAAAGCATTGTATGAGAGATCTGCTAAAGCTGGAAATAATGCAGCAATCAAAGAGCTGGCTTCTCTTGTTGAGGAAAACGACCCAGACAGAGCTATAGAGCTTTACAAGGCTGCAATAAAGAATGGCGATGAACATGATTCTACGAATAGGTTAGCCAACCTAATAGAAGATACGGATCATCAGTATGCGATTAGTCTTTATGAGCGTGCTATAGCCGCCGATAATGTAGATGCTCTATGCAATCTAGCATTGCTTGTTTTCGACGAGGACCCAGAAAGAGCAAGGAGACTGTACAAAAAAGCGTATGCTGCAGGAGATAAGTTTTATGCCACCAACGGGCTAGCCATTTTCGTAGAGAAGGAGAATCCTGAGAAAGCGATAGAACTATATGAGCAAGCAATAGAGGCGGGTGATGATTATTATGCCCCTAGCAACCTTGCGGGGATGCTTCATGACAGCGATCCAAAACGAGCAAAAGAGCTATACGAAATCTCTTTGAAGTCAGGAAATGTGAAGTTCGCTGCAAATGGTTTAGCAAATCTCATTTACAAAGACGAACCATATGATGCTATGAAGCTTTATGCGGAAGCAATGGGAGCAGGCGACATGAAATACGCTCCACAGAATCTAAAGAATTTGGTAGAGAGTTTAATGGAAGAGCAATGAGATAAATTGAACAGAAACGAATGATGATCGCAAAATGGGTCTGTTTTTGGGTCAGTGTAACCAGTCCAAAACGTCCAAATCGTCAAAACACGGTTTGATTTAAGAGCTAAACTCGCTCGAAAGCATATCTCTAAGGTACGTTTTACCTGTTCAGAATACTATTTTATGAGTGATTCATATGCTTCCCGTAAGGTCGAGTTGCGATCTGTCACGTCGGAGGTCGCGAGTTCAAGTCTCGTACATCCCGCCATTTGAAGTTGAAGCCGCTGAATGACCAGCGGCTTTTCTTATAGAGAGGGCTTCGATGAACCGCTTCGGATTGAAGGACGAGGTCTTGGCTTTCATCGTCGAAGCAGCCCAAGCGCAGGGCATCCACCGGCTCATCCTCTTCGGTTCGCGTGCTACCGGCCGCTTCTCTGAGAAGAGCGACATCGATCTTGCCCTATCAGGTGGTTGCCTCAACGATTTCAAAGCAGTACTCGAAGAGGAGTGCCCGACACTGCTCTCCTTCGACTTCATCAACATGGATCAAGGGGTCAGCGAAAAGCTGAGCGGGCGTATTGCCGAAGAGGGGGTCGTGCTCTATGAAGTATGCCAACTATAAGGCCAATCTGGATATCCTGAAGCGAGCCCCCTATCAGGATCTCAGCAATGAGTTCGTCTTGAGCGGCATCATCGACAAGTTCGCCATGCAGTTCGAACTGGCTTGGAAGCTGCTCCGGAAGACGCTCGAGTACGAGGGCAGGCTCGATGCCGCAACGGGTTCTCCACGAGGCATCATCAAGGCCGCTTATAGTGCCTATGACCTCATCGACGAAGAGCTCTGGCTGCGCATGCTCGATGATCGCAATGCGGCAGAGCACGTCTATGACCAGGCGTTAGCGGATCACTTGGTCGTCGCCATCAATTCCGAATATATCGCGGTCTTCGAAAAGTTGATCTCAGATCTCGAAGGGTTGTATCCGGCTGAGCTCTTGGAGTCATTCTGATTTCGCGATCATCCCTTACGTGTTGAATCACTTCGATGATCGCATGCGTACCGATACGGATAAGTTGGACGATAAGAAATCCCTACTGGCCAGAAGGCGTTGCGCGAAGACCACGCGCAACATATTCATTGCAGTACCTGCCGAGTAGCCTGACGCACAGGATTCGCCCGGGTGTCACAACGGGCTGACCGAGATCAGCCCCTACAAGAGAACACAGCAAACCCCTGGTAGGGGTCGATCAGGATCGACCTGACCCCCTGTCGCATTTTGAGATCAGTCTCCGAAGAGCTTTCTTTGAGAGATGAGGCCTTTGGGCTTATCTGTCACCCAATCAAGGTGCTCACGAGCTTCCGGAGCATCAGGGTTCGCAGCGAACGCCAAGCATTCTGCATTGATGGACACGAGCAACTCCTCAAGGACGATCGAAGCGCTTTGGGCAATGAAGACCTTGAACGCCTGGTACAGATCAGATCGCTTCGTTGCGTTGGCGCCAGGTGCATTCTTGGAGAGCCAGGAATGCAATGCTGCGTCAAGATAGATATCCTGCTCAGTTCCGAACCGCCGAAAGGCATCATCGATAGGCGACCAATAGATGTCGAACAGACGCTCTTGCTCTTCCTGGCCATATCTCACCAGCAGCACATTGCGAAGCAAGTCCGTCGTTGAAAGGGGTCGTCCCTTCGCATTGAGGCTTTCGAAGACCTGTTGTGGTCTGTCTTCCTCCTCCAGCTCGACTAACACCACCCGGAGAGCATGCAAGCCTTCAAGCATTGCTTCCCCGTCAATTGACGAAGTTTCCAGCTTCTCTTTGAAATGAAGGTGATTTTCCAAAAGAAGCTGCGAAGATTCATCGGCCACCGGAAGCCCAACGCCATCGATCAGATGAGCTAGCGTTGGCATATCAGCCTCTGATGATCTTAGCTTGAAGATGCCCGGAGCAACATGGAGATACTCCGTATCTATCTGAGCCGCTTGAGCCAAAGCTCCCTCTTCGCGCCAATGATCTCTGAGAGCTATGAGCATTAACATGACCGTAGTGAGACGCTGCTGCCCATCGATCAGGCTAACCCGACGAAAACCCTGCTCACGCATGAGCGCATCCCCACCGTCATCGGCTTCGGGGCGAGAGATGATGGTACCCGAGAAATGGGTCTTACCCTGATCAAGCGCCCTCAGCACATCATCCCACAACTGATCGCACTGTAGACGGTCCCATGAATAAACGCGCTGGAAGATGGGAATGAGATACCGTGTCCCCGGCTCTTCCAAGATATCCAAAAGCGGCACAAGAGATACGATCATGATCGCTCCTTCTCCTCTCCCCGAAAGCTACCAGCACGAATCTGTTTCACGAAGCTGCTCGCGGAGCTTTTGAGCATAGGCTTCATTGTTGGCTTTCTTGAGCTCGTATCCTGCCGTTAGGGTTGGGGCACCTATCTCAGCCCAATCAATGCCGGAACGAAATCTCTTGACCCCGTGGTAACGGAAGTTCTCGGCCCACATCAAGCAAAAGCCGCGAAGCTCCCGCAAGATAGGCTCCTTCTCGCCTCGGTATACATCCTCAGCGTATTTCTTAAAGGAGTTGTAAACCTGCCCTGCGCTCAAGATGCGAGCACCCTTGAGCCGTATAGAAAGCCAGCTCTTGATTCCCGTATTGAGCTTCAAAGAACCAGGGTCCGGCGCGAACATCTCTTGGCTCGGTTTCCAATACTGCTCATATAACCGCGTCTGCTCATCATGGCATTCCGCCAAGAGAAGGTAATTGCGCACCATGTCAGCCACATTGAGCTGAAGGCCCTTAGAATTGATGCTCTCGAAGATGGCTTGAGCCTCTTCTGGATCATCCACGTGCACCAATACCACTGTCAGGCATCGTAGCCCCTCAAGGAGTGCTCCAAGATCGAAGCCACCCATCTCCATCTTCTCTTTGAAGAAGGATAGATTCTTAACAATGGTGGAAGACGGGTCCGCCTCTTTGCCTCCAACGACGGCTCTATAGGCAGGGATGTCGTGTTGGGACAATGTGAGCTTGAGCGGATCATTGTCATCACCTCTGCCTCTCCCCACGATGAGATCGGTCATGATGACATCAGGGTCTACCCCGCATTCGCCACTCTCTTCTGGATGTTCATTGAGGTAGTGCGACAGAGCCAAGATGATGAGAGAGACAGTGGTGAGACGCTGCTGTCCATCGATGATCTCGAAGACGCGCACCTCCCCTTCCCTATCATCCACACGATAGAGCAACGTACCAAGAAAGTGGTTCCTGTCAGCCCTGCCGGCTCTCATGATGTCAAGCCACAGCTCCTCGCATTGGGATGTCGTCCAGAAATAGAGACGTTGGTAGGCAGGTATGATGAAACGCCCATCACTTCCGATGAAATCCAGCAATCCGCTCTGCATCACTTCCATGAAGGCACCCCTCTCTGTTCGTCTCCACACAGTATGATGGCCTTAGCCTCCTAGTGCTTTACAATATCGTACAAATTGTTCAATAGTTCCCTTCAAGGAAGCTGGATCCATGCCCGTTACCAAAGATGCAAGATTCGAAAGCAGCGCGAAACGCATCCGAGATGCACTCGCAGGCCTCCTGCGAACGAAACCTCTCATGGAGGTCACCGTAAGCGAACTTGCCCGATCAGCCTCGGTGAGCCGCGCCACGTTCTACGCCCACTACGGTAATCTGAACGATGTCTATGAGGAATTGGTAGCGGAAGTCATGTCCGATGTGCGTACCTTCTCAGAGCGATTCTGTTCTGAGAGCATCGGCTGCTCAGGAGAAGGCAAGCCGCTCTACTGCGATCGGATACGATCAGAACAGCGCTACGCTGGAGTGATCCGCGAAGTTGGATTCTTCCCCGCCATGATGGCTTTCACCTGGGAAGACCTTGAAGCGAACGCTGACGCTGCCGCCAAAGGGATTGACCAAGGCGCTCTGCGCGCTCTACGCCTGTTCCAGATGAGCGGATGTCATGCTGTGGCTACCTCCGAATTCGCCGAACGCAGTGATTGGGAACACATCCGCCAGGTCATAGATATCTTCATTGATGGCGGGATGCGCGCAGTAGAGGAGATACACATCTAAGCCTCGAGAAACGCAGAGACAAGGAATAGTGCATGCAGATGCTCAAGGGGAAACGACCCACCGCCGCCTCCCCTTGCGTACGAACTGAACGTGCTCTTACCGAGCGCTGGCGTAATCGATCTGCGCTCGGGTATCCGTGCCAGCACCCTCCTGCTGCCATATTCGGACACCACGCTGCTCTACCCGTGCCCGAGCCTCTCCGTAGGCAGAAGCAGGGTCGTCATCGTTGCCGAAGGCAAGCGCCTGGGTAGGGCAATCCATGACGCAGAACTGGGGCAGGTCCTCTGCCATGCGTTCGGCACAGAACGTACAGCTGGGCAGGTAGATGGGCTGCCACCACATACGAAGGTCAGGGTAGACCCCTTCGGGACGATCGATCCCCAAACCTGAGCCATGGGTCTTCACTTCTACTCGATATTCATCGTCTTGGAGGTGATTGCCGACCTTGCAAGCCATCGCACAGGTCCAGCACCCTATACAACGATCTACATCCACCAACATCTTATACGCCATGGCTCATGCCTCCTTGCCTGCATAGGGGCGGATATTGCAATAGGAATCCCAATAGCAATCAGTAGAACCAGTGAGCGAGCTCATGGCCTCTACATAGGGATTAGGATGATGTCCAGCAGCCAACCAGTCAGCGAACCACTTATCCTCAACAGGCCCTTGGGAGTCTTGTCCAGCGCACTGATGGGTGATCTCGGCATAGGTACCCTCTTCGAACTGGCGGCGCCGCCAGCCGAACCATACATGCACAGTGCCGTCGGGTACTGATTCATCCAGCACCAACCTCGTAACCACATGACCTCGATCGTTGTAGACCTCTACCATGTCATCTTCGTCCAACCCAAGACGTTCGGCTTGAACAGGATTCAACCGCGTGGCCGGAGTCTCACCTGAGAGCTTTATGGTGATGGGATCGTCAGTGAAGCTGGACTGCATGAAGAACCGCTGACGCCCTGTGAATAGCTGATAGGGGTATTCGTCAGACTTGCCGATCTTGTTCGGCTCGAGCACCTTCGTCACTGCCATGCCAAGGTCAGCCAACTTCTCGGAGTACATGATCTCCATGCGACCGGTCTCATTGTCAAGCACCTCTGCCGGATTCAGATAGGGCGTGTATTTGGGCTCCGGAGGCGCGGCGGCGCGGATCATCTTCTCCTGCTTCAGGCGCTCATAGGTGACGGGCGGCTGAATGCCAGCTATCAGCGGGTAAGGCGTCTGCAAGCGGATATCGATGTACTCCGGCCCCGTCATGGTGAAGTAGTCACCCAGGCCCACCCGCTTCGCCAATTCAGAGAACACCCACACTGGCTCATGACCGTCCACTTGCGGCTCAATGGCCGGCTCCTGGAGGATGATGTGGTTGTAGCACGCGCCAGTGATGAGATCCTCGCGCTCGAATGACATGAGGTCGGGTAACACGTAGTCTGCTATCTCGCCGGTATCGGTCAACCACACGTCATAATCAACCACCAGCTCCATATCACGCACTACATCCAGCCACCTCTGACGATCGGGCTGCTGATGCACCGGGTTTCCTGAGCATACGATCAGTGCCTTGTACGGGCTATCCTCAGCTTCTGCCTTCGCGAACCACTCCGCCATCCGCACAGGAACGGACTTCACAGCAGCCACACCATCAGGGCAGCTGATAGGCACATCGTTGAACACGAGCGGCCAGCTCTGCAGCTGCAACGCCTCGAAGACACCAGAACCCGGCTTGCCTAAGCGGCCCGTCAGCGCACCAAGCAACAAGAACTGCCGATAGGTCTCATTGGAGTTGCGATAGCGCAGGCCATAGCCCGACAGGATAAACGCGTTTTCAGCCTGAACCCAATCGCAAGCCAATCGCTCAGCATCGGCAGCCGTGATGCCGCATTTCTCGGCAGCGAGCTCGAAGGTATATTCAGCCGCACCGTCTTTGAGCTTCTGAAGCGCCGTGGCGCAGGGACGCCCGTTGGCCACATAGCTGCCGAACAGCGGGATATCAGCTCCCTCAGGATAAGCGCCCGCCTTAGGAGCAACCGGTACAGGTGTGCTTGAGACGGCATCCCACACGAAGTAGCAACCATCGTCACCGCGCAGCAGCTGTCCCGTCTCATCATCTACCAGATAGGCAGAGATGGTACGCGCTAGCAAGTAGTCATCAGCCTGCAAGTCGTTCTGCAGGATGTAGTTCACCATGGCCATGGCCAGATAGCCGTCACTGGCAGGCTTCATGGCTACGAACTCATCAGCGAACCCAGCAGTGCCGTCGAAGATAAGGCCGAGATCTACGATCTTTGCCCCGGCCTCGCGCGCCCGTACGAGATTCTGAGCACAACGCATCTGATTCTCAATGGGATTGCAACCCCAGACATAGATGAGGTCGGTGCCCACCATGATACGCGGGTCGATCACCGTGCGAGGGAACTCACTGCCAGCATTGTAGAACTCAGCATAGAACGGCCCGTTATCCAAGCCGATGGAACCCAAGGGCACCGTGACGCCGAAGGTGTTCGCGAACCGGAAGGGCATCAGATTCTCAAAGCTGTACTGAGCGGGTACACCGGCACCCAGGTTCCAGAGCACCACTGATGACGGCCCATAGGTGTCGCGGATATGGCACAGCTTCTCGCCGATCTCATCCAGCGCTTGGTCCCAGCTGATCTCTTCAAACTGGCCGCTTCCGCGCTCACCCACACGCTTGAGCGGTTTCTGCAAGCGCTTGGGATCATAGGGCTGGCGTCCAGCCAAACAACCCTTCTGGCAGATATGCCCGTCAGGTTCTTCTGGCTCTGAATAGACGACCCGCTCCATGCGCTCGATCTTCCCATCCTTGACGATGGTCTTCAATGCGCAATAGTCATGATCACCCCATCCAGGACATGCCGTGTACACGAAGGACTCTTCGCTCATGGACACCTCACGCTCCTCTCTCTGGCGTGGTTCCTGTCTACGCAGCCATTCTGCATAGAACCATGAGCCTATTTGTAAGCCTTTGCTTCTCCTTTGGGAATGGTAGTTCGTCAACAACTGTCATATTGAATAGTTTTATCATTGAACCATATCGATGTTAAACTATGAGTTAACAAGGTCATCGAAAAGGGAGAGCATCATGGGAGCAACAGCCCAGCTTCAAGAAGGCCTGACTGAAGACGCGATCTTCCAGAAGGGGCCGAGCGAAGGACTGCTCAAGGCCCCAACAGCACCTCTTCCTCCCATTGGGGAAGCACGGCCCGAAACGGTAGCTCGCAGACATATTGAGCAATGCCACCTCCCTGAATTCTCCTTCGCCTTCGACTTCATGAGCGACTACCTCACCATGATGGACATGCTGGCGAAATCCATCACCCACGAACTGCACGACCTCTGCAACATCACCCCTTTACAATACCGTATCCTGCTTCGCATGCTCGTTCCCGCTCCCATACGAGCAACCCAACTCGCACACGACTTAGACGTAGGCGTGTCCACGATCTCTGTTGCCCTATCGAAGCTGGCAGACAGGCTCTTTGTTTCCCGTCACGACAGCGCAAGAGACATGCGCTCCGTTGAGCTTTCGCTGACGAAGCAAGGGCGGAAGATGATAGAGCGGGCCGACGAGGCCATCTATGCCGTCATGGCCGAATACTGGAGCACGCTCACTCAAGAACAGCTCGAAGCAGCTATCATCAGTTCGCTTCTCGCCGTCAAACGCCATTCTTACCCCCGGATGGAGAATGGTTCACCGCGGCTTGATACCGCTCTGGTAGACACCGTGATGATCTCACGAAGGTTGACCGGCCATGCTCTCAAGGAAGCAGGACTGACCATCAATGACTACCGCATCCTCCTTGCGCTCAAGATCATGGGAACCCCCTGCCCTACCACTGATGTGGCGAAGTTCCTCTTCCTGAATGCAAGCGATATCACCGGATGCCTCAAGAACCTGGAGGGCTGTGCGTCCATCACCCGATCCCGCTCCGAGGACAACCGCAGAGTACGCATGATCCGCCTTACACCTAAAGGCGACGATCAGGTTCGAAGTCTGCTCCCCGTAGTTTTCGATGCCCTGCATGAGACATGCCATAGCAGCGATGCCTTGATCGATATACATATCTCAGCTGCTCGCGATCTGGTAGCCCGCAGGCGCCAATACAACAAATTCTAACCAAAGAAAAAGCTGAGCATGGACGAGCTCGCATGCATCACAGGGACATCTTCTCCGCGTAACGATTCCTCTGCAAACAGATGCAATACCCGCGAACGCTGGTCACAGGAGCCTAGAATCTCTCCGAAATAGGCCAGCAGGAAGGCAGGGATATCATGGGCATCGCATCCAAGAGCCTCAAGATACCGAAGCTCGCACTCAGGGCAGGGATCGCCGTAGCCCTAGGGGCCGGGGCAGCCGCAGCGAGCGTTGCAGGAGTGCGCGCCTTCAAGCGCCAGATCACGAAGACGTGTATGCCCTTCTATGCTGCCTCTGATGCCTGCTTCACCATCCCGGGGCTGGATTCGGGCTTCGTTCCCCAAGACCTCTTCCATATCGAAGACGAGGACATCTGGCTCTTCAGCGGATATCAAGCCAACCGCAAGCCCTCTCCTCTCTACCGCCTCTCCCCTGATGGCACCACCGCAAAGCTCACCATCAAACTGCCCGATGGATCACTCTACAAAGGTCATGGAGCAGCTATCGCCGCCACGGTTGAACATGGATTCCTTACGGTAGCGGACGGCTATGTGGTGATGCCCACCGAAGGCATCCTCAGAGCCGTTGATGGGGATATCCTCCAAGCCACCGCCCACGTCCCCGTAGAGCTCATGCCTGCCTTCATGAACATCCATGATGGCGTTCTCTATATTGGCGAATTCCACCACAACCTGTTCTACCAAACACCTCGCAGCCATTGGCTGACAACACCCACCGGTAAGACGAACCCGGCGCTGATGTATGCCTACACCGCTGATGAGAAGGGGCTCTTCGGCTTTGCCCAGCAGGCATCTGCCGTCTTCTCCATCCCGGGGAACATCCAGGGGATGTGCATCACCGCCAACGGCAAGCTGGTCCTCAGCCGCTCCTGGGGCTTTCGCGATGCCGAAGTGCTCGTCTATGACGTGAACAAGCTGGAGGCGGAGGGGACCTACATCGTAGACGGCCACGAAGCACCATTGTTCTTCTTGGATGATCGCAGCCTTGAGAGGACCATCACGGTACCGCCCATGGCCGAAGGCGTGGACGCCATCAAAGACCATGTGTATCTGTCGAACGAATCTGCCAGCAACCTCTATCTGTTGGGAAAGGCCGATGACGGGAAGTATGTCTATTCCTTCACGGTATAGGCAACGCAGATCAGAACGGATCGGGGTAGAAGCGCAGACCGTCGGGAAGGCGCACGAAGCCTGCCTCCTGAAGGAGTCCCTCGAAGACAGAACCTAGAACCGACCGTCCATTCACCCGTTGCACCAACAGCTTCTTCCGAACCAGTCCTGAACCTTGGGCTCTTGCCCGCTGGACCACAGAGCGCACGAGAGCATCCAAGGCATCTTGCATCAATTCCTCATCCTCTGTGAACATCAGCACATAACGCAGCCGAGGGGCTGCATAGATCACCGGAGAGCCCCCACGGAATACGACGAGGGCATCAGGGACCCTCCGCGGCTTGTCCTTGCATCCATCAGGGGCGCTCATGCCGGGCCAGGGCAGCCCCTGCCCATAGAGGCAGGCCGGGTCCTCCGCTGATAGGACCGTGAACCTTAAGGCATCCCCCTCCTGCTCTTCAGTCCGCAGCTCTTCCACCGTATCAAGGTCAGCATATTGGACAGGACCCAAGCCTTCCACGAACATCCCCCGAAGAAGCCGCCCCCGCTCCTCCCAGGACTTGAGATAGGGCTCGAACACGGGAAGACCTCCGGGAAGCCCTGAGAGGAGCGCGGTATCACGAGTCACCACGGCGTAGCGGTCCAAAGCTGACTCCACGAGGGCTACCCCTTGCAAGGTAGGCTCTACCTGAGGCTCGATCACCTCGTGCCACATACCCGTCAAGGATCCGTAGGCCGATGCGATGCTCACTGCCTTATCCGTAGCCTGTTTCACGGCGGCCTGATAGCCAACCCCTTGGCGCGAACGACCCCGACGACTGCTGGCACGACGAGAGCGCGGAGGTGCTACCTTTGGCTGGGCGGTCCCCGTTGCCACGCGCACGGCTTCGAAGCTGGTGGTCATCACCTTCCCCGCCCAGAGCTTGGCCATCAAAGACCCTGCCTCAGCGATATCAAGCTCCAAGCGCTCCCCCTCCAAGGGTGCGAAGGGGGAATCCGTCGGGAAGAAGGCAACGAGCTTCTGGGATGCCCTTGATGGGGCATCGCCTTGAGCGTCATCCTTCGAAGCATCCGTCTTCCCCACCCAGCAGATATCCCGAGATGCCAGCAGCTCATCGAGCATCCCCGGCTTGTACCCAGGCACGCGCGCCGGGAAGACAACGGCCTCCCAGAGACCCGCTTCCAAGAAGACCCCTTCGAACCGAGCGATGACCTCCGCCAACTGGTCCAGAGGCTCAAGTTCCTCCTCTCCCCGCAGATTTCCTCCGATCCCCTGCAGGGAGAAGAGATAGCGCATATAAGCAGCCAATGACACCGGACTCACTGCCGAGCGCGCCTTCGCCAAAGAACGTGCGCGAATGCGGTCGTAGACCTCTTTCCAGATCCAGGAGAACCGTCTATCCCCGTTGCCAGAGGGGTTCTTGAAGCTCCCGGTGAGCAGCTTGCCTTCAGCCCGTAATTGCTCCAAGGTCCCTTCGATGAGCGCCTCCCCCAAACCGAAAGCGCAGGCCGCTTCTGCGGTAGTGAAGGGTCCATGGGTCCGCCCATACCGGGCAACCAGCTCCTTCAGCGGATCGGCCGGAAGACGCGGAGCGCCTTGGAGGGCCCAGGCGGGAACTTCTACCCCGAGCGCCTTCTTGAGAGCAGGAGCATCGGAAACGCCGACCCACTTCTCCTGGCCACCCACCACCGCCTGATGAGCACGCCTTTGGCACTCCAGCTCAGAGAGGGCTTCCTCTATCCCCTCAGAGGGAATACGCTCACGGACCTCTTCTGTGGTGAGCGGCCCCAGCACCCTCAAGAGGTCCGCCACTGCTTCTGTCATCGGGAGCGAAGATTGTCCCGAAGCGCCCTTCGGGAACGCTCTCAGCCGTTGGAGCTCCGCTGCTACCTCAGCCACGACCTCTTCGTCCACCACATCCCCGATATCCACCGCACCCAATAGCTCGTTCAAGAGCGTAGGATCAGCGACCGCCAGAGAGGCGCGACGCTCAGCCGTAGGCAGGTCACCCTCATAGAGATGTTCGGCCACATACCCGAAGAGAAGCGGAGCGCTGAACGGGGATGGAACCGTTGTATGCACCTCCAGGATGCGAATGGCTCCCCCATCAAGCTGCTCCATGACCGTGCGCAACCCCTCCATGTCATAGACATCCTGCAGGCATTCCCGCACGGCCTCAGCGAAGATGGGGAGGTCAGGGTACCCACGCGCCGCCTCAAGGAGCTGGGACCCTTTGAGTCGTTGGAGCCACAGGGGCGCACGCTTGCCGAATGACTGCGTCGGCATCAGGAGGGCGCGGGCGGCGCATTCGCGGAACCGCGCCGCGAAGACCGAGGTCTGGGAGACGGAAGCGCGCACGATCTCCTCTATCTCGGGAACGCTGAACAGGAATGCGTCAGGGCTCGGAGCGAATCCAGCAGCTTCAGGCAGGGGAATGACGATGCCGTCATCCTGAGCCAGCACCTGAGGACAGTAGCCATGCTCATGGAGGATGCGCTGGGAAACGGCCAAGGCCCAAGGCTCATGGACGCGCTTGCCGAAGGGGGAATGGAGGACGATGCGGAGATCGCCCATCTCATCCGGGCATACCTCCAGCACCAACGTCTGGTCCGTGGGAACCGCCCCCGTAGCCCTCCACTGGCTGCGCACCACCTGGAGGAGGTTATCCCGAGCATACCCGTCCAACCCGATGCGCTTGATACGGTCTTCGAAGGCGCTCGAATCCATGAGCGTACAGGAGTCAGCTGTGCTGTCAGAACCGGAGCCAGCTTCGCATCTCTCGTCTTCCGTGACGACCTGCTCAGCTGCCCGGAGGAACGCGCCCTTGGCGAAGCCATCTTCGAAGGGACGACCCACCCCTTCCCCATGCCAGAAAGGGAGCCGGGATGTGCGGCCTGGGGCAGGCTCTACCAGAACGCGATCGCTGGCGATCTGGGTTATGCGCCAAGGACTGGTGCCCAGGGTGATGATGTCTCCCACCCGGGATTCATGGACCATCTCCTCATCCAGCTCACCCACGCGTCGCCGCCCCTGGCGTCCGGCCCCTTCGGGAAGCATGACCGGATACATCCCTCGGTCTGGGATGGTACCCGCACCGCCGATGGCGCACCGATGGGCCCCCGGACGCGGCCGGAGCATCCCCTCTTCCCTATCCCAGAGGATGCGAGGGGCAAAGCCTCCTGCATCGGCGGGGAGTAAAGAGCCGCTGAGCATGGAGAGGACCGCATCGAAAGCCTCTCGGCTGAGGTCAGTGAAGCAGGCTGAGCGTCGCACCACCGCGAACCACTCATCAGCGCTGAGACCTAGGGACGCATCCTCAGCCTGATCCTCCGGCCGAGCCCCTTCCTCCAAGGCCAAGGACCCTAAAGAGACAGCTGCTACCGTTTGCTGGGCCAGCACATCCAAAGGCGAACGGACCAAGCTCGTGCGTTCGATAGCCCCGGCGCGCATGCCCTCCACAGCCACTGCAGCATCGATGACCTCCAGGCGCGTGCGCGGGAGCACGATAGCCTGGGAGAGGCCTCCTACCTGATGATTCGCGCGCCCTACCCGCTGCAGGCCACTAGACACCGAAAGAGGGGGAGCCACTTGGATCACCAGATCCACCGACCCCATATCGATACCGAGCTCCAAGCTGGAGGTGGCCACTACACAGGGGATCTCTCCGCGCTTGAGCTCATCCTCAACGATCTTACGCTGTTCTTTGGAGATGGACCCGTGATGAGCCTTCGCGATGACGTGCCCCTCCCCCGCCCCCGAGACCAGCTGGGTGGTGCTGCCGATCTCTGGGCGATAGGCGAAGGGCACCTCATCTGTCCCCTCAGCATCCTCCGATATCCGTGCGAAGCGCTCGTTCAACCGTGCCGTGAGCTTCTCGCAGAGCCCGCGCGAATTGACGAACACGATGGTGGTGTGGTGAGCTATGACCTCTTGAAGGATGACGGCTTCCAGATACGGCCAGATAGAGGAGGATCCCAACTGCGAGTCAGGAGTACGAGCTGCGCCGTCTGCGGGCAGAGAGGCCTCCATGAACCTGCGCAGATCCCGATCGGTTCTCCAGGCATCCTTCTCAGTCCGCTTGGCCTTCTTGGGCGTCCCCTGCCCCGCGGCTTGGATATTGGCCATGTCAGGAACGGGCACTCGAACGCTCACGCTGATGGCAGGAGGCTCAGTCTCTTCCACGATGGTCACCGGGTGCGCGCCCCCTAAGAAGCGCGCCACATCCTCTGCTGGTCGTACCGTAGCCGAGAGTCCGATGCGTTGGGCCGGTGAAGCAAGGAGCGCATCCAAACGCTCCAAGCTCAAGGAGAGATGAGCACCACGCTTGGTCCCGGCAACGGAATGGATCTCATCCACGATGACGGTATCCACTTGAGCCAACGTCTCGCGCGCCTTCGAAGTGAGCATGAGATAGAGGGATTCAGGGGTAGTGATGAGGATATCAGGCGGCTTGCGCACCAATGCCCGACGCTGCTCCGGGGTGGTATCACCCGTACGGATGCCTGTGCTGACCCCCGCTTCGATGCCGTCGCGCTCGAGCATGAGCGCACTGATCTGAGCCAGCGGTTGCTGGAGGTTGCGCTCCACATCCACCCCCAGCGCCTTCAAGGGAGAGATATAGAGGACGCGCACGCCCTTGGCCTCAGCAGGTGGATCCCCCCTGCTGCCTTCGTCTTCTTCACCGCCGCCTCGCATCATCAGGCGATCTATAGCAGAGAGGAAAGCGGCCAGCGTCTTGCCAGATCCAGTGGGAGCGATGATGAGGGCATTCTCGCCCCGCTCGATGACCTCCCAAGCCCGCTTCTGGATCTCCGTGGGTCCATCGAAGCGGCCCGAGAACCACTCGTCTACGAATCTTGAGAACGCCACCTCTTCCCCCTGCCTCCAGGCACGCCTGCTCATCATCTCACCATACTGAAGGTTTATCATATATCCCCAAAAGAGCGAAGGAAAGCATCATCGAGGATCGATACCGTTTAGGACTGGATGCAGGTTCGAAGACCATCAAAGCCGTCCTCTTGGATGAAGACGGTTCGCTCGTCCGCGCCCTCTACAAAAGGCACGGTTCCAATATCAAGGAAACGCTGCGTGAGGTCATCCACGAGCTCACATGGCTCCAGGGGGACCTGCCGGTCACGGTCAGCGTCACCGGATCCGCTGGTATCAGTGTCTCGGAGCTGTTGGGCATCCCTTTCGTCCAGGAGGTCATCGCCACCACCGAAGCCGTGCGCGCTTACCATCCCGAGGCAGATGCCATCATCGAGCTCGGGGGCGAAGATGCCAAAGTGGTGTATCTGACCGGTGGCGTAGAGCAGCGCATGAACGCCACCTGCGCGGGAGGCACGGGTGGTTTCATCGACACCATAGCCTTCATGCTAGGAGTGCGCACTTCGAACATAAGTACGCTGGCTTTAGGCGCACGCCGCATCTATCCCATTGCCAGTCGCTGTGCGGTCTTCGCCCAGACCGATGTGCGCCCTCTCCTGAACGAAGGGGCATCCAAGGCAGACATCGCCGCCAGCGCCCTGGACGCCGTGGTCCGTCAGACCTTGGGCGGCCTGGCCTGCGGGCGTCCCATCCAGGGTAACGTGGTGTTCCTGGGCGGACCCATGGAGTTCATCCCCGCTCTGGTCCAACGTTTCCGGGACGCTCTGGACCTGGACCGACACGCCACCATCAAACCAGAGAACGCCCATCTCTATCCGGCCCTCGGTTCTCTGTTCGCTACAGAGCTGGATAGGGACCAGGAGGACCAACGCTACTGGTCTTTGGGTGAGCTCGAACGGGTATTAGCGAGCGAGGAGACGAAGCTGGATGCCACCGGTCTTGCCCGGCTCGAACCCCTCTTCGACACCGAAGAGGACCTTTCCTGCTTCCAGCAGCGTCACGCCCGGGCTGACTTCCCCAAGGCCTCGCTGATCGATGCCCAAGGGCCGCTCTACCTCGGCATAGACTCCGGTTCCACCACCGCAAAGCTGGCCTTGATCGACGAAGCAGGGCATCTCCTCCATGCGGACTACCAACCCATCCGTGGAGACATGATCGGCACCATCCGCTCCCTCCTGGAGCAGATGCTCATCCAACTGCCTCGACAGGCCCGCAAGGGGGTCGAGCTGCCCTATCTAGCCCAGGCAGCAGCCACCGGCTATGGCGAAGAGACGCTCAGAAAGGGATTCGGGGTGGACCTCGGGATAGTGGAGACCACAGCCCATGTACGCGCAGCCGAAGAGCTCTGCCCAGATGTCTCCTTCGTCTTAGATATCGGCGGCCAGGACATGAAGTCGCTCTGGCTGTCGAAGGGGTCAATTAATGATGCGGTATTGAACGAGGCCTGCTCCAGCGGGTGCGGTGCATTCGTGGAAGGCACTGCCCATGGGTTGAGGTCCACTCCCACAGCCTTCGCCTCGGCGGCCTTGCGAGCAAAAGCCCCGGTGGATCTAGGAACGAAGTGCACGGTCTTCATGGCCTCGCGGGTCAAGCATGCCCAGAAGGTCGGCGCATCGGTAGAGGATATCGCTGCGGGCGTATCCTATTCGGTAGTCCACAATGCGCTCTATCGGATCATCGGGCGTCAGAGGTTATCGACCCTGGGCAGCCGGATCGTGGTCCAAGGAGGAGCCTTCAGATCCGATGCTATCCTACGCGCCTTTGAGCTGGCCTGCGGACAAGAGGTCATTCGCCCCAGCAGATCCCACCTCATGGGTGCCATAGGAGCCGCCCTCATTGCCCGGGATAGAGCGAAGGCAGGCCAGCGCTCATCGCTCATCTCCTTGGAGCAGCTCAAGGAGATGGAACCTGAGCGAAGGTCTGGATGGTGCGCTGGATGCGCCAATGCGTGCAAGCTGTCTGTCCTGGATTTCGGCAATGCCACTCCCCTCATCACAGGGAACCGGTGCGAGACCGGCTCAGACCCAGCCTTCGTCCGCTTCGGGAGCACCTCTGCTCCTGCCACCCTTGTGCTCCCTGAGCCACTGGAACCTGCCGAGCATCGCCCGTCACAGCTCCCGAACCTCATCGCCCGAGAGCAAGCGCTCATCACCCAATGCTCCCATCCGAAGAGCACCGGCCAGAGATCCTCTGTGCGCGTAGGGGTGATGGATGCCCTGGAGGCTTATGGGCATCTTCCCTTCTGGACGCACCTGATGGCTTCTCTCGGCTTTTCCGTGGTCACTCCTCGCCAGGCCATCCCTCCCAAGATCAAGGCCAAGGCCTGGGAGACGGTCTCCGCAGAAAGCCTGTGCCATCCAGCGAAGCTGGCTCATGCGAAGGCATTCGACCTGTACGATCAAGGGGTGGATGCGCTCTTCTTCCCTCAGGCTCAACGAGCATCCCACTGCTCGGTCACCTGCGAGTATCCCTTAGCGCTCAAAGACGGCATCCGTTGGCTGCGAGACGGAACGGTGCCCTTGATAGCACCCTGTCTCTCTTCCACCAAGCCTTCCGTCCTCCGTAAGGATCCCGAGGACGTGCAGCGCCTTCTGGCGGCGCTGATCCCTCTGGCAAAGGCTGCTGGCCAGCCCATCTCAGAAGAGGAGCTTCATGGTGCCCTAGAGAAGGCCTGGGCTGAGCAGCTCGGATTCGAACGGACTCTGGCGAAGGAGACCGAGCAAGCCCTCGCCCTCTTGGAAGAGGATGCGTCTCTGAAAGCGGTCCTGTTGGCCGGAAGGCCCTACCACGCAGATGAGTCCATCATGCATGGCATAGATGAGATCCTTTCGTCTCTGGGATTCATCGTGCTCGGGATGACCGGAACCGCTCCGCTCTTGAGAGCGGTGACCCTTGATGGCGAAGACCCTTCCTGGAAGCAAGCCAAACGGCTGATGAGGGCAGCTCATCTCATCACCTCTCACCCGCGTCTTGAGCTGGTATGCCTCCAATCCTTCGGCTGCGGCTACGATGCCATCTCCTTAGAGAGCGTGCGTTCCTTCCTCCAGCAACGAGGCCATCCGTTCACCGCCCTCAAAGTGGACGAGATGGTGGAGACGGCTCACATCAGGATCCGCCTGCGCACCCTGGCGGAATCCCTGGATACCGAACGAAGGGGTCTAACTGAGGGTGCCATCCCGGGCACGTCCCTCAAGGCAGATGCCCTTCCACCGATACCATCCGATCCATCAGCACCTTCTTCCTCAAGGCGCCCTTTGACAGAAGGTGACGTTGCCCGAGCGCGGCTCTCTCCCTTGAAGGATGCCTGCTTCACGGCGAATATCCTGGGTGCCCAGGCTTGCAGCGCCTTGGAGGAAGACCCAGATGCCGGTGAGGTCACCTTACCCGAGACCTGCAAGCGCTGCATGAACGAAGCGGTGCCGCTCATAGCCGAGCAGACCCTCGGGCTCAGAGCAACCGTGAGATGGACCACACCTTCGGAAGCGGAGGAAGATCCGCGCCTCCCTGTTCCTGCTGAAGGGAAGGACCGCCCCCGCATCGGGCTTCTGGGCAATCCGCTCCTGGTG
The DNA here is from genome assembly GCA_910588205.1 of uncultured Eggerthellaceae bacterium. Classification (GTDB taxonomy): domain Bacteria; phylum Actinomycetota; class Coriobacteriia; order Coriobacteriales; family Eggerthellaceae; genus MGBC163016. The sequence continues at coordinate 34,752 of CAJUQK010000007.1, forward strand.
TTCGAACCGCTCGTGAATGATGATGCCATCGCGCTGATCGGGAGCCTGGGATGCCAAGTGGTGCTCCCTGAAGAGCACGCCCTCTATGCTGAGAACGTCAGCTATCTCGATCAGCTTGACCGCTTCCATGAGCTTGGAGTGGATCATGTGATCTACCTCCAGAGCTTCGGCTGCGTGAAGGGTCACGTCCACGCCCGGGGACAACTCCACCGCTTCGCCGAACGCTTCCCTGATATGCCGATCACGGTCATCGACCACGACCCGGAATCCTCTGCGCTCAACCGTGAGAACCGCATCCGCCTCATCGTGGAGGCAGCGAAACGACGCGCAAGGGTCCAGGAATGAGAAAGAGGCTGAGCCGAAGCCCAGCCTCTCAAAAAAAAGGGGGGGGGTATCAGAAAGGCTTCCTTAGGCCTTGTCTGCAGCATCACCGATGCGATCAGCATCCTCGGCAGCAACCTGTGCCACCGCGCTGCCATCCTCAAGGGCCTCTTCCGCCCTTGCAGCGCGACCATAGGCCTCGGCAGCCTCCGCCGCTTCGCCGACTTCGCCCAGGACGCCCCTATCATCATGCTCCCGCGCATCGAATTCACGCTCGATGGCTTCAGCCTTCACAGACTCCTCTTCTTTGATGGCTACTTCCCTATCCAGTTCGCTCATGGTCCTTCTCCTCTCGTTTCATCGGTCTTGTTCTCACGAGGGTTGCCGGATACCCTATTCCCGGCATCAGACCCTCCTTAAGAGACGCCAAGAAGCTCCCGTACCCGCTCAGCCTTTAGCTCGCTTCCTGCGGGCTCCTCTGTCTGGGTCAAGAGATAGCGGACGGCGTTGCGGATATCATCGGGGCCTTGGGCGAAACCGTTGGCGATGAAGGCCAAGGCATCATCGCTGAGCACAGGAGCACTGTCGCGGCTTCCCCGGACCGTGTCCTGCACGCGCCGGGCGAACTCCACCCATCCAGACCCGTCCAACGGCTCCACGCTGATCTGCCGAAAGCCATCCAATGCGCCTTCGAGCTCTGGTCCATCCACCTCTGCCATGGGAACGTCGGAGATGACCACCGTGCTCAAACCCTTGGCATTGCGGGCACTCAGGAGCAGCCGCGCCAACGACGGTCCGATATCAGGGGCCGCGAAGAGGCTCTCGAACCCGTCCAAGAGCAGGATGTCCACCTCTCCTATCTCATCCAGGAAGCCATCGTTCACGCCGCTCTTGAGCGATGCCATCACCTCTTGGCTGTGGCAGGAGATGATCCTCCGGGTGGAGAGCAGATCCTTCTCTCGTCCCCGCGCGTAGGCCACTGATGACTTCCCTGAACCCGCAGGGCCCCAGATGAACAGCCGCTGCGCTTCCGGATGGCTCCTCCCGATGGATAGGATGGCCTCGAATGCCTCCTTGTTCCCCTCGGTGATGACCATCTCATCAAGCAGTGTGGTCATGGGTTCCCACCTCGCTTCCCCTTTGAGGGCTTCTCTCTTGCGATGAGCTGCGCGCTTTCCCTGCTCCGGCAGGTTGGAAGGCAACGTATCCACAGGCAGAACAGGTGCCCGTAGCCGGGTCCACCTCACCTCCGCACTGGAAGCAGGTGATGGTAGCGGGAGGGGTGTAGAAGATGCTGTCCTCCCGATACTTGCCGCACCGACCGCATTGGGTGCAGGGATAGCACATGGCGTCCGGGCCCTTCTAGTCCATTCCCACGAGCTTGACCCAGTAATCCAGGGTCTTGCCCGCGAAGGGATGGTTGAAGTCTATCCGCACGTTGTCATCGGTCAGCTCTGTCACGAAGGCTGGCTGGCGCCTGCCATCCTCAGGGTTGGTGTGGAACAGCACATCACCCACCTTCAAGGTATATCCCTCATCTATCAGATGCTTGGGATACCACTGGGCAAGTTGTTCCTGGTATGCGCCATAGCCAAGCTCTGGAGGGATCTCCAGCTGCTTCTCCTGGCCCACTTCCATGCCAACGAGCGCTTCCTCGATGCCACGGGGCAGCTTCATGTCACCTATCATCACGCGCAGCGGCTCCCCTTCGGAGCGGTCATCGAGTATCTTCTCGCCCTTAGCGCCACCCTTGTACAGGATGTGGACCACGCTGCCTGTATGAACCTTCTCACCCATGGCTCTCCTACCCTCGTGAACCTCATTGGGCCGCACGGCATCCGCACGGCCCGGTATGCTTGCTCTTCTGCTCAGAAGACCACTGACCCTCTAGGCTTCTGTCTCGTCTATCTCGCCCACCTTGGTGTCATGGCGATGCACGGCATAGCTCGCCTTGCCCGTACCCTGAACATCGATATGCGCTGCCTTGTGGGTGCTCTTGTTCTTGGAGACGAATGCACCCTTGGCGCTGATGGGATCGAATTCGGGCACCACCAGGAACTGCTTGGGCTTCTCTGCCAGCTTCTTCGCCAGCTCTTCCACAGGTCCATAGGTGATGATGTTGGCCAAGCAATGATGCACGCACATGGGCTCGCGGCCCTTGGCGGTGCGATCAGCGCATAGGTCGCACAGATCGGTCACGATAGGCCAGTTATTGAAGTTCCAGTGATCCTCGGTGATCTTCCAAGGGCCGTCCACGAACACCTTGATGCCCGTCTTGCCCACCGGATAGTCATGCTCTTCCTGGCAGGTCACCTGGCACGAGCCGCAGTTCGTGCAGTATTCGTAATCGAATAGAAGTCCGTAAGTCGCCATGGTTACACCAGCTTTCCAAACTTATCCCAGATGAGGTCCATATCGGTGTCGTAGTTCTCAGCGATGGGCTCCACCTTGCAGACCAGGCACTTGTTGGGAGCGCCGAAGCCGAGCTTGCCGAAATGGAAGTTGGGGAGCAGGTTGTTGATGTTGGAGCGGAAGTTGCCGTAGAGATTCGGCTCGTTGCCGTCCTCCTCGGGGAACCACCAAGCATGCTGAGCGTGGATGGTCTTCTCGTCCACGATCTCAGAGACGCGGGCCTTCTGCACGCACTCGCCGAAGGGGCTCGTCAGCTTGACCCACTGGCCGTCGGTGATGCCCAGCTTCTTCGCGGTCTCCGGGTTGATCTCGGTGATCGGGTTCGGGCAGAGCTCGCGCAGACGCGGGATCTGCCTGTGCTCGGAGTGGAAGAAGGCCGTGGTGCGGGCACCGGTGGTCAGGATGAAGGGATACTCCTCCATGAGCTTCGGATCCACCGGACCGAATTCGGGCTCCTCGTAGTAGGGCAGCGGGTCCTCGCCGAACTGCTCGAAGGCCGTGGACCACAGCTCGATGCGGCCGGTGGGGGTGGCGAAGCCAGGGCCGCCGTCAGTGCGCATCTCGCCGCGCTCGTACTTGTAGTAGTCGACCGGGATCTGGCTGACGACGCACTTGGACACCTTGTCGAAGTATTCGCCGTTCTGACGCTCACCCAGACGCAGCGCCTCCATGAACTCCTTAGCGGAGCGGAACTTGAATTCGTTGGCCCAGAGCTCCGGACGCAGGCGACGGCCCAGCTCATAGCAGAGCTCATAGTCAGTCAGGCAATCGCCCACTTCGATGGCCTTGTTCATGAAGCCGGCGGTGACGGTGCAGGGAGCATAATGGGTGAACACGGTGCCCTCGCGCTCGGCGATGGTCTTCAGCGGCAGGAAGATGTCGCAGGAGGCCTCGATGGAGGGATTCATGAACGTGTCGAACCCGATGCAGAACTCCAGAGAGTTGACGATGGCATCGTGCCAGCGCTTCGGCTCCATGGAGGTGCAGCTCATGAGGTTGTTGCCCGCATAGAAGCCCATCTTGATGGGATAGGGCTTGCCAGTCTCCAGGGCCTCCAGCATGAGGTCGGCATGGGCGTTCAGGATGATCATGCAGTAGGCCGGATACTGATCCAGGCCCACCATCTTCTGCTGGAGCTCTTCGCCAAGGCCCTTCTCGAATCCAAAGCCTGCCTCGTTGTGACCGGCTCCCGTGCCTGGGAGGATCTGGCCGCCCGGTGCGTCCAAGTTGCCGGTGATGGCCATGAGGTCAACGGTGATCTGACCATGCTGCATGCCATTGGTCTTCTGGTCAGCGGCCAGGCCCCACTGGATGGCAGCGGGCTTGGCGGTGGCGTACATGCGGGCTGCTTCGTAGATCTTCTCTACAGGCACATCGCAGATCTCGGCCGCCTTCTCTGCAGGCATCGTAGCCACGCGCTCGGCCAATTGCTCGAAGCCGTAGCACCAGTACTCTACGAAATCATGGTCATAGAGGTCTTCCTTGATGATGATGTCGCACATGGCCATGCCCAAGGCGGTGTCGGTACCGCTGCGCAGCTGCAGATGGATGTCAGCGCGTGCCGCCAGCCAGGTGACGCGCGGATCGATCACGATCAGGCGCGTGCCACGGCGCATGGCATCCACCACCGCATGGCCGAAGAACCCGTCCGGGTTGGACTCCAGAGGCGCCTTGCCCCAGACCACCAGCACCTCGGTGAGGTCATAGCGTGGATCATCCCAACGGCCCGGCAGCGCGCCCGCGTAATCCCACTCCGGATAGGTGGTGCCGCCGATGTAGGCGATGGCAGCCAGACGCGGCGTATAGCAGGCATAGCCGGATTGGCTATAGCAGAAGTTCGGTGTACCGAAGCACATGGTGCTATAGGGGGCGAAGGTGCCACCCTCGCGACCGGTACCCGCGAACACCACGATGGACTCACGACCGTAGGCATCGGTGATGCGGTCGTATTCGCCCTTGATGATGTCGAAGGCCTCTTCCCAGCTGATCTGCTCCCATGCATCGGCATTGCCGCGGTCCTTCGGATCGCGCTTCATAGGATGCAGGAGGCGAGCGGGGTTATAGACATAGTCCTTGAGCGCAATGCACCGCGGACAGAGCCTACCCTGGGTGACCGGGTTGTTCTCATCTCCCTCTACGCGGACGAGCTTGCCCTCATCGTTCACGTAGAGCTTGAGGCCGCATCCCACCGGATGGCATCCCGGCGGTGACCAAGGGCTCGTGCGCGTAACGGTGAGGCCGTCCTCCTCGTAGCGCCAAGGCTTCCCGATGTCATTCACATCGGAGAGCGTGTCGAGCTTGACAACCGCAGCAGTCTTGTAGAAATCGTCTTCGCTCATGTCACATCCTTCCTCTCTCTGATAAGGCAAGGCATCCCCTTGAACCCCTGCCTCTTCACGCTATAGGCTAGATTCCCTTCTCCTGCCCTGTCGACGTGGCATGTGGGGTATCTTGTGCCGTACTCAATAATTGATGATGGTCTGAACGGGACGTTCTTCCTCAAGCGCCCACGAGCTCAACAGCCTTCACCGCTGCCGCTCCCGCATCTGCGGTATAGGCGTCAGCTCCCACCTCATCGGCGAAGGCCTGGGTGATGGGAGCGCCTCCCACCATCACCTTCACCGAATCCCTCAGACCCGCTGCCTTGATGGCGTCGATAGTGGCTTGGATGGCGGGCATCGTAGTGGTGAGCAGCGCAGAGCAGCAGACGATGTCCGTATCCTCATGCTCCTGCAGAAAGCTCACGAATTGCTCAGGCCCCACATCCACACCCAAGTCCGTCACTTCGAACCCCTTAGATTCGATCATCATGCGCACGAGGTTCTTCCCGATATCATGCATGTCACCCTTCACCGTACCGATGACAGCCTTGCCAATGGGCTCTGAGCCCTCTTCGGCAAGATAGGGCTGCAGGATCTGGGTACCGGCAGCCATGGCCCGGGCAGCCACGAGCATCTCAGGCACGAACACCTCACCTGCACTGAACTTATCGCCGATGATGTCCATGGCTGGCACAAGCCCCTCATTGAGGATGACCGTAGGTTCCATGCCCTCGTCCAGCGCCTGCTGGACGAGGGGCTTCACTTCCTTCTTCTTACCCCGCTGCACAGCGCTCGAGATATCCTCAAGGATGGTCATAGCGCACTCCTCTCATCCCCTTGAGATCTTCCGTTGCCGTTCATTGGTTCATGTCCGTACCGGGCACCGTCCCCATCTTCAGAGGCTCATCCGCCCTGGCCTCCATCTGCGCTCTGAACGCATCCACGTCATCAGCATAGGCGCTGCTATAGAAGGTGCGCCCGTAGATGAAGCTGTCATCCAGCGCCTTCATGACATTGGGGGTGAGAGCCACGACGAAGGGGATGTAACGAGCCCCGGCCTTGCCGAAGAGGTCTATCTTGGACTTGACCTCTTCCATGATCTCCTCATCGGTAGCACTCGGATCGTCTATGACGTTCTGGGCATCCAAGCCGCCCATGAAGATGACCTCATCCTTGTACTGATCCACCCATGCGGGGAGGTCATTCACCGGCTGGACAGGATCCAGCACGTCTATCCCCATACCGATGACATCCCCCACGATGTGGTCGATCTTCCCGCAGCTGTGCTGATCGAAGAGCACGCCCATCTCATGGGCCGCATCCACCACCCGCTGCACATGGGGGCGGATGAGCTTGCGCCAGAGCTCCGGTTGGAACATGAGGTCGTTCTGGGTGCCCCAATCATCCTGGAAGTGGACCATATCCACGTCGTAGTACTGCTTCAGGCGCCGGATCTGCTCTATCTTGAAATCGCAGAGCCTTGAGAAGAACGCTTCGCACTCCTCGGGATTCGTGATGAGGGCGCAGAGAGCCTCCTCGAAGCCCATGAGATCATGGAGCCTCTCGAAGGGACCGGATACCATCATGGCACAGAGGATCTTCGTCGGATCCTTCTCCGGCACATCCCGCTTGGCACAAGCCTCCCAATCTATGACATCCAGATCCGGCCACTGGATGACCTCTTCCCAATCCTCGATATCCTCCAGCACCGGATCCATGCCCGGCGTGACCATGGGCATCATGGGCATATCCGGATCTTCCGTCCAATGCACGCCGAACCAGTCATAGCCCGTTCCGCAACCAGGAGCCCTGTCTCCCAGGGCTGAGGGCAGCACCATCTGCAAGAGGCTAGGCTGATGGGGCATGAAAGCCGGCTCCTCGCCCTCTACCATGCGGTAGAAGTTCTCGCGTTCTGTGATCTTCTCCATAGGACCTCCTCCCAGAGACACGATTCCGGTCAGCTCCTCAGTTCTCGGTGGTGGTGTAGAGCGCGAAGCGCGTCTTGCCGTCCATCTTCTTGATGAGCTCTTCGGTATCCCCGTAGTACATGCACCAGGCCTGGCAGTGCTGGACGCACATGGGCATCTTGCCCTTGGACGTGCGGTCTTCGCACATATCGCATGCCTTGGTGATCACCGGAAGCCACGTCCACTCCCAGTGGTTCGGGGCCGGAACACCCTCGTACTCATAGGGGCCCGTCTCGGTGAGCTTGATGCCGAACTCGCCCTTGGGTAGGTCCAAGTGCTTCTTGCACGCTACCTCACAGCTGTGGCAGCCCGTGCAGTAGTCGTAGTTGATGAGTATTCCCTTCATGGATGTACGCTCTCCTCTCCTTAGGTTCGTAGCGTCCTCCGCTAGGCGTAGACCTCTTCGGTCTTGAGATCCATGCGGACGCCGTCCTTGGTGGTGATGATGTTGGTCATCGGGTCGTAGGAGGCGCCATCCGCCATGAGGTCGTGATACTTCTCTATCTCATCCTCCCGGGGAGATTCCACCTTCTCGTACCAAGAGAAGTTCCCTTGCTTGGCAATGGCCTCGTAGGGCATCTCGTCGCCTTCTTTGACGGGGTAGATCTTGCAGATCATCCCCTTGATGGGGCTTCCCACGCCGCCTTGGCCGGTGACGAACGCCTTCGTGCAGTTGTTCGGATTGGATTCGAAGGTGCCGAAGAGGAACGGCGCTGCGCCATCCGTCTCAGGGAACCACCAGCCATGCTCCGCATGGATGGTCCTCTCGTTGACCACAGGTGACACCTTCGCCTGCTGCTTGAAGCGACCATGGTCATTCTCGATCCAGATCCATTGACCGTCTTCGATGCCATAGGCCTCGGCTGTCTTCGGGTTCACCAGCACGCGCGGCTGAGGATGCAGCTCGCGCATAGTGGGCAATTGGCGATGCTCAGAATGGAAGAACTCGAAGGAGCGGCCACCGCAGGTGAGGATCAGCGGATATTCCTCCATCATCTCCGGAGTGGAGAGCGGGCTCTCGGGAGGCTCGGTGTGGAACGGCGTGGTCTTGAGACCCCAATACTGGAAGAGAGCCGGAGCCAGTTCAAGCCTGCCCGAAGGCGTGCCGTAGCCCACCGAACCGTCAGCCCGGAACATGCCCTTGGCCGCCTTGTTGTAGGTGGCGTTGAACTCGTCGTAGGCATGACCCAGCATGGACGGATCCTTGACCAGTTCCTCCCAGGTGGGCTTGAAGAGCGTCTTGCCGGAGTTCTTCGCCCCACCCTGATCCGTGGCCTCGGTGGTGGCAGAGAAGGAGCCGGTGCCGTCATGGAGATACCAGTTCAGCCAGTCGATATCCGTATCCCACTGGTCGAAGATCTCAGGGTTCAGCCGCTTGCCCATCTCCAGGATGATCTGCTCGTCAGATTTCGCCTCATAGAAATCACAGACCTTCACCATGGCTCGGGCGGGAGTCCACCAGGTGCGGGCAGAGTTGCGCTCTGCGCTCATGGCCACCGGCAGCAGGATATCAGCCAAAGCCACAGAGGTGGGGGTGATATAGGGATCAGCGTTCACGATGAAGGGGATCCGCTTCATAGCCTCCATGGTGCGCGCCACATCCTGAGAGGGGCACGACAGCGTATTGGAGGACTGGATCCACATCATCTTGATGGGATAGGGGAAATCCGTCTCAATGGCCTGGAGCAAACCGTCAGAGGAGGCATGGGCAACGAAATCGCCACCCTCGATGCCCAACGCGAAGCGGTTGTTCAGCTTCTTCGCCCGCCACTCGGGAGGAGTCAGATCCTCACCGGAAGCATAGCCCGCATTGCATTCGAAGGCGTTGTGCACCAAGATGTTGCCACCGGGCACATCCACATTGCCGCAGAGTGCCATGAGATCGCAGCCTGCCAAGGTGAGCGCCATGGCGGAGAGCTGCTGATCGAAGGCTAAGCCCCACTGGATGGCACCCGGCTTGGCGGATGCGTAGAGGCGGGCGGATGCGCGGATGTCATCAGCATCCAGATCGCAGATCTCAGCCGCCCACTCCGGTGTCATGTCCTTGACGGACTCTGCTAGCTCTTCGAAGCCAGCACACCAAAGCGAGACGAATTCCTCGTCATAGAGCTTCTCGGAGATGATGACGTTGATCCAAGCGCAGGCCAGAGCCGCGTCCGTTCCCGGGCGGACCTGCAGCCAGTACTCAGCCCGAGCGCCCCACCAGGTGAGCCGCGGGTCTATAGAGATGATCTTGGAGCCCATCTGCACGCACTGGACCAGCCAGTGACCGATATAGCCATCAGCATTGGAAGCCAGCGGCTCATTGCCCCAGACCACGATCACCTCAGGTGCCACCCACTCAGGGTTGTTGTAGCGGTCTGGGTGGGTCTCAGAAGCGTCCACGATGGGGAAATCGCCGAAGGGGGCGATGGAACCACAGATGCGCGGCATATAGCAGGAGAACCCGGTGAAGCCGAAGGTAGAGATATTCGGGGTCTTCAGGGCCGCTTGGCCGAAGAAGGGTACCTGCCAATTGATGTTGCGGCCCGTACCATGAACGCAGATGATGGCATTGCCGCCGTCTGTCTCCCAGATCTCCTTGACCTTGGCCTCGATGGTGTCATAGGCCTCATCCCAGGTGATGCGCTCCCACTTGTTCTCTCCGCGCTCACCGGCGCGCTTCATGGGATACTTCAACCGGTCGGGATGGTTCACGGATTCATCCATGGTCAAGCACTTGATGCAGAGCTTGCCGTTGGTACATGGATCGAGCGGGTCGCCCTCAATGCGCTCCAGCTTCCCGTCTTTCACATAGAGCAGCACGCCGCAGGAGGTGTGGCACCCCGGAGGCGAATAGTGGTAGGTGCGGGTGACGGTATAGCCATCCTCCTCCCACTGCCATTCCCCTTCGTGGTAGGCCTTGCGGTCTAGGCTGTCTAAGAATTCCTTGTAATCTGCCATTACCCCTCCTTATCTTGGGTTGGTCAGGCTTGATAGGGATCAGGTGTCCTACTCCCACTGAGCCCGGATCTTCTTCTTTTGCGTAAGGGCGATAGCCACCAGCACGGCGCAGATGATGAGGATCACGATGCCGCCGAAGAACGAGCCGACATAGCTCCCAGTGATGTCATAGCACGCACCCACAGCAGCCGCTCCGAAGCAGCCGATGATGCCGGACATGCGGGAATAGGAGAGTATCTGTGCGAAGTACTTCTTGCCGAAGATCTCAGAGAGCAGCGTGGGCACGGATATGGTGATGATCACCGAATTCATGCCGAAGACGAAAGCCGCTACCATGAGCGGGATCTGATCCTGCAAGAACGAGAAGCCAAGCAGGGATGCAGCAGTGATCCCCAAGGTGATGTAGGTAGAGGCCGCCACCCCTATCTTATCCGTCACCCAGCCCATCACGAGCGTTGCCACGGTGTAACCCAGCTGCGCCAAAGCCAATATCTCCGCTCCGAATGCGGCGGTGTAACCCAGCGACTCTGCGAACCCGGGCAGATGATTGTTGTAACCGCTGAAGAGCGCCTCGATGCCAGCGTAGACGAAGATGCAGACGAACGCCAAGGTGACGATGGCCTTCTTCGCGGGCATGCCGTGGATATCCTTTGCTTCCTCTTCCACCGTCTCACCCTCATCGGCACCATAGGACTTGAGTCCCATCTCCTCAGGATGCAGCCGGAACACGAACAGGGTCCAGGGAAGCACGAGGACGCAGATGATGAGGGCGATGGAGGGATAAGCCAGCCTCCAGCCGATCTCTCCGATGAGCCACGTACCCAAGATGGGGAAGATCACACCACCGATGCCGGAACCGCACATGGCGATGCCCAAAGCCGTACCGCGCTTCTTCGTGAACCAGTTCTCGATGAGCACCGTAGAGGCCACGACGAAGACCAGAGCACCAGAGATGCCCAACACGATACCGCCCACATACCACTGCCAGAGCTCGGTCATGAGCCCCATGCAAGCCTCGGTGGCCGCGATGATGAGAAAGCATCCCGTGAGGAATGCACGGAAGTTCCATTTGGGCAGGAACTTCGCTACGAACGGGTAGGTGAAGGTGGTGGCGATGAAGTAGAACGTCAGATACAGTGCGAGCGCTCCTCGGTCGAATCCAAGGTCCTCGCAGATGGGGACGAAGAAGATACCGCCTGAATTCATGATGGCCCCTAAGGCTCCTGCCTGCAAGAAGCAGCAACCGATCATCACGATCCAGGCGTAGTGGATACTCCCTTTGGTCTGAGACAAGAGAAACACCTCCGAATGAGAATGGAGCCAGCGCTCCCGCGTGGGCGCCTGTCAGGCTCCGCGGATTGATGGGGATCAGTTGGGCATGAACCACATGCGCCCAGGAGAATGCAGGAGCATCTTGTAGATGAGCTCATCTGAGCTAAGCCGTTTCTCCATGGCCGGGCCCTCCTTTCCTGGAACAGGAGATGCAGATAGGGAAAAGCCGCGTCCGTCTCCTCCCTCGGCACTGGCGGACCAGCACCGAAGGAGGGCTTAGGCGCTCTCCCAGTGAGCTTTCTGGGTCTTCTTGGCAGTAACGTAGGTGATGAGGATGAGCACCATGGTGATGGCAGCGATGACCGCACCGATGGTGAAGGCGCCAGAGTAAGAACCCGTAGAGGTGTAGAACAGGGCGATCACAGGAGCCCCGAACGCTCCACCCAGACCCACGCCCATCATGGCGTAGGAGAGCACCTTGTCGAAGGGGCGCTCGCCGAAGTGATGGCGCACGATCATGGGAACGGAGATGGTGACCAGTGCGTTGTTCATGCCGAAGAAGAACGCCGTGATGGCCATGGTGACCTCATTGGTGGCCACGAAGGCCCAGCAGAGGAACGTGATGATGGTGATGATGAACAGGATGATGGTGACGTTCTTGGCACCGATCTTGTCGCACAGGTAGCCGCCACACAGGGAAGCCAGGATATAGCCCGCCTGCAGGAGGGTCATCAGCGTTGCAGAGAACGTAGCGGCCTCAGGCCCCAGGACCTCCATGCAATTGGCCTGCACGTAGGAGTTGAAGCCGCCAGGGAAGGAGATGCCCACGCAAGCGATGATGAGGATGAGGAAGGTGATGGAGCCCACAGCGTACTTCAGCGGCACGCCCGGCTTGGCACCTTCGGTCACCTGCTCTGCATCCATTGCCGGACCATAGGGCTCAAGGCCGCTCTTGGCCGGATCGGTGGAGAACACCGTGAGCGAGAAGATGAGGATGAGCAGCACCAGCACTGCGTTCACATAGTAGACGCCCTGCCAGCCGATGGACTGGAAGAGCTGGGTGAAGACCAGCGGGAAGATAGCCCCGCCGATCCCCGAGAACAGGTTCGCGATGCCCAGATAGCGACCTGCGATCTTGCCCGAGAACCAGGAGTTGATGAATAGCGGGCAAGCATAGATGAAGAACTGGCCGCCGAAGAGGCCCATGAGCACACCCAGGGCTGAGAACTGCCAGGTCCAGTCAGGAGTGGCGAAGGTGAACCCGATAAGGCACAGCGCCACCACGATGACATCGATGGACAAGAACAGCTTCGAGTTCTTCGGCAAGAGGATGCCGCCCAAGAACGTACCCACAAGAGCTGCGATGCCATACATGGAGATCCACATGACATAGGACACCATATCCACACCGGCAAGCACCGGCATGAAGGCGAAATAAGCAGAAGATGAGTTCAGTACGGTGCCAAGGCCTACAGCCTGCATGACGCAGCAGCCTATGAGCACGAGCATCGCACGCTTCTTCGATTGAGCTTGGATATCGGTTGACATTGGTGATCCCTTCCTTTCCGTTGGCTATGCTTCGGTGGTGGTGTAGAGCGCGAAGCGCGTCTTGCCGTCCATCTTCTTGATGAGCTCTTCGGTATCCCCGTAGTACATGCACCAGGCCTGGCAGTGCTGGACGCACATGGGCATCTTGCCCTTGGACGTGCGGTCTTCGCACATATCGCATGCCTTGGTGATCACCGGAAGCCACGTCCACTCCCAGTGGTTCGGGGCCGGAACACCCTCGTACTCATAGGGGCCCGTCTCGGTGAGCTTGATGCCGAACTCGCCCTTGGGTAGGTCCAAGTGCTTCTTGCACGCTACCTCACAGCTGTGGCAGCCCGTGCAGTAGTCGTAGTTGATGAGTATTCCCTTCATGGATGTACGCTCCTTTACGGCTTCATCGGCTCGAAGTCATCACGCCAACCGCCCCGTTCGACGATCTGGACGCCTGCGGGCGTGTCGCCCTCTTTCCATTTATATATGCGGCAACGGGTGCACTTGATGGGGCTGCCGATACCACCAGGACCTGCTTGGAAGTTGCGGGTCAAGTTGTTCACGTTGTACTCGAAGCAGTCGTAGAGGTTAGGAGAAGCGCCCTCCGTCTCAGGCTTCCACCAACCGTGCTCTGCGGAGATGCAGTCATCCGGAATGCCCTCGAAGACCTTGACCATTTGACGGCAACGACCCTCATGGTTCTCCATCCAGATCCAGTCGCCATCCTGCAGGTCGTAGTCTGCTGCCGTCTTCGGAGAGACCTTCACGAGCGGTTCAGGATGGAACTCGCGCATGGTCTCAGCCATGCGGTGCTCGGTGTGGAAGAACTCGTAGGAACGAGCGCCGTTGATCATGTAGAACGGCAGCTCCTCCATGATCTCAGGGGTGGTCTCCCAGGTCTCCGGCGCTGGTGTGTAGATGGGCATCGGCGGGATCCCCCAAGCAGTGAAGATGGAGGGGATGAGCTCGATGCGGCCGGAAGCCGTATTGAAGCCCTTCTGACCATCAGGCCGCAGAAGACCCTTCTCGTGCTTGTCATAGGTGGCGTTCCACTCATCGTAAGCATGGCCGCAGGCGTTCTTCACCAGCTGATCGAAGGTATAGGGGCACTTCGTCGATATGGTGGGGCCGCCTTCTTCGGACACCGAGGTATGACCCCAGTCCTCATCGGTGGCGGCAGAGAAGTTCGCCTTCTTCACCTGGCCATCCTCCCCTACCACGGCAAGGTCGGTCAGCAGGTAGTCGTTGATGAAGTCTTCCGGGGAATCCCAGCGGACGAACAGCTCAGGATTCAGGCGCTTGCCCAGCCAAAGGGCTATCTCCTCATCAGACTTCGCCTCATAGAAGGAGGTGACCTTCTTCATGGCGCGCAGAGGCGTCCACCAGGTACGAGCAGAATCGCGTTCCACGGACATGGAGACCGGCAGGATCAGGTCAGCGATGGCGATCATCGTAGGGGTGATCATGGGGTCGGCGTACACGATGAAGGGGATCTTCGACATGTACTTGTAAGCGCGCGCCGCAGCACCCTCATGACCTGCGAAGGCATTGCAGGACTGGGCATAGAGCATCTTGATGGGATAATCCTCGCCATTGACGGGGATCTTCTCCGCCTCCAGTACAGAAGCCATGGCATCGCAGTTGGACATACCCACGAAGTCCATGCCCTCATCCCCCACCATCCACTTGCGGAACTTGCGGGCCAAAGCGCCCTCGTCCGCATAGAGGTCAACGGAGGAGTATCCGGCATTGATGTCGAAGGAGTTGTGCACCAGCACATGGGTGCCCGGCTTCTCGATGTTCCCGCAGATGGCCATCAGGTCGCAGACCGCCTCGGTCCAGTGCATGGCGGATGAGGTACCCGCGTCGAAGACGAGGCCCCACTGGATGGCACCCCTATCAGCATTGGCATACAAACGGGCGGAGCCCACGATGTCATCCACCGGTACGCCGGTGATCTTGGAAGCCCACTCAGGGGTGTACTGCTTGCAGTGCTCCTTCAACTCATCATAGTAGGCGCACCACAGCTCCACGAACTCATGGTCGATCAGGTCCTCTTCCATGATGACGTTGAGCCACGCCAGGGCCAGGCAGCAGTCGGTGCCGGGATGCGGACGAAGCCAGTACTCGGCGCGGGCACCCCACCAGGTGAGCACCGGATCGATGGAGACGATCTTCGTGCCCATCTGGACGCAGACATTCAGCCAATGGCCCAAGTAGCCATCACCGTTGGACTTGAGCGGCTCATTGCCCCAGACCACCAGCACATCCGGATTCTTCCATTCCGGATTCGCATACCTGTCGGGCAGGGTCTCAGAGGCATCAACGATGGGATAGTCACCCAAAGGACCGGCAGCACCGCAGACGCGAGGCATGTAGCACCACCAACCGGAGAAGTAGATGCCGCCCACGTTCGCGGTGCGGAAGCAAGCGCCGGCTATGAAGGGCACCTGCCAGTTGATGTTGCGGCCCGTGCCATGGCCCACGAGGATGGATTCGCGACCGAGCCCCTTATCATCTATCTCCTCTTTGATGTAGGTCTCGATCATGTCGAGCGCCTCTTCCCAAGAGATGCGCTCCCATTTGTTCTCGCCGCGCTCACCGGCACGCTTCATGGGGTACTTGAGGCGCTGGTCGCTCTCCACCATCTCGATCATATCCAGACAGCGCATGCAGAGCTTGCCGTTGGCGTAGGGGTCAAGGGGGTCTCCCTCGATCTTCGCCAGCTTCCCGTCCTTGGTGTAGAGCAGCACACCGCAGGAATCATGGCACCCGGGGGCGGAGTAGTTATAGGTGCGGGTAACGGTATACCCGTCTTCCTCCCATTGCCACTCCCCTTCGTGGTAGGCCTTGCGGTCGATGCTGTCCAAGAACTCCTGATAATCAACCATAAGCTCTCCTCCTTGTTTTCAGCGCACTTCGCGCCAGAGAAGAGGCTACGTCGGGCCAAGAGGGGCTGTCATCACCGTAAGATCAGGGTTTAGGAGCATACTCAATTATTGATGATGGCCCTGAACGGGCATTCTTTCCGGAAGGTCATCTGTTACCCCGTCCCCTGGTATGACGGAAGGGGTATAGTGGGTATGAAGGATCCCGGGGCAAAGGATGAGGACCTGGTCCCTGGGACTACTCATCTCCGTAGAGCTTGGTGGACTCTATGACGTCTATGAGCTCTTGTCGGGAATGGACCCCTACCTTCCGATAGATATTGCGGATATGGGTCTGCACCGTGCTCAAGGATATGACCAGCGCCGCCTCTATGTACTTCGCATTCCTCCCCTGGGTCAGCAGCAGAAGGATCTCCTGCTGACGCTCCGAGAGCCCGTACTTCTCAGACACGGCCTTGCACCGCAGGCGCCATGAGGAGCGAGGGCTGCTCTTGACCTCAGCCTCAGAAGAAGGCCGTTCGAATCCGCTTTCCGGATAGCGCGGCTTATGGGAGAAGAATGCCAGCAGACAGAACGCGCCCGCTATGATCACCCCTAGGCACGCTGCATATCCTTGAGGGAGCTGGAAGGCGACCGCCCCCAGGACCACCCCGATGGCGAATCCTCCGAAATCCACCGTGCGCGCTTTCGCATAAACGCGGTAAGGCGAGAGATTGCTCAGCCGAACATGCTCGACCATGGCCGCCCACCCCGAAGCGCAGAAGACCGCGATCAGGGATGTGATGGCGCAAAGCGCCAGCACGCGCAGAGGTCCCTCGAACATGAATAGCACCATGAAGGCCATCACCGTCAGGGGTGGAGTGAGTGGAGAGAGGCTCCGCTCGGTGATCGCCTGATGCCAAAGAGCGTCCACGAAGAGCACGAGGCACACGCAGGCGCTCGTCCCCAAACACCACCAAAGCCCGTCATAGCGGGGAGCATAGGCAAGGACGAAGCCCAGTTCGAAGAAGCAGCTGGAGAGCATGACCGTAGAAGCCCTTCGGATCCTCGACCGCTTGTCAGAGTCCTTGTTCGTGATCGAAGATGTGAACAGGTCCTTCTGCAGCTTGATGGTCGTCAGCGCTAAGATGAAGGCCACTGCTGTGATGATGCCCAGTGCTAGGCGGGCAGCGGACACCTCTAAGAGCGATACCCCGAAGCCCAGGGCCACGCCAAGGCAGAGCCCCAGGGCTATGAAGGCGATGAGCATCCTTCCCTTCTGCTTGCAAAGGCTCACGAACCAGATCATCCCTTGGGCCGCTGATCCGGCGCACATCAGGATGAAGAGCATGAGGTTGATACCGGGGTACGCTCCCATCAAAGGCACCGCCTCTACCAGTGCGGCCGCGGCTCCTATCCCTGAGATGATGACGAGCGGAAGCGCCTTCGAGGCCCCTATCCGCTGAGCGCACAGCCGATAAGCGAAGAAAGCAGCCATGAAGCTCAGAGCCCCTATGCCCTCCTGCAAAAGGGCACACACCCCGGAGCCATCAAGGCCGAACGGCACTAAGAAGAGGCAGAGGAAGGCAGCAATATAGGACCCGAACCCGATGAATCCGGCGATATCCGTGAGATCGAGCATCAAAGAGAAGACGTCCACCGCCACCGATCCGCTCGGCTTCGATGGGCTGCGCCCCTCCTTCTTAGCTTGGGTCATGGATCACACCTCCTCGTCACTGTTCGAAGCGCTCTCCCAAAGGGATGACAGTCCTTCTTCCCCTTCCACCAGATCGATCAGCTCTTGCTGGGAATGGAGTCCTGTCTTCTTGTATATGGCACCTACGTGGGCTTTGACCGTATGGGGTGATATGACCAGGTGCTCTTGGATGAAGGCCGTATTCCTCCCGCGAGCCAGGAGGAAGAAGACCTCTTGCTGCCGCTCGGTCAGGCCATAGAGCACCCCCAGGCTATCGCAGCGCCGCCGCAGTAGCAGGTTATACTCCGCCAAGGGTCCTGGAGCCGCTGCTTGCACACCCTCACCCTCTAAGGGGTCCTGCTCTGCCAGAGAGCGGGTCTCGTCCCCTGGATAGAAGCTCTTCGTGGTGAGCATGGAGAAGACGATGATGAATATGACCACCACGACAAGGACCCAGACCTGCAAGGTGACATCTCCGAACATGTCACTGGTGGTAGCGAAACCGCCGAAGGCCAACCCGAAGAACAGCCCTGCAGTAGCGTAGCCACGCATGGAGGGGAACGCCCGAAAGACCGATAGCTCCTCTAAGACCATATGCTCGCACGTAGCGAAGAAGGCGGTTGCATAGGGCAGCAACGAGAACACGAAGGC
This sequence comes from uncultured Eggerthellaceae bacterium, assembly GCA_910588205.1. GTDB lineage: Bacteria > Actinomycetota > Coriobacteriia > Coriobacteriales > Eggerthellaceae > MGBC163016. The sequence goes on from CAJUQK010000007.1 coordinate 52,741, forward strand.
AACAGCCATGGGCAGGAAGCGCCATGGCTCAGGGAGGACGAGCACCATCAAGAAAGCAGACACGATGACCGGCAAGAAGAGCTTCCGGATGAGCTTCTCGCGGATGACGAAGCGATGGAGCGTATCCATGAAGAGGATGACCATCACCAGGAACGTGCCTCCCATGACGCACGCAGGCAACAAGGGGTCGCTGCATACAGGCGGCAGGAGCCAAGCCAAAGAGAAGCCCTGGGCCATGGAGCCGATGATGGTCAGGAGACACGACCGCCAGGTGATGAGATTCCTCACATCCGTCTGCTTCACATCGTGGTCAGAGAATCCGTGAGCCTTCGCGAACCGAGCTCCTAAGATGAGATAGCAGAGGGGTGATATCACCCCGTAGGCCAAGATGACGAAGGTAGAAAAGGGGGCCATGACCAGCATGAGTCCAAAAGACCAGAACACCCCCAGCGCCATGACGGCTGAGAAGATGAGCCGCGTGCGCAAACGTGGCTGGGAACAGAGGAGATCGACCCAAAGAGACATCCCCACCGCACAGCCAACGCCTGCGAAGAGGATCTTGATCACTGTGAGGGATACCCCTCCCCCAAGCGGAAAGAACGCTACCAGAGCTGACACCAAGGCCACGGTCCCACCCACCCAGCGGTGAGACTGCATGAGAGAGGCTCCCATGGACATGACGAAGTAGACTAGGAACGTAGCGATGACGAACCCCATGATCCCATGAAGGGGCTCCATGGAACCTCCGGATGCATAGAGAAGGTCAGGGCGCAGCAACAGAGAAAGATGCCACCCTACGCAAAGCGATGCCCCGAGGACTCCACCAACGGAATAGGCATTGATACAGAGCCAGCCATCCTGCTCCCCGGCTTCAGATGCCGCGCTTACCGGATGAGCGCTCGGGCGGTTCTTGAAGACAAGGCCTCTCATGTCACCTCATTCCTCCCCGCAAGGGCATTGCCAAAAGGGTTGATGACGTTCTTGCCTAGGACGGGTTAGGCATCATCATCCTGCGTGCCGCTGTCATCAGTTCCTGCAACCATCCCCGGAGGAGCGGGGAATTCCATACCGCAAGCCTCGCAAACGCGGACATGAGGGTCATTCTCATAGCCGCAGCGGCCGCACAGTCCCGGACCGGGCATGCGCCCGCACTTGTTGCAGTGGGTACATGGATAGCACATCTGCGATCAAGCCCCCCCCTCGTACCATTGCTGTGATGATACGAGACCCCATCCTCCGAAGACATTCCCTCAACATGGTTATCCTTGGACGAATGCGCCTAATACTAGCTGTATTAGAGAGGGCTCCTAGCTTGCCTTTTGGACGAGCGCTCAAGAGAAGAGGGTTGGAAGCGCAGCGACAAGAGCGCGGTTCTCACCACTTCTGGTTTTGCGAAGGATTGTCCCGGTTGAGGGTTGAAAGCATAGTGCAACTAGGGTAGATTCTTACTCTAAGTAACCATTTGATTACATTCTCTTCACTCAGAGGAGGCGGAGATGCATTCCGAGCAAAAGACCCTAGCCCAGGAACCCTCGCTTTCAAGCCCCCATCCCGGTAGCGGTAAGGGAGGCATCGGCTTGGGAGCGCGGACAGGCCACCTGGCTATGGCGGGTCTTCTTGCGCTCACCCCCGCCGCCGCGCCCATCGTCGCCTTCGCTGAAACCCCTGAGACCCCCCCCTCCTCAGAAACCGAGAGCGGCGCCCTCACGGTGGCTGACCTGGTCTATGTCAACCCCTGCAAAGAGCAGTTAGATGCAGTGCAGGCAGAATTCGATCGCGTTGCCGCTTGGTTCGAACCCATTGATGCAGAGCATCGTCAGCACACCGCCGTGAAGGATGCGGCTGTGAAGGGTCACGCTGATGCTGCCTCTTCGGTCAAAGCTGCCGAGGCACGGGCTCGGGGGTACATCTCAGATATCGTGCTTGGCTCTCAGGAGGATGTCCGCAAAGCCGATGCAGCGGTGGTCTCCGCCAAGAAGAAGCTGGAAGAAGCCAAAGCTGGCTTGGCCCAGGCTGACCAGGCGAAGAAGGATGCGGATGCAACGGCAGCAGCCGCCCTCGCTGCATGGGAGGCGGCTCAGGCAGCCGCTCCAGGAGTGAGCGAATCCAGCATCCAGGCTGCCAAGCAGGCTGTGGATGCAGCCAAAACAGCCTACGACCAGGCTCTGTCAAAGGTGACCACTACCGATGCAGCCCAGAAGCGCGCTCAAGCTGACTACGATCGTGCCGTAGCGGTGAGGGATGCCGCTGAGGAAGACCGGGACAAGGCGCTCTCAGCCCTCTCTGCTACTACGACCCACAGGAAGGCTGCAGAGGCGGCTCTGGATGCTGCCAAGACCGAGCTCGCACGCCAAGAGGAGGCAGCGGAAGGGGCCTTAGCGGGAGCCCAACAGAAGGTAGACGAAGCCAAAGCGGCCCTTGATATCGCTAACGCTAGCTACAGGGATGCACAGGCAGCCCAGAATGCAGCTCAAGCAGACTACGATACAGCCAGCGGTGAGGTGGCAGCCGCCGAAGAGGCATTGGCGAAAGCCGAAACGGACGTAGCAGCAGCCTATCAAGCGGTGACCGATGCTAAAGATCAGCTTGCAGCCGACCAGGCAACATTGGCAAGCGCGGAGCAAGAATACTCTGATCTCAGCTCAGAGATCGCTGAAGCTGGAAACGAAGTGAACCTCTGCGAGAATGACCTACAGATAGCTGAGGCTCTGGGTGATGCTGATGCCATCGCTCAAGCCAAAGCAGCGTTGGCTGCGGCAGAAGCACACCGAACAGATCTGGTCGCTCAACAGCGCGCCGTTGACAGACAGATCACTGCCCTCGAACAAGCCATCGCCGATGCTCCCGCCAAGATCCAGGCCGCACAAGATGCCATCCCTCTTGCTGAGGCAGCCATCGCTCCTGCTAAGGCAGCCCTTGCTGAAAAGCAAGGGATCCAGCAACAGAAGCTGGAGGCCCTCGATCAGAAGAAGGGCCTCACGGCAGCAGCCTTGACCGGCGTCCAGGATGCCCAAACGGCCTTGGATAAAGCCGAAGATGACCTGAAGCATGCCGCTCCTGCAGACCTGGCAGCGGCTCGGAAAGCTGTGGAGGATGCCGAAGCGGTATTGGATAGCTGGACCCAGAAGGAAACCGAAGCTACAGAAGCCAAAGACCGAGCGGAGGCAGCCTTGGCTCAGGCCGAAGGCTCTGTCACTGATGCCCAGGCAGCCCTGAACACTGCCAGCACCGCTGCCAGCACCGCCCTGCAAGAGGCCGAAGACGCTCAGCGAACCTTGGAGAATGCTCAGCAGGAGTATCAAAGACAAACGAACGCCTATCAGGATGTTCTGGCGGCCAAGATCGTCTATGATGCAGCAGCCGGACAGCTTAAGCTGGCTGAGGATGCCTATACCACGGCTAGCCAGAAGGTAGCAACTGCCACTGACGTGGTCTCTGCAGCAGAAGCCAGCAAAACAGCTGCCCAGGCCGACGCGGATGCCATCCTCGCTCTCAACCTTGACTACGACAGCATCTACATCGAACTAAAGGGCCAGCAAACCGCCTCTGCGAGCCGCATACAATCCCGCATAGACACCAATGCCATCCAGGGCCAAGCAAGGGTCTTGGTCAGCGCCGTCATGGATGCTGAGCGGATCCGAGATGATGCGAAGGTCAAGATGGATGAGGCCCTGGAGCTCTATGGTCAGCAATCTGAGGTATACAACCGCCAGAAGATAGTCTATGACCGAGCTCTTGAGAACCTGACCCTGGCTCAGGCATTCTACGATGCCGCCGTGGCCCGGCAGGAGGCCGAAGAGCAAGCCGCCCTGAAGCGCAACCAACAGTCTATGGGCGAACCCTTGGCCCAGACAGGTGATACCGCCCTCAGGAATGCTGCCCTCATCGGTACCCTGGCCGCTGCAGCCGTGGTCACCGCTGGGCTCAGCTCTCGCCGCAAGCGAAGCCGTCAGTAGCCAACCGGAGTGATCCCCACCGGGCCGGACGTGTTCGGCCCCCACGAAGGACCTATCACCGGGTTGATGGATCGATCATGATCGATCCCTACAGAAACGACACTGCCCGCGTAGGGGCCGATCTAGATCGGCCCCTACGGTACATGCGAGATACGGCCCGCTAACACTCCAATTCGTCAGCTAACTGTTTCAAGAACAGCCCTACATCAGTGATGATGCCGATGGTCTGGAAGCTGCCCCTATCGGAGAGCTTCGTGACCACCGCCGGATTGATATCCACGCAGACCGTGGTCACTGATGCAGGCAACAGGTTCCCCGTAGCAATAGAATGCAGCATAGTGGACATCATGATGCAGGCTCCGGCCCGCTGGCACCATAGGCGCATCTCCTCCTGAGCACGCATGACATCGGTGATGACATCCGGCAACGGACCATCATCGCGGATGGAGCCCGCCAGCACATAGGGTGTATCCGTCTCAACCAGAGCATGCATGAGGCCTGAGGCGAGCACCCCTTGCTCCACGGCTTCCTTGATGCCTCCACAGGCGCGAATCTGGTTGATGGCCCGAAGATGGTGCTCATGCCCAGCAGGCACCGGGATGCCCGTTGACATGTCTATCCCCAAGGACGTACCGTAGAGCGCCGTCTCGATATCATGGGTAGCCACGGCATTGCCCCCGAAGAGCACGCTCACATAGCCTTCGCGCACCAATCGCTCAAGATGCACCGAGGCACCAGTGTGGATGACAGCAGGCCCCGCTACCACAACAACAGCCTGCCCGCTCTGACGCACTTCTTTGAGCAGGTTCGCCACTTGGCGGATGATCTGGGCCTTGGGCTTCTCGCTGGATGCCGTGGAGTTCATGAACTCGAACTCCTCCCGTTCCCGCTCGCGTTCCTGCAGGGTGACCCGCACACCTGCATCCCCCACCACAATAGGGTCCCCTTTGCGCACCTGGGAGATGGGCACACCCCAGGCCCGATGGGCTTCCGCATCGATACAGACACCCAAGTCCATCTCGGTGCCCCACACCGGATACCACTGTCCGTCCATCCGCACGAGAGTATCTAGGTTAGTGGTTGCATAGAATCCCTCTGGGAAGACACCGTCAGCCGGAGCTGGAGCTGTATGCACGTTCTCAGGGTGCGAAGTCATCACACCTAAGCGCAGCAGCATGCGCAGAAGCTCGGTCAGATGCTCTGCATCCCGGCCGAAGACGCGCATCCGCATGGTGGAAGGATTCTCATTGCCTCGCCCGATAGAGAAGGAGAGCACCTCGAAGGCACCGTCCAATTCCACGATCCCACCCATGATGCGCGAGAGGATGTTCGAGTCGACCAGGTGGCCTTCGGCCTCGATATCCTCATATACGTTGTGATCACGAATCTCATCCATTGGTGTGCACCTTGCCCTGTCTTCTCGGTGTATGTCATCTCAGTATCCCATGGCTTCCTGGACCAGAGCGGAGAAGCGAGGGCAACGTATAGGAACCTTCCGCGAAGAGCGACAGCTTGGAATCGGATCAGTCACTTTTGGGTTATATCCTCATCCCCCTTGTCGTGAAGACCCATAATGGCGAAGGAGGGCAAGTGAACAGCAGGAAGAGGGGGGCGTCCATGAAGAAGGAGACCATCGCCACCGGCTTGGCTCTCTTCGCCATGTTCTTCGGAGCAGGGAACCTGATCTTCCCGCCCTACTTGGGCATGGAGAGCGGGGATCTGTGGCCGTTGGGTCTGGCAGCCTTCGTGCTGATTGATGTGGTATTGGCCTGTCTTGGCATCTACGCGCTCAATGCTGCCGGAGGTGGAGAGGTTGCCTTCGAGCGCACCATAGGCAAGGTACCGGCTCTCGTCCTCAATACGGCGGCCATCCTCTGCACGGGCCTGCTCATCGCCATGCCTCGCACAGCGGCCACCACCTTCGAGATGGCTATTGAACCCAACTTCCAGGGGTCCGTTGATCTTCTTCCCTTCTCGCTGGTCTTCTTCGCTGTCGTGCTGGGCCTGACCATACGGGAATCCAAGCTGGTGGATATCATCGGAAAGCTGCTCACCCCTTTGCTGGTACTGGGCATCGTGACGCTCATCATCACCGGGATCGTACACCCTCTAGGACCTGTAGGAGAGCCCCATTCCAGCCACGTCATCCAAGATGGCACCCTGGCAGGCTATCAGGCCATGGATATCATTTGCGTCATAGGCTACTCCATCATCTTGAAAGATTCCCTGCGCTCTGAGGGGATAGATGACCGCAAGCGCGGACTGCGCCTGATAGCCGTAGCCTCTCTCATAGCCGGAGTGCTGCTGACCCTCATCTACGGTGGCTTGACCTATCTGGGAGCCACCACGGGTCTCACCTTCGGACCCCAGCTCAACCAGGCCGAGCTCATCGTAACCATCACCTATCAGCTCATGGGGCAGACGGGTACCATCATCCTAGGGGTCGTGGTGGCTCTGGCCTGCCTGACCACGGCCATCGGGCTCATCGGAGCCACCGCCGCCTACTTCGAGCATATCACCGCAGGCCGTCTCACCTACCGCATGGGGGTCATCATCTGTACTCTAGCAGGCGTACTCATCTGCAACTTGGGGCTGGATATCATCATCAGTGCAGCCAGCCCGCTGCTCTCGCTGGTGTGTCCGCCCTTCATGACCACCTTGGTGCTCATCCTCTTCCGCAAGCAGATCCCCTCGAAGCTCATCTACCAAGGAGCAGCTCTGGGAGCTTTCTTGGCAAGCCTCTTCTTGACTGCCCAAGCCACTTTCGGCCTGCTGCCCTGGGTGGAGATGCTCCCGCTGTTCAGCTACGGCTTTGCGTGGCTTCCCTTCGCTGCGATCGGAGGGGTCATAGGGGCTCTTCTGGCCAAGCTATGGAAGCGGGTGTGATCCACCGCCCTCCCTGTCGTTTTTGAGGTACCATGCTCAATGCGATGACCCTCGACCATTGGTGGGACCATGGATTGCACTGTGAACCTCTCAACTCCAAAGCTGATCGAACTCTCCTTGGAACGAGGTGAGGGGAAGCTCTCGAACACCGGCTCCTTATCTGTTTTCACGGGAGCGCGAACGGGCCGGTCCGCGAAGGATAAGGCCATCGTGCACAATAGCGCCACTGAGGATACCGTGGCCTGGGGAGATGTGAACCGTCCCGTCTCCCAGAATACCTTCGATTCCCTCTTCTCTCGTCTGGAACGCTATCTGGAGGAGCAGAAGCCCTATGTCTTCGAAGGCTATGCAGGCGTTCGCCCCGAGCACGCCAAGGACTTCCGCATCGTCTGCGAACTGGCCAGTCAGGCCCTCTTCATCTCCCAGCTGCTCCATCAAGGGAACATCCTGGAAGATAAACCCTTCCAGATCCTGGTAGCTCCCGGATTCTCTTGCGAACCTGAGCGGGATGGCACCCGAAGCGATGCTGCCATCATGATCGACTACCTCAACCGTCGCGCCCTCATCGCCGGTACGCGCTATGCCGGAGAGATCAAGAAGACGGTCTTCTCCATCATGAACTTCCTCCTGCCCGCCGAAGGCGTCCTGCCCATGCACTGCTCAGCGAACATGGCTCGAGACGGGCGCACGGCGGTGTTCTTCGGGCTTTCCGGTACAGGGAAGACCACCCTCTCTGCCGACCCCGCACGCCTGCTCATCGGGGATGACGAGCATGGTTGGGCTGATGATGGGGTATTCAACTTCGAAGCGGGCTGCTATGCGAAGTGCATAGACCTCGATCCCACCCGCGAACCAGAGATCTACCAGGCCATTCGCTTCGGAGCCATGACAGAGAATGTGGTGCTGGATCCGAAGAGCCGTGCTTTGTACTTCGCCGATGATTCCATCACTGAGAACACCCGGGCCGCTTACCCGGTAGGCCATATCAGCAACACGGAGCCATCGGGCAAGGGCCGCGTTCCCTCCACCGTCATCTTCCTCACTGCTGATGCCTTCGGAGTGCTGCCGCCCATATCCCGGCTCAATCTCCAGCAGGCCATGTACTATTTCCTTTCGGGCTACACCTCCAAGGTAGCAGGTACGGAAGTAGGCGTCACTGAACCGGAGCCCACGTTCTCCACCTGCTTCGGAGAGCCCTTCTTACCCTTGCAGCCACAGGTCTATGCGCGCATGCTCAAAGAGAAGGTAGACCAGGCAGGCTCAGAGGTGTTCTTAGTGAACACGGGTTGGAACGGCCGAGGCGAGCGCATGCCCCTCTCCCAGACCCGGGCCATGGTGAACGCTGCTCTCTCAGGGGAGCTGGCAGAAGCAGACTTCCGGACAGATCCTCTCTTCGGATTCCAGGTGCCCTTGAGCTGCCCAGGTTGTCCGGCCGATATCCTGGACCCGCGCACATCCTGGGAGGACGATAACACCTACGATACTCAAGCACGCAAGCTGGCCGCCATGTTCCAGGAGAACTTCGCTGTCAAATATGGTTTCGTCTCAACAGATATAGCGGAAGCAGGCCCGCAACTCTAACCCATGGGCAGGTTGGCTTCCGGGACCACAGGAGCGGAAGCCTCGGATGCGGGATGGTAAGCCCGCTCAGATAAGAGCGCTATGAGCTCATCAGTGGTCTGGGCGAAGACAAAGGCTGCTTCCACCTGTTCCTCTTCGATGAATTGCGCCTCCACCATGCGCTTGAGCAACTCCTTGAGACCGGTGTAGAAACCATCCAGGTCAAGGAAGTAGCACGGACCTGGAGTCATCTGCAAGCGGATACGGCTCATGATCTCCGATATCTCCTCTAAGGTGCCCACGCCGCCAGGAAGGGCCACGAAGACATCGGCCAGCTGGATCATGAGGGCCTTGCGCTCCTCCATGGTCTGCACCACATGAAGGCGCGTGAGGTCATGCTGAGCCACTCCGGCATCGATGAAGAACTGAGGTTCCACCCCACAGGCTTCGCCCCCCGCCTCCAAGCACGCAGCGGATACCTCGCCCATGAGCCCGATAGAGCTGCCCCCATAGATCAGGCCGTGGCCGCTCTCCCCTATCCAAGCGCCCAGCTGACGAGCAGCCTCCTTCAAGGGTGCCAGTGCCAACGGGCTTGACCCGCAATAGACCGCGATATTCATATCCTCAGATCTCCTTTGAAGCTCACGAGGTCATCTGACTGACCAGATTGTCCGTCTCCCGGGCGATGCGCATCTCCTCATCAGTGGTCACCACGCAGATCTTGATGGGACTATCATCAATGGAGATGATGCGGTTCACGCCGATCTGGCCGATGACGTCATTGCGCTCCTTGTCCAAGATCATGCCCATATGGGCCAATCCGGCGAAGATGCGCTCACGCAGCTCTGCGGAGTTCTCTCCAATGCCCGCCGTCATCACCACGGCATCGGTCCGCGTCATAGCCGCATAGAAGCCGCCGATAGCCTTTTGGATGCGATAGACGTACATGTCTATCGCCAGTTCTGCCTGCTGATTCCCCTCATCTACAGCATCGAGCACATCGCGCATGTCGCTGGACACCCCCGATACCCCCAAGATGCCGCTCTTGCGATTGAGGATGGTGTCCATCTCGTCGAAGCTGATACCCTCTCGGCGCATGATGTAGGTGATGATGGCTGGGTCTATGGAACCGGACCGGGTACCCATCATGAGCCCTTCCAGGGGCGTGAAGCCCATGGTGGTATCGATGGATTTCCCATGGTTCACCGCGGTGATGGAGCCGCCATTGCCCAGATGACAGGTGATGAGCCCTAGGTCACGCAAAGGGCGCCCCAAAAGATTCGCTGCCTGCTGGGCTGCATAGCGATGGCTCGTGCCGTGAGCTCCATAGCGACGGATACGGTAGTGGTCGTAGTACTCCATGGGGAGCGGGTACATATAGGCCTTCGCGGGCATGGTGGTATGGAAGGCGGTATCGAACACAGCCACCTGGGGCGTGTTCGGCATCATCTGGCGCATCATATCTATGCAGGCGTCCGCAGGAGGGTTATGGAGCGGTGCGAGCTCTTCGCAAAGAGTCAGCTTCTCCCGGGCACCATCATCTATGAGAGCCGCCTTGCTGAAATATTCGCCGCCTGCCACCACCCGGTTGCCGATGGCATCTATCTGCTCCAGGCCGCTGATGGGGCTCTCTGGATCATCTACAAGGATGTCAAGGAGCCTCCGCAAGCATTCTGGGACGCTCAGACCCGCAACACTGTAAGTAGTCTTATGGAACTCCGGCGTGAAGGATACGTTCATATAAGCATCCGGCGTTCCCACCTTCTCAGCCAAGCAGCGCATGAGCGACACCTTGCCATCGGTCTCGATGAGCTGGCATTTCAGACTTGAGCTGCCTGCATTCACCACCAATACGCGCATGGGTGCCTCCTCTTTAGAATTCCGCCCTAAGCGGGCGCTCCAGCAACGTGCGAGCTACCAGCGCAGGATCAGCCCCCTGCCAGACCACCTGACGGACCGCATCGGTCAGGGGTAGTTCCACCCCGTACCGTTCGCTCAACACCTCGAGCGTCTTGCAGGCGATGGCTCCTTCCACCACCATGTGGGTATCCCGTTCAAAATCCTCCAGGGTCTTCCCGCAGGCGATGTAATCCTCGCCGAAGCGCCGGTTACGCGAATGGCGTGAAGTGCAGGTGACCACCATGTCCCCACAGCCCGCCAAACCCAGGCAGGTGATAGCCTCGCCTCCACACTGCTCTACCATGCGGCTCATCTCAGCCAGACCGCGAGTGATGAGCATAGCTGCGGTATCATCCCCCATCCCCAGCCCATAGGCGATGCCCACCGCTATGGCGATGACGTTCTTGAATGCCCCGCAAAGCTCCACCCCTACGACGTCCTCTGAGGTATAGGTGCGGAAGTAGTCGGTAGCGAAGAGGCTCCGAAAGAAGAGGGCCGTACCTGCCGAGGTAGCCGCGCTGACAGCCCCCGACGGAACCCGATGGATCACCTCTTCGGCGTGGGTGGGACCGGAGAGCACCCCGATCCTGATTGGATTTCCCAGCTCTTCAGCAAATACCTCTGCCGGAAGAGCCCCTGTTCCCGCCTCCACCCCTTTCGAGCAGATGACCACGGGAAGCTCTGCGGGTAAGAGGCCCTGCAGGCTGACGGCGGTAGATCGCAGGTACGCAGAAGGCGTTACCACGACACAGGCCTCGGCCCCTGCAAGGGCCTCGGCCATAGAGGTAGTGGCAGTGACCTGCGGAGAGAGGATAGCGTCCTTCAGGTAATCCGGGTTGCGGTGCTTGCGGTTGATCCCTTCCGCCACGCTCTCACGCCTCACGACAAGGGATGCCTCTGAGCCCGCATCCGCCAACACCTGGGAGAGCGCCGTCCCCCAAGAACCCGAACCGATGACGCAGACCTTCATGAACGCTCCTTTGCCTTGGAGCCCAGCTTGCTCTCCGTCCCCCGTCTGAGGCGACGTAGGTTCGAGCGATGGGCCCAGATGACCGTGAGAGCCGCCAGCGCGATGATACCCACCGTAGTCCACTGTCCCCAGAAGAGGTACAGAGCGATGAAGGGGCAGGCAACGGCAGCCGTCACCGAACCAGCGGAAACATAGCGCGAAAGCGCCACGATGAGCGCGAAGAGGGCTATCTCGATCAAAGCCCAGAGGGGCCCGTAGAGGAAGAACAGGTATCCCACTGCCACCGATATGCCCTTGCCCCCACGGAACTTGAGCCACGGGCTGAAGATGTGACCCCAAATGCAACCAAGGAAGCCCAAGGCCAAAGCCACGCTCCCTTCGGTGAAGAGGGTGACCAGAAACCCCGCTAGAAGACCCTTGCCAAGATCAAGCAGGAAGACAGCAGCACCCCCTGCTTTGCCCATGGTGCGCAGGGCATTGGTGGCGCCGATGTTCCCGGATCCCTCATCGCGGATGTCCTTATGGAAGCCTATCCGAGAGACGATGACCCCCCAGGGGATAGAGCCCAGAAGGAACGTGCCCACGAACAAGAGGGCCCAGATGAGTGGCTGATCCATGGGCTAGTCCTTCTTCTTGAACTTGAAGCGCACAGGCGTGCCCGTCAGATCGAAGGCTTTGCGCAGGCGGTTCTCCAAGAAACGCTCGTAATTATCCGTTACCACATCAGGGCGGTTGCAGAAGAATGTGAGCTGCGGTGGGCACGTACCTGTTTGGGTGACGTACTTGATGCGCAGGACCGTCTTTCCCTTGGTCACCGTATGGCCCGTCTCTTGGATCTCTGCCAACCAACGGTTGAGGCGTCCGGTGGGAAGCGCGCTCGAGAAGCCTTCGTAGGCTTGGTCTATGGCTTTCCAGACCCGCTCCACCCCCTTACCAGTGAGGGCTGATATGGCGATGACCGGCGCATAGCTTACGAAGACCAGCTCATCCTCCAGGTCGAAGCGCACCTTCTCCTTGGCTTCTGCCCCTTCGACGATATCCCACTTGTTCAGCACGATGACCAAGGCGCAACCACGCTCAGCGGCATAGTTGGCAACCCGCTGATCCTCATTGGTGACGCCCAGCGTCCCGTCGATCACCAGCACCGCTACATCAGCGCGATCTATAGCACGCAACGCACGCACGAAACCGTAGTACTCCACAGATTCGGTTATCTTGCTCTTCTGGCGCAGCCCAGCCGTATCGACGATGCGGAAGAGCTCCCCTTCATGCTCCACCAAGGTATCCACTGCATCCCGGGTGGTACCAGCCACCGGGCTCACGATGGAGCGCTCGCCCTTGGTCATCTTATTGGTGAGCGATGATTTCCCTGCATTCGGCCGACCGATGATGGCGATGTTGACCGCAGGCTCTTCGGGTTCCTGATCATCCAGGCCTGAGGCCCGAATAGCCTCCACCACCGCATCCAGCAGATCCCCTGTGCCATGACCGTGGACCGAGGAGATCGGCCACGGTTCCCCCAGTCCCAACTGGTAGTATTCCCAGAGATCCCCTTCAGCATCAGGGTTGTCCAGCTTGTTCACCAGCAGGAACACGGGCTTCCCCGTGCGCTTCAGGATGCGCGCCACCTCTTCATCGTCTGCTTGCATGCCCGTGCGCCCATCCACCATGAATAGGATGATGTCCGCCTGGTCCTTCGCCTCGTAGGCCTGAGAGCGGATGGAGATCTGAAAGTCATCGTCGGTACCCACCTCTATGCCGCCGGTATCTACCAGCATGAAATCCACACCGTTCCAATCGGCCTCATGGTAGCTACGGTCTCGGGTGACACCGCGCATCTCATGGACGATGGCATCGTTGGTCTGGGCTATCTTGTTCACGAAGGTGGATTTGCCCACATTAGGGCGACCCACCACTGCGATCATCGGCAATGCCATGGGTTGGTTTCCTCGCTCATCCTCTTCAGTCGTTCGATACAGTCTAACGGATTGGAGGGCACCACCTCTACGGCCTTGCCTGACTTCTCCGCGATATCCTTGAAGGTCATCCCATCCACGGTGAGCCCATCATCATTGAACGCCACCTGCGGCACCAGATAGATGCACTCTCCTCCCCCGTCATGGTCCTGGATGGCTTGGACCATATCCGCCCCTGCCAAAAGCCCCGTCACGTCCACATTGCCCCCGAAAAACCGGTTGGTCACGAACAGAGCACTGGCTTGAGAAGCGAGGGGAGACGCGGTCAATGCTGCCGAGAAATAGGACTCCATGGCCTGGCCGCAGAGGAATGCTAGCTGACGATGAGCAGCTTCCAGACTGGCAGCCACCTGGGCAAGGCCCTCCTGGCTGGAAGGCGCCTCCCACTCATCCACGCAGCTGCGCACGATGCCGATCCCATCCTCGAAGAGGGGAAAGCCGCCATAGAAGGAAGCGGCCGGGAGATGATCCAGCACCGCGTCCCCGTAGGCGCTCAGATAGAATTCATCCGCGCAGAAGACCCACGCGTCTCCCCGCTCCTCTTTGGCCCTCAACTGAAAGGGCTGCACCCGCTCCAAGACAGCCAGAGCATCTTCAGGGGCATCGAAGCTCTTCCCAAAGGCATCCTGATGGTCTGTGAACCCCAGGGGCACGATACCCACAGCAGTGATGCCGGGCCGCTCATAGGCCCAGGTGAGCGTCTCTTCCAACACAGCCCCGTCATTGACGCCAGGGACCAGGACGATCTGGGCATCCACCTGGATGCCACCCGCCAAGAGCGCCTCCAGGTTCTCCAGGCCCCGGGAAGCTTGGTTGCCCATGAGCTGTTCGCGTACCGAAGCGCTCACAGCATGGAGGGATACCCGCAAGGGGCTCAAGCGCTGATAGAGGATACGCTGGATGTCTTCCGATCCTAGATTCGTGAGGGTGGCGAAGTTGCCTGAGAGGAAGCTCAAACGGAAATCATCATCCCGCAGGTATAGACTGCGACGCAGCCCCTTCGGCAGTTGCCGCATGAAGCAGAAGGTGCAGGCATTGCGACAGGTGCGCACCCCATCGAAGATGACACCTTCGAAGCTGATGCCCCAAGGCTCCCCCCAGGAGCGCTCAAGGAAGATGTCAGCCTGCCTTCCCTTCGGATCCAAGCAGGACAGGCAGCATTCATCCTCAGTGGTGAGCCACTGCCAATCCAAGATATCGCGTACCGGATGACCATCTATCGCGAGCACCGTATCTCCCGCCTCAAGCCCTGCCCGAGACGCAGGGGATCCATCGTCAACGCTAGCGATCACGGCCTGGGGCACCTTCTCAGGGCTCACAGCGCCTCCAGGATGGACCGGACATCGGCGATCTGGTCCTCTGGAGTGGAAGCTCCTGCGGTGAGGCCGATCACCTTGCAATCGTCCAGATCGAGACGGCTCAGCTCAGCAGCGGATTCCACATGGAAGGTGCGCGGACAGCTCTGGGAGCAGATCTCTGAGAGCCGTGTGGTATTGGAGGAGTTCTTGCCCCCCAGGACCACCATGGCATCCACTTGGCGCGCCACCTCCGCTGCCGTCTTCTGGCGCTTGCGAGTGGCAGAGCAGATGGTGTCTTTGACGGTTGCGGAGATACCCCGCGCCTCAAGGGCGTTCAGGATATCCTCCAGGTTGTCCTTGGTCTGGGTCGTCTGGACCACTACGCCTACCGGTTCGTAGAGGTCAGCAGGGATATCTTTGGGGTTCAGCACCACATCAGCAGCTGCTCCACATGCCTTCGCATAGGCCAAAAGCCCTTCCACTTCCGGATGACCCGCCTCTCCTACCACGAGCACCCTGCACCCCTCCTGCGCCAGCTCCGCTGCAGCCGCCTGGGCGCGGGCCACATGGGGACAGGTGGCATCGGCCATGGCCAATCCCTGCTCACAGATACGCTCCTTCACCTGGGGGGTCACACCGTGGCTGCGGATGACCACCGTACCGCTGTCCACCTCATCCACATCCTCGGCTACACGCACGCCTTGGGACTCCAGCTTGCGCACTACCTGGGGGTTATGGATGAGCGGACCTAAGGTGGTCACGGATGTGCCCGCTTCTAAGAGAGAGTCCACCATGTCCAGGGCTCGCTGGACTCCGTAGCAAGCCCCTGCGAACTCGGCAAGGATCACCTGCATGCTGCTATGGCCTCAGCAGGAGTGCGCACGGGGATGGGGTTATCGCGGAAGATCTCAGCGTAGTCTCTGGTCTCCGGGAAGAGGCTCACCATGTCCACCTCTTCAGCGGTGATCTGACGGGAAAGCGCGAAGCATTCCCGCATGGCATACCAGGTGCATCCCTCCAGCCTATCCGCCTTCGGCAAGAAATCGAAATCCGAGAGCACAACGGGAGACCCGTATTCCACCGTGATCTTAGGGAAATGAATGCGCTGGCCCTTCTGCTTCACATATTCTGCATTGCGCACCGTCATGGGCAACAGGGGAGCCTTGCCCATCTTCGCTATGAAGGCCGCTCCCGCATGGAGGCTGGGGATCTTAGAGCCCTTACCCCGACGCGTTCCCTCCGGCAGGATGCCCACGAGCTCATCATCTTTGAGCATGCGGGCAGCTCGCTTGATAGCGATCCTATCAGAGGTATCCCGTTTGACCGGGAACGCTCCCACCCGAGAGAGGATCTGCCCTACCAGGCCGTGGGCATTGTCGAAGAGGCTCTCGCGGCCCATGAGGCGGATCCACTGCTTCGGCCGCGCAGAGAGGTAGATGAAGGCAACGTCAAGGAATGACGTGTGGTTGCATACCACCACCGCACCACAATGGCCCTTGAAGGCGCGCAGCGTCTCACGGCCATCCACCCGATAACGGAACAGAAGCTTGCATACGCCGCCCACGACCCCGTAGACCAGATTCCCGAACCAATGGGGTATCTGCTTCTCAGAGGACACACCCCCTAAGGGCATGTCCCACATCTTCTCGTAGGGAAGGAACAGGCCCATGGGAACCTCAAGCCTCCTGACCCTCTTGGACCAGGGCAGCCAGCACGCAGATGCTCTCGATGATGTCTTCTATATAGGTACCCGTAGAATCTATCACGCGGGCGTCATCAGCAGGCTTGAGCGGTGAGTTCCCGCGGTTCTGGTCCGCCTCATCCCTCCGGATGATGTCAGCCAGCACCTCCTGGTAGTCGATGGAGCCCACGCCCCTATCCGCGTTCTGCCGCACCCGACGATGGGCACGCTCTTCATCAGAGGCTGTGAGGAAGATCTTGAGTTGGGCATCCGGGCATACCACCGTACCGATATCCCTGCCCTCTATGACGTAGTCTCCCCCCGAGGCTATTCGTCGCTGCTCTTCCACCAGCGCTTCACGCACCTGCCCGGCAGCGGAAACAGGGCTCACCGCCTTGTCTATCTGAGCCGTGCGAATGGCTTCCGTGACATCGTGGCCATTGATGCTGACCCCGCGGGCTATGGGATTGCCCGCCTCGTGCTGAAAGGCGATGGTACAGCTACGGGCCAGCTGCCCCAAGGCGTCATCATCATCGAGCGCCACGCCTTCCTGGACTGCCAACCAAGCAACAGAGCGATACATGGCTCCCGTGTCTAGGCATTTGAAGCCGAGTTTCTTGGCACAAGCCTTGGCTACGCTGGATTTACCGGCACCGGCCGGTCCGTCTATCGCGATGATCACTCATGCCTCCAAAGTCGAGATGGCATCCAAAAAACCTGGATAGCTGATGGCGATGGACTGGAACCCCTGGATGGTAACGGGCACCGTAGAGGTCATCCCCAACACCGCCCAGGTCATTGCCAAACGGTGATCACCCTGGGAGTCGAACGTCACCCCCGCAGGCACGACCAGGTTCGGGTCGCCTTCGATGTAGAGGTTGTCCCCCTCTTCCCACGCATCTATGCCGATGAGCTCGAGCCCGTCGATGATGGCTTGGAGCCGGTCTGTCTCCTTCACGCGAAGCTCAGAGGCCCCTTTGAATACGGTGACCCCCTTCGCATGGGCCGCCACTACCGCCAGGATGGGCACCTCATCCACAATGGAGGCGAAGTGCTGAGCGGGGATCTCGCAGCCATGGAGCCGTTCGGTGAAGGAGGCCTTGATGATGCCGAAGGGCGCCTTGCCTTCGGCCCCTTCGCGGGCATCCTCTATATCGGCGCCCATGCGCTCCAGCGTGCGGACGAAGCCGATACGAGCCGGGTTCAGAGAGACGTCTTGGATGCGGATGGAGCTGCCGCGCTTGAGGATGGCAGCAGCGCAGAGGAATGCAGCCGAGGAGGGATCCCCCGGTACATTCAGGTCGGCAGCATGCATGACCTGGGGGCCCGTGACGCTGGCAACCCGAGTGCCCGCCGTCGTGGGCACGCCGAATTCAGGAAGCATGAGCTCTGTGTGATTGCGGGAAGGCGCGGGCTCATTCAGGGTGGTCTTGCCATCCGCATAGACCCCCGCCAAGAGCACCGCCGTCTTCAGCTGAGCGGAAGCCATGGGCGCATCGTAGGTGATGGCACGCAGATGAGAGGTGCCCTTCTCCGTAATGGGGAGATGGTCCGCTTCAGCGGGCTTGAACTGAACGCCCATCTTCATGAGAGGTGCGGTGTTACGCCGCATGGGACGCCGCTTGAGCGAGTCATCCCCCGTGATGGTGACCTGGATGTCCCAGGGCGCCAAGATGCCCATCAAAAGCCGTGCAGTGGTACCGGAGTTACCGCAATCTATGGGAGCATCCGGCTGACAAGGACCCTGGGCACCCCAACCGGTAACAGCTCCTTCCAAGGAGCCGTCCTCTGCCGGATGCAGATCCACCTTCGCCCCCAGTGCCCGAACGGCTTGGATGGATGACCGTACGTCCTCTGAATCAAGGATGCCCTTGAGGTGGGAAGTCCCTTCGGCCATGGCCGAGAAGAGAACGGCCCTATGGGATATGGACTTGTCTCCCGGAACACGGACATCCCCCGCAAGCGGGCCGGTCAGCGGTTTGATGGTCACAGCATCAGACATGAGCATGCTCCTTAGGCTCGATGGGTCTGAAAGATACAGTATACCCTGCGTTGATGAGTTGGAAGGAAAGCTGCCCCACATCTCCCTCATCCGTGAGCATGAGGGAGAGGACGGCGTTGCCCTCAGAGAGGTGGTCTATCTCGATGGATTGGATATTGCAGCCCACTGAGCTGGCGATGGTGGTGACCTCTGCTACCACGCCGGTACGGTTCACCATAGGTATGCGTACCTCAAGGAGCTTATCGGAGCCGGGCACCCACTGAGCCGGCAATTCCCGACGAGCGTCCGCCGCTATGCGCAAGAGCTGCTTCAGTCCCTCGGCATCACGGTCTTCGATGGCATGAGCGTAGGCAGAGATGATGGCCTCCATCTCATGGAGGCCGTCTGAAAGGGCCTCGGCATTGTCGAAGGCGATGCCACACCACAGCTCCGGTGATCCCGCCGCCACCCGTGTGGTGTCCTTGAAGCCACCTGCCGCCAGGCGCATGAGGGCGTTATTCTCATCGGCATGGTCCAAAGCTAACCGCATGAGGGAGGAGGCCACCATATGAGGCACGTGGCTCACCACGGCCACCGCTTGGTCATGGCTCTCCCGCGGCAACGACACCACCCGGGCGTCTATCCCGCAGATGAGCTCATGGAGCTTCTGGAAGCTATCCGGATCAGTGGTCTCATCAGGACAGAGGATCCAGTTCGCTCCTTCGAAGAGGTCAGTGCGCGCACCGTCTATGCCGCTGGCCTCGGACCCGGCCATGGGGTGGCCCGGTATGTAGCGCTGACCGTCCTCCAGCATCTCCCGTGCAGAATCCAAGATGTGGGATTTGGTAGAGATGGTGTCCGTCACCACTCCCTCGAAACCGGTCTGCTGCACCAAGCCGAAATAGTCATCCACCGCTACCACGGGCGTGGAGATGATGAGCAGATCGGCTTCGTCGGCTAAGAAGTGCGCGAAAGCCTCGTCCTGGGGCGTGCAAGCGTCATCTACCCAACCGCGCTCCTGAGCCACCACGCCGCTGCGGGAATCAGTGTCGACACCGAAGATGCGTGCATCCGGATAGGCCTTCCTGATGGCTCCAGCAATGGATGAGCCGATCAACCCGAGCCCGGCGATGGCAATGTTGCGAAATGGTGCGGGAGCTGTCTGGATGTCTTCCATCAGTAGGTGCCTTCGTTTCGTAAGTGGGTATATCCGCCCATTGTAATGGAATGACCCGATGGATGAGAGCCCATCCTCGCGTTGACCTACGGGTGGACGAAGAGAAGCTCCAGATCCCCTTCGGTAAGCTCCCGCCACGAACCTAAGGACAGCCCCGCCAGCTCGTAGGCGCCTATAGCCACGCGCTCAAGAGTGATGACCGGATGCCCGACCGCTTCCAGCATGCGACGCACCTGACGGTTGCGACCCTCATGGATGCGCAAGCGCACCACGGAGAGGTCAGACGACCGGACCAGATCGGCTTCAGCCGGAGCAGTGAGACCGTCCTCCAGCAGCACGCCCTGGCGCAGCTTCTCCAGAGCTTCCTCTTCCAACTCCCCCTGCACCTGGGCGATATAGGTCTTCACCACTCCCTGGGAAGGGTGCGTAAGCCGGTTACCCAGATCGCCATCGGTAGTGAACAGCAGAAGGCCGCTGGTATCCACATCCAGTCGGCCCACATGGAAGAGCGACGGATGCGCATCATGGGGGATGAGCTCAGAGACGCAGTGCTCCGCATGGGAATCTGCCAGAGAGCTGGCATAGCCGCAGGGCTTGTTCAGGGCAAGGGTGAACCGCTCGGATGGCCGCACCGGCACCCCATCGAAGAGGATCTCATCCGTTTCGGGGTCAGCCTTGTCTCCCAGCTTCGCCCGCTGCCCATTCACCTTCACGCGCCCTTCTTCCAAGAAGGTCTCACAAGCGCGACGAGACCCGCAGCCCGCCCGGGCCAGGATCTTCTGGAGGCGCTGCTCACTCATCGTCGGTGTCGAAGACGAGCTCGTCGAAGTCGATCTTCTCCACCACGCCCGCTGTGGAGGCAAGGGCCTGGCGCATCATCTGCTGAAGGGGATCGTCCTCCCCTGACTGGGTCAGGCCATCCCGGCGCTCCTCGGCAGAGAGCTGAGCTTGAGCTTCCACCATGCCTGCAACGGCCGCTTCAGCGTCATCATCGTAGAGCATCTGCTCAGCCAACCGCGCTGCTTCCTCATCTGTCAGGGACGCCTCGTCGCGGGTGGCGTTGAGTCGCTCGCGGATCAACCGCTCGGTCTCCTCATCCGGAGCGAAAGCGGCCAGGTCGGTCATATCGTCCAGGCTCTTCAACCCGAACTGGTCCAAGAACGTCCGGGAGGTGCCATAGAGGGTGGGATTCCCCGGTGTGTCAGCGCTCCCCAATTCGCGCACGAGTCCTTTCTCCACCAACGAGGAGATAGAGGAATCAGAGGTGACGCCGCGAACCGAGGACACCTGGGCCCGTGTCACCGGTTGCATGTAGGCGATGATGGCCAAGGTCTCCATGGCAGCAGCCGAGAGCTTCCGCGTATCCCAGGAGCGAACATAGCCCTCGATGAGCTCATGGTGCTCCGCATGGGTCACCAATTGCCAGCCACTGGCCGTCTGACGCAGCTGGATGCCCGCATTCTCTTGGCGCTTCTCCCCCTGCAAGCGGACCAGCGCCCGCGTGACCTCCGCTCCCTCCAGCTCCAGCTGCTCTGCCAAGACCGCTGCCGCCACAGGCTCATCGCTCACGAAGAGCAGCGCTTCCAAAGCCGAGCTCAGATATGCATCATCTTTGAACGTCATTCGCCGTCCTCCTCAAGGAACAGGGCACCGGACCCTTCGATATAGCGGATGTCGATATCACCGAATGCCTCGGGCTGCTCCAAGCGCACCATCTGTCGTTTATAGAGCTCCAACACTGCCAGGAAGGTGACCACGATGACCTGGGGGGTGGGAGAGGCTTGCACGAGGCTTTGGAAGGAAAGGCGCTTATCCGTGACGATGCGCTCATGGATGCTGCGCACGAAGGTTTCCACAGGAATAGGCTTGCTGGCGATATGCTCGCTCTCCAGCAGGAACACCTCCCGGCGCGCCAGGGCCGCGGCAGCCTTCGCCCCCAGATCCTCTAGGGTAACGCCTTTGAGGAAGTCCGGCATGAGGTCACCGAAGGCGGGTCCTGGACCGAAGGGGCGGGAATGCATCCTCCCTTCCGTACGGAAGCGGGAATACAGCTCCTCAGAGGCGTTCTTGAACTGCTTGTAGGCGATGAGCTTCTGAGCGAGCACCTCCCGGGCCGCATCCGGAGGCAGGCCCTCCACATCCTCATCTAGCTCTTCCCGGGGCTTGGGCACCAACGCGCGAGCCTTCATCTCTAGAAGCGTGGAGGCCACCAAGAGGAAGTCCGAGGCCACATCCAGATCCAGGCTGCGCATGTGGGCAACCTCGGAGAGGTACTGATCGGCGATATCCGCGATGGAGATGGCCCCGATATCGACGCGCTTCTTGCTCACCAGATAGAGCAGAAGGTCAAAGGGGCCCTCGAAGGCATCGGTCTTAACCTTGTACGCCATGGGATGCGCCCGCCTCCTTTAGGAGATCTTGAAGGGGAACAACAGGTTCCCCAGGTTGCCAGCGGTCACATCCAGATACCAGGAGAACGGATTGAACCCCACCGCGTAGGGCAGGACGATGATGACGATCATGAATATGGGGAACGCATAATGCTGAATGGAATACCACTTCGGCAGCCACTGTTCTGGAATGAAGACGGCGATGATGGAAGAGCCGTCCAGGGGCGGGATGGGGATCAGGTTGAAGAACATGAGATAGAGGTTCACCAGCGTGAAGGTAGCCAGCAGGAGCATGAGGAAGTAGCCCGCCTGGCTCTGGAGGATATGGGGCGCCAGTCCGAAGACCACATGAGCGAGCAACGCAGCCAAGACAGCCATGACCAGATTGGCCGCCGGACCTGCGAACCCGGTGATGGCATCCCCCTTGCGCGGGTCCTTGAAGTAGCTGGGGTTGTAGGGCACCGGCTTCGCGTAGCCGAAGATGGGCATGTGCAGCACCATGAGCATGAGCGGCAGGATGACGGTACCGAAAGGGTCTATGTGCTTCAACGGGTTCAAGGACAGCCTCCCCGCCTGCTTGGCCGTTGGGTCTCCCAGCTTATAGGCGGCGAAACCGTGCGCCACCTCGTGACCGGTCAGCGCCACCGTGAAGCTGATGATGGCGCAGGCGTAGTACATGATCTCCTCTAGCATTGCTCCACCTCGGCCAGTATCTTCTCCATCTCCTCCGTGAGCGCAAGCCACAGGGCCTCATTCTCCTCTATGCGGGCCTTGAGCTCACCATGCTCCTTGAAGATATCGGTGGCAGCATCTTCCTTGATGTAGAGGTCCGGGTCGGCCATGAGGGTCAAGATCTCTTCCATCCGGGCATTGTCCCGCTCCATCTGCTGCTCTAGATCTTGGATGCGGCGCTTGATATCCTTAGTGGCAGAACTCTTGCGCTGACGCGCTTCTGCTTCAACGCGCTTCTGCTCCTTGGTCTTCCGTGCTGATGACGGAGCAGGACCGCGGTGGTTAACCCGGTTCACCTTGAGGGAGGACCCACCCTCTGCCGCATCAGCCCCCTTGCCCTTCGAAGCGCTTCCATCCCCTTCGACCTCCGAGAACAGCTCGTCGACCACCGAATGGCCCTCCGGCTTCCCCGGGGCCTGCTGGCCGGATTTGAACAGGTAGTAATCCCAACCACCGGGATAATCCCTCACCTGCCTGTTGTCTATCTCGATGACCCTGTTCGCGATGCTCTCTATCAGGTGGCGGTCATGGGTGATCAGCAGGATCGTTCCCTCAAACTGCCGCAACGCCTGCTCCAGCACATCTGCGCTGGAGATATCAAGGTGGTTCGTAGGCTCGTCTAAGCAGAGCAGCGGTGTGGGAGCCACCAGCATCTTCGCCAGCGCCAAACGGCTCTTCTCGCCACCGGAGAGCACGGATACCCGCTTGTCCACGTCATCTCCCTTGAAGAGGAATGCGCCCAGCAGGCTGCGCACCTGCGAGATGGACCAGCCCGGTGCTGCGCGGTCCAGTTCCTCGAAGACGGTGTTCCCACCCGTGAGCTCTTCGAGCTGATGCTGCGCGTAGTAGGTCAGGCTCACGTGCTCGCCATAGGAAATCGTACCCGCATCGGGCGATAGCACCTCTGCCACCATCTTGAGCAGTGTGGACTTGCCGGCGCCGTTGGGACCCACGAGCGCCACCTTCTCGCCGCGATACAACGTGAGATCGAGCTCGTCATAGACCTGTTTGTCGTCGAATGCCTTCGATACGCCCCGCACGCGGACGACCTCATCCCCCGTGCGCGGAGGCTGCACGAAGTTGAAGTGGATGGCCTTCTTCTCTTCAGGTATCTCAATGAGGTCGGCTTTCAGACGCTCGAGCTTCCCTACACGGTCCTGTGCCTGCTTGGCCTTGGATGCCTTGTAGCGGAACCGCTCGATGAACGCCTCTAGCTTGCGCATCTCATCCAGCTGCGCCTTGCGCTCTTCGCGCAAACGCTCGATGCGCTCATCCCGCGCCTTGAGATAAGCGGAGTAGTTACCCTTGTACATGGTAAGCGAGCCGTTCGCTATCTCAGCCACGTTATCCACCATGGCATCCATGAAGGCGCGGTCATGGCTCACCACGATCACAGTGCCCTCATAGGTGCGCAAGAACCCTTCCAGCCACTTGACCGATTCTAGGTCCAGATGGTTGGTAGGCTCGTCAAGAAGCAGCACCTCGGGATTGCGCACGAGCAGCTTCGCCAGCGCGATGCGCATCTGCCAGCCCCCAGAGAACTCAGTGGTCAGACGACCCAGATCCTCCTCCGCGAATCCGATACCGAAGAGGACCGCGCGCACTTTCGCCTCAAGGCTGTAGCCGCCCATCATCTCGTAGGCATCACGGATGCGACCGAGCTCCGCCAGTTCGCTCTCGGTAGGGTCGGACCCCAGCTCCGCTTCCAGCTGCGCGAGACGCTGTTCCATCTCCAGTATCTCAGCCTGGGAGGAGATGACCTCCTCGAAGATAGGGCGCTCTCCCATCTCGATGGCCTCCTGCTTGAGGTATCCCACGCGGGCACCCTTCGCCAGTGTGATGGTGCCCGCATCCGCTTCTTCCTCGCCAGAGATGATATTGAGCATCGTGGTCTTGCCTGCACCATTCGGACCCACCAGGGCAAGCCGATCATAGGCTTCCAGTCGAAACGATGCCCCCGAGAACAGCTCTCTACCGCCGAATGATTTCGCTATATGCTCTGCTTGCAGGATCAATGCTTACCAGGGTGCCTTTCGAACCGATGATTCACATGAACCTGATATTTTACAACACAGAGGGTCTCATCTGGCCCAAAGGCCCCCTCGCCCAAGGAGCCCGTCAAGAAAAGGAGGGAGGGACATCGTCAGATGGCGCTTGAGCCACGCTCACCCGTGCGGATGCGAATGACCTCCTCAACAGGGCTCACGAATATCTTCCCATCGCCTACCTCCCCGGTACGTGCAGAGGCCATCACTGCGTCTATGACTGCATCGGCCTCATCATCCTCGACGACCACCTCGATCTTCACCTTCGGCACGATGTTCAAGAGCACCTCCGTCCCTCGGTAGTGTTCCTTCCATCCATGCTGATTGCCGCACCCATGCACTTGGCTTATGGTCATGCCACTTGCATCGATGGCGATCAAGGCATCCTTCACCGCTTCCATCTTCTCCGGTCGGACGATGGCAAT
>CAJUQK010000008.1:0-2757 GCA_910588205.1 uncultured Eggerthellaceae bacterium
TTTGTCAACGAGAATCCGAAACTTTTTTGAAAAAAATTTCTGAGAGGGGATGAGGAGGGCGAATGAACCTTACGGGATCTGAAGGAATTTGCGCTTGCCCGCCTTGATGACAGCCCCCTTCAGATCAGCCGGATCCATGTTGTACTGCTTGGCAGGAACAGGGACATCATTCACCTTGATGCCACCACCGTCTATGAGCCGACGTGCCTCACCAGCGCTGTTTGCCAAGCCTGCCTGATGCAAGAGCGCTGCCAAGTACACCTGACCGTCATCGTTCAAGGTGAGCTCCCCTTCGAAGACGGGGATGTCATCGGGCACCTCATGGGCCTTGAACACCTTGTCGAAGTGCTCTTCGGCTGCTGCGGCCGCTGCCTCGTCGTAGTAGAGCCCCACCAGATTGCGTGCCAGCTGCCGCTTCACTTTGTTCGGATGCAGGACATCGTTCGCCAGCCCCTGCTCGATCTCATCTATCTCATCCACAGGTAGGTTCGATGCCAGCCGGAAGTACTTGACCATGATCTCATCGGGAATGGACATGACCTTGCCGAAGATGTCTTCAGGCACGTCCGTGAGACCGATGTAGTTGCCGTAGCTCTTCGACATCTTGCGCACGCCGTCGGTGCCTTCCAAGAGCGGCAGCGTGAGGCAGACCTGGGGCTCCATGCCCAGCTTCTCCATGAGCTCACGCCCCGCCAGCAGGTTGAACAGCTGGTCTGTGCCGCCCAGTTCCACGTCAGCCTTGATGACCACAGAATCGTAGGCTTGCATGACCGGATAGAGGAATTCGTGGAGGCTGATGGGCTGACCTGAGGTGTAGCGGTTGTGGAAGTCATCCCGCTCGAGGATGCGCGCCACCGTGAAGTTGGACAGCAGCTTGAGCAAGCCCTCCATATCCAATCCTAAGATCCATTCGGAGTTGTAGCGCAGAGTGGTCTTCGAAGGGTCTAACACCTTGAAGGCTTGGTCCACGTAGGTCTGGGCGTTCTCATCGATCTGTTGGCGCGAGAGCTGGGGACGGGTGGAGTTGCGGCCAGAGGGATCTCCGATCATAGCCGTACCGTCACCGATGATGAGAGTAACCTCATGGCCCAAGTCCTGGAACTGGCGCAGCTTCCGCAAGGGGACGGCGTGACCCAGATGGATGTCAGGAGCCGTTGGGTCAACCCCCAACTTGATGTTCAGCGGCACACCTCGCTGAAGCTTCTTCAGCAGCGCATCTTCAGGAACGATCTGAGCAGCGCCAGAGCGGATGATATGGAGTTGTTCTTCGGGTGCGAGCATGGCCTTTTCCTTCTGATCGAGTGTTCGGGAGGATTCTAGCAGGGAACGTCACGGACCGTGAAGAGCGTACGAGCAAGTTGGATGCGGTCTCCCTCCCTGACGGCCACTGGCACGCCCGGCGGAATGCGCTTGCCGTTCAGCTTCACACCATTCGTTGAATCCAGGTCCATGAGCTTGCATCCGCAGGCGGTCAGCTGAAAGGCTACGTGCTTCCTGCTCAGCCCCTTGAGGCCCCGCAGCTGAAGACCGCATCCCGCACCAGCGCCCACCACCGTACTACCTTCCTTCAAGGGCCATGCGGCACCATTCTCCAAGCGGACCAAGCAGGGCCCCCGCGAGTGAGATGGTGTCGTGGGCTTCTGCGCGCCCATGAAATCGAAGCCATAGCCACCCCGATGGTCCCCTGAATGCGGGACCTGTGTACTTGAAGGCGAAAGAGCGGGACCACCACAACGGCCGTCCTCCAAGACCCCTTGGGTCCGAAGGAGCTCCTCATAGTCTGCCCAAGAGAACAGCAGACTGCGCAGAGCATGATCGAGCACCTGATCTGCCAGGGATCGCGTGCGCTCATCCCTGAGCTTCGCCCCTTTCGCGAGGCGCTTCAGAGCCTCAAGAGGGCTCGAGAGGGAACCCGTTCGACCGCGAACGGGCACATAGAGAAAGCGCAGGGAATACAGCGCGGGATCGAAGAGGATGTGATCCGCTTCGAAGGATACCCGCTGCAGGGACAAGCCGTGGGTCTCACAGGTTCGGGCGAGGCTCGAGAAGGAGATGAGCATGGATTCGAAGTGGTCTGAGGCGACCGAGACGCTCAAGACCTTCGGTAGGGGGCGCGCGAGCCCCGCCTGATAAACGAACCGATACCCGGTTCCCTTCTGCTTGTAGGAGAAGGGAAGCAATGGATCTGCGTCGCCATACCGTGCGCACTCCGCTTCAGTATAGAGAAGCTCTTCATCACCAGAGCTCTCACCGCTGATCCGGACCCCCTTGCGATGCTCCCGTACCTTGATCTTCATGGGAGTGCCTACACGATGAGGAAGGCATCACCATCGACGAAGCCTATCTCCCCCACCGTAGCCGATGGGTCTTGGATCTGGCCCGTACGGCCATAGATGAGCGTTTGCCGACCGGTATAACGGAAGAATTCCGGTTCGATAGTCTCCATAGCCTGGCAGATGAGCTGGCTGACCTCCTGCATATACAAGTCATCCGAGACCCAGAAATCGTAGGTCATCCCTGTTGCCGGAAGCTTCACCGCTATCAGCGTCTTGTCGTTCATGGCACCTCCTTGGTGATGGCCAGAATACGAAGGTCAAGCGGCTTGCAGCATCTCTCTGCGCGAACGAAGCTCCTCCGCCTTCTTCAGATGCGCCTGGGCTTCCAAGCGCATCTTGTCATGGTTGTAGTCCGCCACGATCTGAACGCCGCTGGAGGCAGCGTCTACCAGAGAAGCTGTGCCTCTCACCTGCTTGCTCA
>CAJUQK010000008.1:2767-77630 GCA_910588205.1 uncultured Eggerthellaceae bacterium
GCTCACCAGGACCTTGCCAGGGATAGACGGACCTGTGGACAGCTTGCCGCCCACCTTCGTTGCGGCCTTGATTCCCATGGCCACTGCAGCCTCTTCCACCGAGACACCCTTGCCTTCCCACTCCTCGTTGCTCGCTGATCTGCTATCAGATGCCTTGTCTTGGATCCGGCCCATAAGATCAGCACCGGTCTTCAGGGCTCCCGCCCCCGCTACCAGAGCTGCAACGGGAGCCCCTGCCGTGACCACCGCGAAAGCGCCGACGAGCAGAAGCGCCGCCGTGGCGCCCAATCCCACAAGCTCCCATTGGGAGCGCCCCTCTTCGCACATGCGATACGCCTCTTCCTCCCGGAGGAGCTGACGGTCTATCCAAGCTCGCTCGGCGGCGACCAGGCCCTGCTGATCTTCCTGTTGATGTGCCGTGCTCTCTTCGAAGGACTGCCTTGAGACGATGGTCTCCATATGGGTGAAGAACTGCCCCGGCTCATAGGTGACCATATCCATGACGCATTTGCACTGGATGGTGTTCTTGAGGCGCAGGGCGAAGAGTCCCCATTGGCCAGGCTCTGAGCCAAAAAGCCGAGAACTCTCCTCTTCAAGGGCACCTACGCTGTTCTTGAGCTGCTCCACTTCTCCATGGACCGCATTGAAAGCCGCCTGAAGACGGACGGGGGAGGGGAAGGCGAACGCAATACCGTCGGGCAAGGCAGACCGCGCTCTGCTCAGGTTCTGCTGGATAGAGGGAACGCGGCTGTCCTTGGCAAAGGCCAGCAAGCCCCGTTTGCTCTCCAGCTCGTCTTCGGGAAGCACCGCCGCTGCACCCTCAGCGATGGGCTGGTTGGCATAGCGGTCCATGTACCGAACAGCGTAGTCAGACTTGAGCTGTGCGGCAAGGCATTCGATATGGTCTATCAGTAGGGGATAGGCATCCCCGAAATAGCTCTTGACTACTTCAGCTGTCTGACCCTTAAAGCTTTCCATCACCGTGAGCTCTCGTACCGCTTCTCGCAGCTTCTCCAGGGCTAAGGTCAGGGTCCCTGAGATCGGGTCTCCATAAGCAACATAGCTGTCATAGGCAGCATCCACCTCAGCCATCTTGATGGTGTACCCCACGCTACCTCCCCTCTTCGGTGAATCCACCTGTCAGATCAGCGCCACGCTCACCTGCGCCCACGCTGGGCCCTATCTTGTCCTGATAGGCTTTGGCCAGGATGTCATCGGTTGCCATGAAGCCAAGGGCTACATGAAAGAGAGCCCGAGAATCAGATTCAAGGCGAACCGTAAGCGCTCGCACTACCTCTACTAGATCCGTCACCTGATGGGCGAAGGCTGACAGCGCCGGTGAACCCGAACCTTCGGGAATGACGGGCGGAGCGAGGGCCACCAGAGCATGACGAGCCCTCTCGATATGACCGTGGACCTCCGTCATCCTGTTGATATTGATCTGGATATCGCTCATATCATCACCGATCCTATTCTGCACGAGCCAAGCTCATGCGCACCTGACCGAGCATGCGCTCATCTTGGACGATGCCAGACCTCAGGGTAGAACACGCTCCTTCGAGGCTCTGCATCTTCGTGTCTATCTGGCCGATGAGCTCCTCGCACTGCACGGAAAGCTGCTTCGCCTCTGAGGAAGCGCGCCCTCCCAAACCGACGGTTTCCATGAAGGCGTTCGCATGGTTTCCCGCCCACCCAGCCAAGGCGAAATAGGAGAGCATGCGCCCGATGGCATCCGCTTCATCCTGGGCAGCCACGACGAAGGAGCGCGCCTCCCGCAATGCGTCCAGCTTGCCGTTGATGAGCCCGATGTCCACTCGCTTGTCTGCTATCCCCTGCTGCAGGCTGATGATCCGGGTCTGCAATGTACTCCTTCCCATGACTTGCCTACCACAGGCTAACGGGCCGAAGCTGCGCCTTTGGGGTATCTGCTTGGATCAGCGCTTCCCTGATGCGCTTCAGCACCTGAGTATCTTCTTCATCCTGGAAGCCCTTGGAGTGCACGGCCTCGATGTTCTCATGGTTGCTGTAGACGATGACATCTCCCAGCATGCCTTCCGGATACAGGCAGAAAGCATAGTCATAGTATTCTCTGCCGTCCCCATCTCCTACCATGAGGGCTCGCCCGATCACCATGAGCTTCTTCTCATTGCCCTTAAGGGATACCACCGACCCCAACGGCACGTATTCAGGCGCTTCGATCAATCTGAGCTCCTTTCCTCAGACGCTGTCATTCCCTGGAAGAGACGGCATGAGCCGCCTTCCACCACATAGCCTTTGCCTGTTCCCATCTTTGAATCAGGGAGCAGGTTGCGGTCATAGGAGATGCCGATGGCGTTCTGCCCTTCGATGCCAGGACCGAGCCAGACCCCATCCCGATTGGTCAAGTGCACCTTGAACCAGTCCTCATAGCCGTAGCTGACATCGTGGGCAGCATCGAAGAGGATGACGGCCACCGCACCTCCCGGGGCCAAGCCCTTCAGGAAGGCTTTGCACGCTGATGCCGCCTCCTGAGAGCAGCGACCGAGGAATCCCATGATGTTGGAGATGAGGATGACTGTGGGCTTACAAGGCCCGCTTAGGATGAGATCAGTCAGATAGGAGAGGGCGAACTCATCCTTTTGCGTGGAGAAGGCGCACCCGTGCGGTTGAACATCGAGGCT
Source organism: uncultured Eggerthellaceae bacterium (assembly GCA_910588205.1). Lineage (GTDB taxonomy): Bacteria > Actinomycetota > Coriobacteriia > Coriobacteriales > Eggerthellaceae > MGBC163016. The sequence continues at coordinate 5,428 of CAJUQK010000008.1, forward strand.
GTGAGCCAGATCCAAAAGGACGATATCCCGACTACTTCGCCGTACCCACGCTTCCACCAACCCGACGATGAACGGTGCGCCCGTCTTGACCTTCAGGTAGACCACTCGAGCAAGAGGGGTTTCCTCGAAGTTGAAGGTAGCCCAACTGAGCGTGGTGTGGAGGAGGCCATAGGGTTCCTCTCCCGAGCGCACCCGGGCACCCAAAAGCATGTCAAGGGTGACCTTGTCAGGCGGGACGGGGATGGAAGGAGCTACGCTCCCTTGCCCTTGAGCCCAAGCGGCACATGCTCGGACGATGGTGTCGTATTCGTTCTCCGACTCAGAACAGAGCGAGGCTGCTTGGAATACGCAGAGGACATCATGCACTTTGGCTAGGCCGCGCCCATAACCATGGGGCCGAGGAGCACCCTGGAGGGAACCGAAGAGCATGATGAGATCAGAGGGGTCCGGGAGGTTGCAAGCGACGATCTGCCTGAAATAGCTTTTCAGCCGCATGCGCACAGAGCCAGGCGTCTCTCCCACTGCAACGATGAAGATGCCAACCTGCACCGACCCGCGAACAAGGCCGATCAGTTCTTCCTCCAGGTCAGGGAAAGCATCCGAAAAAGCAGCGAGACCGTTGATGACGACGAGGATGGCCGGGCAGCCTTCGCTCTTTTCGCAAGAGCGAGCGAACGAGCCGCCATGGGCAGCGAACCGCGCACGCCTCTCCGCCATGAGGCCTTGCATAACCCCGAAGAAGCGTTCGACCTTCTCTCCATCTTCTAGGGTCATGACATCTCCCACGTGAGGCGCTCCGGCGAAAGCGAGCAGGGACTGGCTGCCCAGGTCGAGGAGGTAGGCATGAAGCGTCTGTGCTGAATGCTGGCTTAGGGCAGAGAAGAGCAGTGCCCGGAGGATCTGCTCTACCCCCGCATCAGCACCGCCATAGATGAGAGCATTCCCCTCCCTCGTGAGCGGAAGCGTCAGAGCCCCTTGGGATTGATGGGCCGGATCGTCGTAGACGCCTACGACCGGCTCAAGAGAGAATCCATCGGCGCTTGCCCGCGAGAAGCGCTGCTCTATCTCCCTCAGGCTGATATGGGAAGGAAGGGGTGGCAGCCAAAGGGGTTGAGCGCAAACGCCCTGATCTGCGGCCACCCGCACAAGGTGCTCCGCCACAGCAACGAGCTGAGGGGCGGAAGACCGTCCCGCATGTTCTGATGGCAGCTTCACGGAGAGGAGCGTCCTTCCCGTGGACGAGATATAGCTCACCCCTTGGTCGTGTGGAGCGCAAGGATCCTGATCTGGCTCATAGGGCGCCCCAGAGTAGGCCGACTGTCCTTGGCAGAAGCGTTCGTTGTAACCCACCGCCAAGAAGAACCGACCTGGCTGGGTGATGCCAGCCGCGTCTGGCCGCCTGATGACCTCCTGGGAGTCGGCCGCATCAGCCACCTTGAGCGCGATCTTGAAGCGAGCGTTCGACCAGATCTGCTCATTGACCACCCCACTAGGCTTCTGGGTGGCCAAGAGAAGATGCACCCCCAGAGAACGACCGATACGGGATGCAGAGATCAGCTCATCCATGAATCCTGGTTCCTGCTGCTTGAGCTCTGCGAACTCATCAGCTATCACGATGAGATGTGGGCAAGGCTCAGACATCCTCCCCTGGCGGAAGAGGTCTAGATACCGATAGATATCGACAGTATCTCCCCCGATCATCTCCCGCGCCTCATTGAAGAGCCGCTGACGTCGACGCAATTCGCTCTGGAGAGAAGCGAGGCTGCGGGCGATAGCCGGGCCGTCCAGATTGGTGACCGTCCCGGCAACATGGGGAAGCTTGAAACGGTCGTTGTCAAAGGCCCTGGCAAGGCCACCGCCTTTGTAGTCGATCAGAACGAAAGCCACTTCATCAGGTGAGTAGCTAAGCGCCATGGACAGCACATAGGTGATGATGAGCTCCGATTTGCCGGAACCCGTGGTGCCAGCGATGAGCCCGTGAGGCCCATGGGCATCCTCATGCAGATCGAGCAGGAAGGGATCTCCTGCAGCATCTACCCCCAAAGGACATGCTAGGGCATTCGAAGCATTGTTCCGTCTCCATCGGTCAGCTACGTTCAGATGATCGACGTTGGCCACGCCGAGCATCTGCAAGAAGGAGAGTTTCTCCGGAAGCTGCTCGACGCCCCCAGGAACATCGAGGCGAGCCTTCGCCACATCCAGAGCGAAGACCCGGGCCTGATCAAGGGAGATGGGCGGATCCGGCATGAAGGACTTGCGGGTACCCGTAGGGTCATCCCGATCCAACAGGCAAGCACCCTCTTCGCTCTCTTCTATGATAGTGCGGCATTGGGGAGGGAGTTCATGGCAATGCCGCCCACAGGCGATCACTGTGAAGCCCTTGTTCTGTTTGACAGCAAGGATGTCCTTCACGATCTGCGCTCGGTCATACAGAGCCTTCGAGGGACAGAGCAAGACCACATAGGGCTTGGCTTCTCGGGCATCGAAACCCTCGGTGCTCAGACGATCCTCCAACAGCTTCCTCAAGAACATGCCCAAAGCATTCGCCTCCTCCAAGGATGACGAGAAGAAGCGAACGCTTTTGTCATCAGAGAAGAGGTGGGGGAGGTACCGCGCGAATGCCCAAGACGAGGCCGTTGTTCCGTCAGCCAGGATGACGATCTTCACATCCCGATAGGAATGGAGGGCGCAGAGCTGGATGAGGATGTTCCGTAAGAAACCATCTGCGAAAGAGCGGCTCCCTACGATGCCGATGACCGGATTCGCTATCAGTGAATGTCCGAGGGGTATATCTCTCAAGATGTGAGCCTCGTGAGCAAAAGCCCTCACGGCATCTTGGAGATCATCTTCCTGGAGACTGAAACCGATCTCAGGGAAGCGAAGGTCAACCTCAAGGGGCAGATCTCCACGACCGAGGCGAACCTCCAGATGATCCTCATGCAAGGATGTCCGCGAAAGGAAGCGCTGATCTTGCTTCGAGGCAACCTCCAAACAAGCCTGGGGTGAGAGCCGGTTCTCGTACAGGATGTCCTTCTGCAGCTGAGATTCCCGTTGAAGCTCAGAGCGCACCCTTCCCAGGTACTGCGAATAAGCGCTTCGCCGCTGCGTCTCCCCTCGCTGGCGCTGCTTGCGCTGATAGCGTCTATTCAGAAAAGGCCAGAGGATGCTCCCTGCCATCATAGCTACCGCCATGGCGAACAGAGGAAGCGCCCGGAGGGGACTGCCACCCTGCTCAGAGATGAACAGGACTGAGACACTGGCGGAGAGAACGGAGGTCATCGCCATGACCAGTGAGGGACCAATGCGCAGACCGATGGGCGTGCTGTCCTCAGGTTCCGGTTGGGGAGGCACGCACAGGGCGAACCCTTTAGGCTCGATGGAACGGGCGAAACGCAAGGCAGGATAGAAATGGCTTTTCTGAGGAACAGGCCGATGCCTATCCGGCATTGCCAAGGGAGGCTCGAAGGCCACCATGCCTGGACCCTCTTCGATATCCACGCTGTCTTCTGGGTCATTCAGGGAGATGAGCTTATGGCCGATGGTGATGCGCAGTCCCCAGAGAGTGATCACGTCACCACTATGAAGGCTGATGGGAATATGTTGTTGCAGACGATAGCCATTGAGGAACACGCCATTCGAAGACCCTGTGTCTGTAAGGGAGAACGCCCCGCCCCGGAATACGAGCTTAGCGTGACGAGAAGAAACGAACGGAGAAGGATAGCTGATGGTGTTGTCAGCAGCACGCCCGATGGTCAGCTTCATCTCTTGAGAGAATCCGATGATGCGCGTGGTCTTGTCTCCCTTCAAGGAGGGACGGCCAAGGAGCATCCATTGGCCATCCTCCCCTTCCACTGAAAAGCGCATGGATTCTCCGAACGGCACGATAAGACGCTCTTGCGAGGATGCTCCCGAGAATCCGAGACCCTCTGCCGGGACTATGCCCCAACCCGTTTCGACTGCCTCAGCGAAGACGATCCTGGTTCCATCTGCGTCTTGGATCCAATGGGCGCCATGGGCCTCATCAGGAAGAGAGGCCAGATGAGTGCGTTCGTTTGACTGGATGGTGATGAGCATGGGCAAAGGGGTGGTCTAACCTCGGAAGCCCGAAGCAATGCGCTGATCCATATCCTGCATCTCCTGAGCCGTCCTATCCAGGGCCTGGGCGATCTCATTCACCATCTCTTGAGCCTTCTGGAAGCCCGGCTTGAGCTCAGAGGTGTAGCGGTCAGCATAGGACCGGCTTGCCTCGCCTTCCCATTCTTCCTGGAGTTGGCCTAGGAGGCGATCCATAGATGAGATGGACTCGCCGATCTTGGAGGCTTCATTGCGGAATTCGTTCGCTCGACCTCGCATCGTGTCGGGACTGATCCGGATATTCGCCATACTGATTCCTTTCTCTTGATGAACAAGGCCCTCTGCCTTGCTATTCCTTCTTTCGAGTACGCAACCATCCCAGGAAGAGGACGGCCATCCCTGATGCGATGGCTCCAAGGATCGCCCAGGACATGAGGAAGGGGTCTGCTGTCCATCGGATCCAAGGATCGGGGTTCACGAAGAGGGCAGGGGAATCTTGTATTTCCCTATTGCCCGCCCAGTCGTAGGCTTCCACCGTGACGACCTGGTCATGGGCATCCTCATAGATGATGATCTTCCGTTCGTCGGGATCTGCAAGGGCTTCGGCATCCAGCATCTTCTCTTCCTGACCGTTGACGAGCACGCGAGCATGATGGAGCTTGCCGTTATCCTCCACGTCGAATCCCACTTCATGGAAGCTATCGGGGTAGGCACGCTCGGCGCATCCGCTGAAGGAGATGAGCGGCGCTGTATCGTCTACGGCGAACCGCACCTCTAGGGGCTCTACCCTGTCCGCGCTCTTGCCATTCAGGGTATTCATGGAGGCATTCCCTGCTTCATCGGTAGAGTGCAGCGTGACCTGATACGTACCGTCAGCAGCGAAGGTGCTCTTGGGGATCACGTATTCGTAGGCAGGCCACCCCGAAGCGCCCTTGGCAGCAAGGAAGTAATCCGCTCCCTGCATGAGAGTGCGATTGGTAGGTCCTTTGGCAAGGGACACCATCACCCCATCTTCATCGATGCCGCTGGGATTCACTTCGGTTATGCGTATGTCCTGCACCTCTTCCGACCGGAGATACCCTTGGTCCACCATGGCCCGGGTCTCATCATCCAAAGCATAGGTAGACCCGAACCGATTCACAGACCAAGCGATGGTCTTCGTGGTGACGTTTCCCGCCATGTCTTGAGCATGGACTTCGATCTGATAGATATCATCATGCTCGGGTTCAGTGGCTGGACTTTCGCCAAAGAGGAACAACTCTGTCTCAGAGAGGGAAGAGACCAGCTGATAAGGATTCGCAGCGGAACCCATCCCCACAGGCTGGATCTCTGTAGTGGAGCCAGGATCGATATGAACATCGGCAATGGTTACTGCCACCTCGCACGGACCCCGGTAAGCATGGCGCGAGGCATCCAGATCGCCACCAACCTGAACAGTGACCTGAGGTGCTTCGCTATCGATGATGAATTCCGGAACGTTCACGGGAGGAAGGGGATTACCAGCCATATCAGCCCCTTCCACGACCATGCTATAGATCCCAGGCCCTGAAAAGAAGACGGTGCAAATGTGATCTTCGCCTTCGCTCGTCCATGGACTCAGGTGGGGAGGAGCAGCATCCGTTCCCTTGTCAGCCTGAGCAACAGGCTGGATGGATATGAGAGCCGCTGAGAAGTTGCGCTCTCTCACCGAAATAGTGGCAGTGCGCGGTGCTTGGTAATAGATGCCATTCTGAGCATCATCGTTATCAAAGGTCACCGAAACGACGGGGGCCGTCCGATCCATCGTGAACTCTGTGAAGAAGAGCTCTGATGATCTCCCGACCAGATCCGTGACCTGTGCCCTGATGTTGTAATGAGCATCTGCGAAGAGGTCATAGAAAGCATACCAGTCACCATCTTCTCCCCGCTGAAAGTCCTTGGCTTTGTAGACGTGGGTCTGATCATCTTCGGTGATGGATGCGATGGCCTGATCCGGATCATAGTCTTTGATGTAGCGAAAATGGGGTTCGGTGACCTTGAACGTTGCCGTGCAGCCTTCGCTGAGGTAGCCCCCTTCTGGGATAGCTTCCCCATCGAAGGTGACCGAGAGCTGCGGCGCGGTGGCATCCGTCACGAGAGCCATGACCTCAGGTGGGATCTCCTTGGCTCCCGCCATAGCAGGATCTGCCTTGTTCCCTGCTTTGTCCTCGACGTAGGCTCTATAGGAATCAACGGCGGTATCTTGGTCTCCGTCAAGGACGAACTCCATGATGCCCTGCTCGTTATCCTCACCTGAGATGGTGATACCGTCCTTGACGTGGGTCTGACCGGAGACGCTATCCCGATATTCGATCCGCGCATCCCGCTCTGACAACCCCGCGACCTTCGATTGGGGCATCTGATCGGTTGGCCGAGGAGCTTCTCTGCTGTGTTCGGGGGCGGACGGATCCACGACGCTCACGGTGACCCGAGCACTCGTCTTGAAGAACCAGAAGGGGCCCTCATCCCGGTGCTCTCCCTCAACCGAGAACGCTGTGATCACCGGTGCGGTTCGGTCGATGTTGTAGCTGATATCGATGACCTTGGTGACCACGCCATCACCATCGAGGGCATAGAGAACCCCATCACTATAGGATCCTTCGGCACTATTCATCGTCACGGAATCCTGGAAGGGGCCATCGACCTGCTTGGCCAGCTTCCAGCCTGGATAGGATGCCGTGATGGTCTCAGCATTCGTCCAGCTGTCCTTTCCAGCTCCCTGAGAGAGCAACCCCTCCGGCGCCTGGCAAGAGGATATGGGTTCGACCCATATCTGCGAAGGAGGATCCGCGAGTTCGTACTTCTTGCTCAGACCCTCGCTCAACGTGAATGAGATATCCACCGAAAAGCCGGTTGCTGCTGCGGATGCAAAAGAGAGCGGGTAGCCCTCCCAGGAGAAGGAACCGAGGATCCCTTCCTCGCTATCCTTGATATCAGCTTGGTCGAAACCAGGATGCTCCTTGATGGCTGCTTCTACCGCAGCCCTTCCGTGAGCTTCTTGGATGTTCTCATCTATCCTGAACGCAAGCGAGCCAACGGCAAGGTCATCGAGCACCGTCTTCGATGGCTCTTCAGGTGTCTCTTCAGGTGTCTGCCCTGTCCCCAGACCTTCTTGCTCGCTCCCAGCCGAACCCTTGACCAACCCTTCATCTGTACCCGCCTGAGCCTCTTCAGCCCCCAGGCCTGGTGTCATTGGCCAGAGGAAGGCGACCATGCAAACAGCTAACAGCAAAGTGACACCTTTGCAGACCATGCTCCTTGACCCGACCATCCTACAGCCCCTTCCCGTATCCTTGAGCCGCTATGCTCTCTGTGGCTCTTTCACTCTCTTCTTCAGGCAGGATGCAGGTGGGTGCGTCCTCATCCTCTTCTGGGAAAGCCACGCTCTCTGCCTTACGGTACCCGCCTTCAGACCTTTGCCTCTGTGGAGCCTTCGCTGGCCTATGGCGCAGGAAGCGGATGGCGTAGGCAACGTTGAGCTTCACGAAGAGGATGGCTGCGACCACCGCAGCGCATCCGGCGAGCACGAAGCAGACCACCGCCGCCCCAAAGAGGAACCCTTCCATGTCATCACCTGCCCTCTTCAGCCGCAACGCCTGCATAGGCTGTGGCCATCTTCATGGCTGTCTCGTTCCAAAGGCGCTCAAGCGTCTGGTTCCGAAGCTGCTCGTTCGCCTCCGTCGTGAGCTCTAAGGCTGAAAGCTGATCGCCGACGCTCCGTGCTAAGGCCGTCATAGCCTCTTCGCTCACGCCCCCGATGCTCTTGAACTTGCTCAGATACGCCTCAAGGGAGTTCGCGATGAGCACGCAGCTATCCAGCTGCACGATCTCAAGAGGCTCCTGCTCGATGCACCCGGCAAGGGATTCCAGGCTTTCCCAGAGACCCCGGTAGAGCTCTTCGTCTTCATCCCCCTGCATCACCGCAGCGTCTATCCCCGCGACGAACGCAGCGATGGTGGCGTGATCCTGGGCGGTTGCATGATGATCGAAGGAGGCGTCCTGGGCGGCGTTGGCGAAGTGATCCGAAGAGGCCTTGATGCGCGTGATCTGGTTATCCTCATAGGTGCCCGTTTGACCGTAGCGATAGAAGTACCAATACAACCGCCCAAGCTCATAGGAAAGCTCAGAGAAGCGCGGGGAGGCCTGAAGGGCAATGAGGTTCTCATGATAGGCCTCATCGAACTGCTGCTTCTCTTCGGGAGTGAATTGGCCATCTAGCTTATAGCTGTCGATGAGCCCCTTATAGGCATCGACGGCATCGGGGCATTCTCTGATGGCTGCAAGGTATTCCTCTTGCGCCCCCAACGGATCAGTTTGAACGTTCGCGTCTGCTACATCCATATGGTAGCGATAGCTTTGCGTAACCAGGGCCTCTCTGATCCCCAAGCAGGCGAACCCTGCGATGAGCAGGAGGACGGCCAGGACAGCCGCTGTTCCGAAGGCGATGACCCGATGGCGCTGGGTTGCCTTGTAGGCCCGCGTGAGCTCTGGGTAGACCTCCAGATCAGCCGCGAGCTCTGCACAGCTTTGGTAGCGACTTCCCCGGGATAGCTCGGTGCACCGCGGGATGACGACATCGGCGAACCCCTCGCCCACAGAAGGGTTGAGCTCGCGCACGTCAGGAAGCGGGAACTCCACCGGCGGAGGAGTGCCCCCGAGCAGATGCCAAAGAGTAGCTCCCAGGCCATAGATATCAGCCCGCTCGTCCGTTTGCGCTTTGCCATACTGCTCCGGAGCCGCGTATCCCGTAGTGCCGAAGGCCACGGTATCCTGCCGCTGCTCCTCTTTGTATTCCCGGGCCACCCCGAGATCGATCAGCTTCACATACCCATCCGGATGGAGCATGATGTTGTTCGGCTTCATGTCTCGATAGATGATGGGCGGATCTTGCCGATGGAGATAGCTGAGGGCATCGCAGATCTGGAGCATCCAAGCTTGGACATCCTCTTCTTTCTGCGGCCCCCGCTTCTGGACGATCTTGTCGAGGGATTCCCCTTCCACATGATCCATGACCACATAGATGCGATCTGCGGTCTTCTCGATGTCAACGATGCCCACGATGGCCGGATGCTGGAGCTTTGAAAGGAGATCGGCTTCGCTGGTCAGGGTTTGCTCGATAGGGCGGCCTGCCGGATCAGTAGCGAAGCGATCCACCTCTTTGACCGCCCACTGTTTGTTGGGCAATTCCATATCCCGCGCTAGGTAGACCCGGCTCATGCCTCCTTCGCCGATGAGTGCAAGGATCTCGTACTTGCCTTTGAGGATATATCCGCGCTTGAGGCCTTTTGGTTTCTGGGATCCAGGCTGAGGGAAGCGCCCGGAAGCCTGTCTTTCTTGAGTGCAGATATTCCTCATGACACCCCCTCGTGCTGCATATGCATAGCTTCATCTCATAGAATGATGATAATCTATAGCACGATAGGACGAAATGCAACATATAAATATCTTCAAATATCCGCCATGGATCTGCCTTGCTTTGCACGAAACCAGCGTGATATCGAGTTGGATCTGCCCAGCTTCGCACAGAGGCTGCACCATGCGAGCGAAGGGAGCGCTCTGACCCTAGAAGCTTACGGAAACGATGCTCTGAACAGCAAGAAGGGCAGGCCCTATCTCGTGCCTGCCCGTGCGAATACGTTGCGTTCTCTGACTTGAGAGGATCCTAGAGGGTGCGGATGACCTCCGCGATGGTCTCGGCGTGGGTGCGAGCGGCGTCATCGTCCTTCGCCTCCACCATGACCCGGATCACCGGTTCGGTACCTGAAGGGCGCAAGAGCACGCGACCGTCGTCACCCAAAGCCTCTTCGGCTGCGCGGACCGCCGCCTTCACCTGGTCATTCGCCATGACGGCAGCCTTGTCGGCCACGCGCACGTTGATGAGCTCCTGAGGGAACTTCTGCACCACGCTGGCCGCCTCTTCCACCGTCTTGCCGCTCCGTTTCACCGCAGCGATGAACTGGACGGCGGTCATGAGGCCATCCCCTGTAGAGTTATGCTCAAGCAAGATCATGTGACCGGACTGCTCGCCGCCGATGGAATGACCGTGTTCACGCATCTCCTCCAGCACGTAGCGGTCTCCCACTTTCGTTTGCACCACAGTGATGCCTGCGTCGCGCATGGCATGGACGAATCCAAGATTGCACATGACGGTGGTGACCGCCGTATCATTCGCCAAGCAGCCACGCTCCTTCATATCAAGGGCGCAGACCGCTTCGATGACATCCCCGTCTATCTCAGCTCCGGTGGGAGAGACGAGCATCACCCGGTCGGCATCCCCATCATGGGCGATGCCGATGTCCGCCTTCGCCTCGCGCACCAGGTCCTTCACAGGCTCAAGATGGGTAGAGCCGCAGTTGACGTTGATGTCGAAGCCATCATAGTCATCATTGATCACATGGACGTCTGCCCCCAGGCGGCGCAGGGCCTCCGGGCTGGTCTCCGAAGATGCACCATGGCCCGTATCTATAGCGATGGTCATGCCCTCGAAGGTGATGCCCTGGTCACGGACAGAGTCGACCGCGTGGGTGATGTATATCTCCTGCGCGTCCTTCAGCTGCACCGTGAAGCCTAGGTCTGAACCGGATGGCGTCTCCTCTTCGGAGCCTTCCAGACCGCCCGCGCGAACGAATTCCTCTATCTTGTCTTCCATGGCATCCGGCAGCTTGAAGCCCTTCCCGTCGAAGAGCTTGATGCCGTTGTACTCCGGAGGGTTATGGGAGGCTGAGATGACGGCACCACCCGCTGCCGCTAGGCGACGCACCAGCAATGCCACGGCCGGTGTGGGGATGACCCCCGTCAACAGCGCCGTACCGCCCGCGCTCTCGATACCTGCCACCATAGCTGCTTCCAGCATGTCTCCGGACAGGCGTGTGTCCTTGCCCACGACGATGGTCTTGCCCAGGAAGACCACAGCGGCCTGCCCCAACCGATAGGCGATCTGATTCGTGAGCTCTGTGTTGGCAACACCGCGCACACCGTCGGTCCCGAACATCCTAGCCATGCTATCTCCCTCTGTTGATGTGATCTTGTTGGATGACCGGCGCACCTTGGGGCCGCTCTTCCGGTGTCATGCGGGCATTGAGCTCCGCTGCCAGCTCATCTTGCGCGATGTCGAAACGGGCCAAGAGCACCATCAGGTGATACACCAGGTCTGCCGCTTCATAGCGAAGATGATCCCGCTGGGTTGGTTGATCGGTACCGCCTGCAGCAAGCTGCGTCTCCTTGGCAGCCAGACAGGTTTCCAAAGATTCCTCTCCTACCTTCTTGAGGAGGGTGTCCAACCGGCCTTCCAGCAACTGATGGGTATAGCTCTCATCCGTGGCAGTACGCCGGGCTTCGATAGTGGCGGCCAGGGCGGTGAGCGTCCGGCCGATCTGGGATTCATTCTGCATGGGCGTATTCTATATCAATGGGGCCAATGGGCTAGAATCTTTTCCATGAACACCACTACCGAAGAGAGCCTGTCCCGCACCCGGCGCCTGTTGGGCGATGAGGGTCTGAAGCGGCTGACCCAAGCCCGGGTGGCCGTCATCGGGCTGGGCGGGGTGGGGTCTGCCTGCGCGGAATCCTTGGTACGCACCGGGATAGGCAGCTTCCTCTTCGTCGATAAGGACGTAGTGGACCCCAGCAACATCAACCGCCAAGCCATTGCCTTCTTGAGCACGGTGGGCCAGCGCAAGGTGGATGTGATGGCGAAGATGGCCCAGGATATCAACCCCGATGCTCACGTGGATGCGCTCTTTGCCTTCGTTCTAGAAGAGACCATCGAGGAGCTGCTGGAGCCCTTCGCCCAGCCGGACATCATCGTGGATGCCGTAGACACCTTGACCGCAAAGGCGGCTATCGCCCGCTATTCCCTCTCCCAAGGAATCCCCGTCGTCTCCGCCATGGGCATGGCGAACCGGTCAGACCCCACAGCTCTGCGGTTCGCGAAGCTGTTCGAAACGAAAGGGTGCCCCTTCTGCCGAGAGCTGCGGAAGATCTTCCGCTCTCGCTCGCTCGGGGATGTGGATGTGCTGTATTCCACGGAACGACCTGCGAAGGTGAGACCTGAGGAAGGGGCGGCCCGGAGCGAGAAGACGGAACTGGGGACCTACTCCTACATGCCGCCGGTGGCAGGGCTCATGCTGGCAGGCTTCGTGACCCAGCATCTGCTGAAGGGGTAACACCTCTAGCCGAAAAGCGCTCCCCCGGTATATCACCGAAGGGCTCGGCCCGGGCGGTACAATGACCCTCATCCATTCACGACCAAGGAGGAGCGCATTATGGCGAATGCGAGCGAAGCCCCTATCGTAGGCATCATCATGGGTTCAGAGTCTGACATGCCCGTCATGGAAGCCTGCATGAAGCAGCTGGAGGAGTTCGGCATCCCTTACGATCTGAAGGTGGCGAGCGCTCATCGCAAGCCTGACGTGGTCCATGAGTGGGCTGAGAGCGCACGGGGGCGGGGATTGCGGGTCATCATCGCAGCTGCCGGGAAAGCGGCGCATCTGGGAGGGGTGGTAGCCGCCTTCACGCCGTTGCCGGTGATCGCGGTGCCCATGAAGACCAGCGATCTGGGGGGTTTGGATTCACTGCTTTCCATGGTACAGATGCCCAGCGGCGTGCCCGTAGCCACCGTGGCCATCAATGGTGCGAAGAACGCAGCTATCTTGGCAGCTCAGATCATCGGCTGCGGCACCGATGCCCCAGCGCACCATGCCCTAGATCAGGTGATCGCCCTCAAGCGCTCCATGGCCGAATAATGAAGAAGGGGCGGACAGCAGTCCGCCCCTTCTCAGAAGATCCGATTGGAAGGATCTGTTTAGATGCCCGGAGTAGCGTAGACGCTGATCGTGGCGTACTGCACGATACCGGGAATGGTGATGGTGTAGGTGGTGGTGGCCACATTGTTCTCTTCCTGAGCCTGCTCCTCACCTTCAGCAGGTGCCTCTTCACCCTCAGAGGGCTCAGCATTCTCAGACTCGACCGGATTGCCGTTCTCATCCAACGTGCCCGGCACTGCCCCTTCGGTAGCCCCGGTGATGATGGGGGTCATGGACGGGTCCAGCATGATGCTCATGGCCGTGCCACCGCAGAGGATGTTGCCATCGGCGTCGCGCAGGATGGCTACCACGTGGGCATCCTTGCGGTTGTCCAGAGATGCCGTAGCGTCAGAGGAATCCGTCGGGCCCAGATCAGCGGAGATGTCACCCGTGATGGTCATGGTGCCGTTCTCTTCAGTGACCTCGGTCTCAGACAGCTGGAAGGTGCTGTTCAGCTCTTCCGGGGTCTCCTTGGTAGATGTCCAGTTGACGTATTCCATCAGCGGCTTCACCTCGAAGCGGGCGATGGGAGTCGTGGTATCAGACAGATACGAGGTACCCGCGGCTGCGGTGGTGATGCCCGGATAGACCTCCTGCAGCGTCTCACCGCCACCGATCAGCATCACGCCGTCTTCGCTATAGCCTTCGATGGTGAAGGTGACGCTATTGGCAACCCAACCCTCGTTGGGGTTCTCAACGGTGAAGGCGTAGCTGACCGTCTGATCCGGCAGGACCGTATAGCCCACTTCCGAGACCTCCAGGTCTTGAGCGTTGAGCTCTTGGGTGGTCTTCTCAACCGGCGCAGCATCCTCTGCAGATGAGCAGCCAGTCACTGCGAACAGCGCACTGGCCAGCACGCCCGCAGAGATCACGGCAACGAGCTTCTTTGACAGCTTCATGGGAAATGCTCCTTCTCTCATGGTCATCGTGTCCAGGATTATACGTTACTCGTCTTGGCTCTCATCAGCGGATTCTGAACTGTCATCATCCACATCCGTGATGGAGATCCCCAGCTCACCCAGGCCGCCCACAGAACCCAGGAGCGCATCCAACTCCTCCAAGTTGCGCTTGTAGGAGCGCGGGGGCAGGGATTCACCCAGCATCTCTTCACCATCAGTGCTGAAGCTCGGCGGCTCGTCCCCGCCGATGAGGATGGTGTCATCAGGAGAGAACACCATATCCAGCAATTGGGACATGTCGTCAGAAGAGGCAGTCAGGTCATCTTCTATCACATGGAGCAGGTTATGCTCCTTGAGCCCTGCCTTCAACTCTTCCATGGCCTTGCCGCCGATGCCCTCGATGCGCAGCAGGTCATCTTCAGTGTGGCCGATCAGGTTCGCCACCGTCTCGATGCCCGCTTCGGAGAACTTGTTTGCCCAGCGCTGAGAGACTCCCAAGTCATCCAGGATGTAGAGGCGCGCCTCTTCCTCAGACAGGTTGTGACCTGCGTGCATCCGTGCGAAGCCGTTCAGGTAGCCACCATAGGAGCCGCCGAAGTACTCGCCATCCAGCATGAATTCATCGCGCTGGGGGATGAGCTCCTCTATCTCACGCAGAGCATCCGGTGCGTACTCCGGCAGAGCCTCGCCCTTCTCCGCATTCTTCTGGATAGGAGCACCCTTGTAGGTGAGGCGCACATCACGATAGCGGTTGAGGCCGGTACCCGCAGGGATGGGCTTGCCGATGATGACATTCTCCTTGAGGCCATCCAGGTGATCCGTCTTGCCTTCGATGGCCGCATCCGTGAGGACGCGCGTGGTCTCCTGGAAGGAAGCGGCGGACAGCCACGAATCCGTTGCCAGGGAGGCCTTAGTGATGCCCAGCAAGAGCGGTTGACCCACCGGCGGCTCTTGACCGTTGGCGATGAGGTCGTTTGCTACGCGCTCGAATTCGAAGCGATTGACTTGGCGGCCGGGGAGCAGGTCAGAGTCGCCCGCATCCAGCACGGCCACCTTGCGCAGCATCTGACGGGCGATGACCTCGATGTGCTTATCGTTGATGTCTACGCCCTGGCTGACGTAAACGCCCTGTACCTGGCTGACGATATAGCGCAACGTGGTGTTGGGGTCGGTCAAACGCAGCAGGTCATGCGGGTTCACGGAGCCCTTGGTCAGCTGCTGGCCCACGCGAACCTCGCAACCGTCCACCACACCGGGCATCATGGTGACGCGCGGCGAGACCGCATATTCGCGGTAGTTGCCCTCTTGATCATGGATGGTGAGCACCTTGGAGGTCTTGTCGCCGGCTATCTGCAGCGTGCCGGATATCTCTGCCAACACCGCCTGGCCCTTGGGCTTACGCGCCTCGAAAAGCTCCTGGACGCGAGGCAGACCGTGGGTGATATCCTCGCCGGCCACGCCGCCGGTATGGAACGTTCTCATGGTGAGCTGCGTACCAGGCTCGCCGATGGACTGCGCGGCGATGATGCCCACAGCCGTGCCGATATTGACAGGACGGCCCGTGGCCAGATCCCAGCCATAGCACTTCTGGCAGACGCCGTGCTCTGCATGGCAGGTCATGATGGTGCGGATCATCACCTCTTCGATCCCCGCCTGGAGCATGGTGCGGATCTGGTCCATGGAGCTGATGTACTCGCCCGCCTCCATGATCACTTCGCCATTCTCATCGGCTACGGACTCGAGCAGGCAACGGCCGATCAGGTTCTCGTCTGGCTGGCCCTTCTCGTTCTCGAGAGCATAGGGGACACCGTCATGGGTGCCACAGTCGATCTCGCGGATGATGACGTCTTGGGCCACGTCCACCAGACGACGAGTCAGGTAGCCCGAGTCTGCCGTACGGAGCGCCGTGTCAGCCAGACCCTTACGGGCACCGTGGGTGGAGATGAAGTACTCCAGCACAGAGAGGCCTTCACGGAAGTTCGCCTTGATGGGGCGGTCGATGATCTCGCCCTTCGGATCGGACATGAGGCCGCGCATGCCAGCCAGCTGACGGATCTGCTTGATGTTACCGCGGGCACCGGAGAAGGCCATCATGTAGATGGGGTTGAAGCGGTCGAAGTTCTCAGCCATAGCATCGCCGACCTCTTCGTTGGCCTCATTCCAAACGTCCACGACCTGCTTGTGGCGCTCTTCGTCAGACATCATGCCCAGCTCGTAGTCTTCGTCGATGGCCGCAACCTTGGCATCGGCCGCTGCAAGGATCTCTCCCTTGTTCGGCGGGATGGTGGCGTCATAGACGGACACGGTGACACCGGCACGGGTGGCGTAGTGGAAGCCCGCATCCTTCAGACCGTCCAGGATGGGCGGGATCTCGGAGAGCTCGTAGCGATTGCAGACCTCCTGCACCAGGCGGGATATCTCCGTCTTGTTCATCTCATAGTTCAGGAACGGGAAATCCATGGGCAGCACGTCGTTGAAGATGATGCGGCCCACCGTGGTCTGGATACGGTCTCCCGCTTTGTGGTCTTCGAAGGTGTTGTAAGCAGTGGCAACCTGGCAGCCCACGCGCAGACGCACCCAGATCTTCGCTTGAAGATCGAGGTCAGCCCGAGCGTCGTAGGCGTTCATGGCATCGTCTATGTCCGTGAAGACGCGACCTTCGCCCGGGAAGCCGTCACGGGCGGCCGTCAGGTAGTACAGACCGATGATCATGTCCTGGGTAGGCACGGTCAGCGGACGGCCATGGGCCGGGGACTTGATGTTGTTCGAAGACAGCATGAGCACGCGAGCCTCGGCCTGGGCCTCTGCCCCCAGAGGCACGTGGACAGCCATCTGGTCACCGTCGAAGTCTGCGTTGAAGGCAGTGCAGACGAGCGGATGCAGACGAATGGCCTTGCCCTCCACCAGCACCGGCTCGAAAGCCTGGATGCCCAAGCGGTGCAGGGTTGGGGCGCGGTTCAGGAGCACCGGATGATCCGTGATGACCTCTTCCAGCACGTCCCACACATAGCTTGCCCCGCGCTCCACGGCGCGCTTCGCAGACTTGATGTTGCCTGCATACTCCAGCTCCACCAAGCGCTTCATCACGAAGGGCTTGAACAGCTCCAAAGCCATCTGGCTGGGCAGGCCGCACTGGTGCAGCTTCAGCTGCGGACCCACCACGATGACCGAACGACCGGAGTAGTCAACGCGCTTGCCCAGCAGGTTCTGACGGAACCGGCCCTGCTTGCCCTTGAGCATATCCGAGATGGATTTCAGCGGACGATTGCCCGGGCCCGTGACAGGGCGACCTCGGCGGCCGTTGTCGAAGAGGCTGTCCACGGCCTCTTGCAGCATGCGCTTCTCGTTGTTGACGATGATCTCAGGAGCGCCCAGATCCAAGAGGCGCTTCAGGCGGTTGTTGCGATTGATGACGCGACGATACAGATCATTCAGATCAGAAGTGGCGAAACGGCCGCCATCCAGCTGCACCATGGGACGCAGATCCGGCGGGATGACCGGGATGACATCTAGGATCATGTCGGAAGGCTTGTTGTCCGACTTCAGGAACGCATCCACCACCTTCAGGCGTTTCACGGCTTTGGCACGCTTCTGTCCCTTGCCGTTGGCGATGGTCTCACGCAGTTCTTCGGATGCCGCTTCCAGATCCATGGCCTCCAAGAGGTCGCGCACGGCCTCGGCACCCATGCCGCCGGTGAAGTAATCCCGGTAATTGGCGCGCATCTCACGATAGAGCGCCTCATCCGGCACCAGCTGCTTCGGCTCGATCTTCATGAATTCGTCCAGAGCGTCCTGGCGAAGAGCCTTGCGCTCGTTGAACTCCTCATAGATGTCCGCTATCTCCTGCTCCACCTCTTCGGCAGACAGACGATCATCATCCATCTCATCGTCTACGAACTCATCCTCTTCGGGGATGTAATCCACCGACAGACGACGGGTTGCCTCGATCAAGCGGTCCCGCTCGGCATCCAGCTCTTCCAGATCCGCTGCCAGCTCGTCGCGCAGCTCATCAGCATCTTCTTCGCGCGCCTCGTGATCGACGCTGGTGATGATGGAACTGGCGTAGTAGAGGACCTTCTCCAATTCCTTCGGCGGGATATCTAGCAGGTAGCCCAAACGGGAAGGGCTCCCTTTGAAGTACCAGATATGGCTCACCGGCGCGGCCAATTCGATGTGGCCCATGCGCTCGCGACGCACCTTGGAGCGGGTCACCTCAACGCCACAGCGCTCGCAGACGATGCCCTTGAAGCGGATGCGCTTGTACTTGCCGCAGGCGCACTCCCAGTCACGGGTGGGACCGAAGATCTTCTCGCAGTACAGGCCGTCTTTCTCCGGCTTCAGGGTGCGGTAGTTGATGGTCTCGGGCTTCTTCACCTCGCCGCGCGACCATTCGCGCACGTTCTCTGCACTGGCTAGGGATATGCGAAGCGCGTCGAAGTTGCGGACGTCGAATTCAGTTGTATTGGGCATCCCTATTCCTCCTCTCCCTGGCCAAGCAGGTCTGCAAGCTCTTCCGCCACCTCATCGGCGCTGTTCCCTATGGGCGCCTTCGCACGCAGGATCTCAGCTGATCCAAGATCTGCGTCATTGCCCAGCAGGTCATCACCGGTGGTGCGATTCACGTCTTGGATCAGTTCGCTGATATCAGCACCCAAGTCATCCAGCAGTGTGGCACCGGAGTCCTCGTCATCTGCAGCGCCCAGACCGAACTTCTCGAATACGGCGCGATCCTCATCGCCCTCATCCGTGTCCATGTTGGCATCAACGGTGCCGCCATGACCCTCCAGCTCGACATTCAGGCAGAGCGACTTCATCTCCTTCACCAAGACCTTGAAGCTCTCGGGGACCTCAGGGGCCGGGATGTTCTCGCCCTTGACGATGGATTCGTAGGACTTCACACGCCCTGCCGTATCGTCGGATTTCACGGTGAGGATCTCCTGGAGCACATTGGAGGCACCGTAGGCATAGAGGGCCCAGACCTCCATCTCGCCGAAGCGCTGGCCACCGAACTGGGCCTTGCCGCCGAGAGGCTGCTGGGTGATGAGGCTGTAGGGGCCCGTGGAGCGGGCGTGGATCTTGTCGTCCACCATGTGACCCAGCTTCAGGATATAAGTAGCACCCACGGTGATGGGCTCACGGAACTTCTCACCGGTCCGGCCGTCGTAGAGCCACGTCTTGCCCGTGGGAGTCAGCTGGGGAACGAATTCGTCCCGAGCCTTATCCCCGTACTTATCATGGTTGATGTTGATGAGGTTGCGGTTCGCCTTCATGATGGCGTCCGAGATCTCCTCTTCGGTGGCGCCGTCGAAGACGGGCGTGGAAACGAAGATGGGGCCTTCGACCACTTCGTCGGTCTTCTCATCATCAGACCAACCCCACTTCGCAGCCCAACCCAGGTGGTTCTCCAGCAGCTGGCCCACATTCATACGAGAGGGAACGCCCAAGGGGTTCAGGATGACATCAATGGGTGTGCCGTCTGCCAGGTAGGGCATGTCCTCAACGGGAAGCACCCGAGAGATGACACCCTTGTTGCCGTGGCGGCCGGAGAGCTTGTCGCCCTGCTGCACCTTGCGCTTCTGAGCCACATACACGCGAACGAGCTCATTCACTTGGGGTGGCAGGTCATCGTCTTTGCGGTTGAAGCGCAGCACGCCGATGACGCGGCCACCGGCTCCGTGAGGAACACGCAGAGACGTGTCACGCACCTCATGGGCCTTCGCACCGAAGATGGCACGCAGCAAGCGCTCCTCAGAAGAGGGCTCCGTTTCACCCTTCGGCGTGACCTTGCCCACCAGGATATCACCGGGGAAGACCTCGGCGCCGATGCGGATGATGCCATCGGCGTCTAGGTCAGTGATCATATCGTCAGAGATGTTCGGGATCTCGCGGGTGATCTCTTCATCACCCAGCTTGATGGAGCGGGCATCCACCTCGTACTCAGCGATATGGATGGAAGTGAGGAGATCTTCGGCCACCACGCGCTCCGATACGATGATGGCGTCCTCGTAGTTGTAGCCTTCCCAGGGCATGTACGCCACCATGAGATTGGCACCCAGGGCCAGCTCACCTTGGTCGCAGCTGGGACCGTCGGCCAGCACATCGCCTGACTCTACGGCATCGCCCTTGCGAACGATGGGCTTGTGATTGATGGAACCGGACTGGTTCGAACGCTGGAACTTAGGGATCAGATACTCGTCGTAGTCACCGTCTTTGGTCTCCACGATGATGGTCTGGCCGTCTACGTAATCGACCACGCCCGGGTTCTGCGCCACGAGGATCTCACCGGAGTCCACCGCAATGCGGTGCTCGATGCCCGTACCCACATAGGGGGCTTCCGTACGTAGCAGCGGCACAGCCTGACGCTGCATGTTCGAGCCCATGAGCGCGCGGTTCGCGTCGTCGTGCTCCAGGAAGGGAATGAGCGACGTTGCCACGCTGGTCATCTGGCGCGGAGAGACATCCATGTAGTCCACCTGCTCCGGCGGCACTTCGCCCGGCTCGCCGAACTCCCCAGCAGCATTCTTCATGCGGCAGAGCACGCGTTTGGAGGGAACGAATGTGCCCTCTTTGTCAAATGTGCCAAACTGGCGGGTCTTCGGATCGAACTCGTCATTGGCCTGAGCGATGATGTAGTTCTCTTCCTCATCAGCCGTGAGGTAGTCCACCTCATCGGTCACCTTGCCGTCTACCACGCGACGGTACGGGCTCTCGATGAAGCCGAAGGGATTCACGCGAGCGTAGGCTGCCAGCGATCCGATGAGGCCGATGTTGGGGCCTTCAGGGGTCTCGATGGGGCACATGCGCCCGTAGTGGGAGGTATGCACGTCGCGCACCTCGAAGCCGGCGCGCTCACGGGACAAGCCACCCGGACCCAACGCTGACAAGCGACGCTTATGGGTGATGCCGGATGCGGGGTTTGTCTGATCCATGAACTGAGAGAGCTGGGATGAGCCGAAGAACTCCTTCACGGCAGCCACGATGGGGCGGATGTTCACCAGCGAATTGGGGTTCACTTCGTCAGTGTCCTGCATGGACATGCGCTCGCGCACCACGCGCTCCATACGGGAGATGCCGATGCGGAACTGGTTCTGGATCAGCTCGCCCACCGTACGGATGCGGCGGTTGCCGAAGTGGTCGATATCGTCCGTAGCGTAGCCCTCAACACCGTCATGCAGGTTGATGATATAGCGCATGGTGAGGACGATGTCTTCCTTGGTGAGGGTTGAGGAGGCGTTCTCCTCCGGGTCCTCGCCCAGCTTCTTGTCCATCTTGTAGCGGCCGACCTTCGCAAGGTCGTAGCGCTGAGGATTGAAGAAGAGGCCGTCCAGGAGGGTGCGGGCAGAATCCACCGTAGGCGGCTCGCCGGGACGGAAGCGCTTATAGAGCTCGATGAGGGATTCCTCACGAGTGGTAGCGGGGTCGCGCTCAAGGGTGCGACGCACCATGTCAGAATCGCCCAAAAGCTCCAGGATCTCTTCGCTCGTCTCCGCTAGGCCCAACGCGCGCACCAACAGCGTGGCCGGCTGCTTGCGCTTGCGGTCGATGCGAACGGAGAGGACATCGCGCTTGTCGGTCTCGAACTCGAGCCAGGCACCGCGGCTGGGAATGACCTTCGCGTTGTAGATGATGCGATCGGAGGTCTTGTCACGCTCAGAGCCGAAGTAAACGCCAGGAGAGCGCACCAGCTGTGAGACGACGACGCGTTCGGTGCCATTGATGATGAAGGTGCCCCGGTTCGTCATGAGCGGGTAATCGCCTAGGAAAATGGGGATCTCAGCCTGCACACCGGTGTTGCGGTTCACGTAATCGAATGTGACCGTGAGCGGTGCCTGGTAGGTGACATCCTTCTCCTTGCACTCGTCAACGGTGTACTGAGGCTCATCGAATTCATGGCTCTTATATGAGAGCGACATATCCTTGGTATTGGATTCGATAGGGCCGATGTCTTCGAAGGCATTGCGGATGCCCTCATCCTTGAACCACTCGAAGCTATCTGTCTGGATGCCGATCAGGTTCGGCAGGTCCATGACATCTTGGCTCTTCGCGAAGCTCCTTCGTTCCCGGTAAAGGGTAGATGGGGTTTTCTTGAGCTTGGCCACGAAGCTTACCCTCCTTCTCTATTCCTTCTTTGATGGGCTTGATCTTCTGCAAAATGCAGGAACGCTCCACCTTAGACATGGGGTTGTCAACCGTCAAGGAAATTTTCTATGAACTATGTATTTTTTATGGAGATTGGATCATCCCAGTAAGCCGTACTTCTCGCGAAGGCGCCCGAGGCGGTCGAGAATGGGGCCACCCACCAGGAAAAGGGTGGCGAACGTAGCGATCCCCTGCAGGGCATTCACCGGTACTCCTGCTATATACAGGGCAGCCACGCCCTCAGGTGTGAACGAGGACAGCATCAAGAAGACGGAGCTGGTATCCAGAATGGGGCCTGCGATCAGCAGCACGAACAGTCCGCCCCCCGCGCCCACGAACGCCTTCTCCTTCCATGACCAACCCTTCCGGGGGATGACACCCTCCTTCGCCAGTGCTCCGAAGACCAACCCGCACAGCCCGAACGAGAGCATCTGCCATGGTAGCCACGGTCCTAGACCGAAGATGAACCCGCTGGCAAGGACGGCGAAGGCTCCCACCACGAACCCTGCGGAGGGGCCCAGCCCGATACCTGCCACCATCACGATAGCTGCCAAGGGCTTGAAGTTCGGCAACCAGATGAAAGCCACACGTGCGGCCACCGCCAGGGCCACCGTGACCGCCACGGTGACTAGTTCGCGCGCTTGGGGTTTCCGACGCTCAAAGGAGGCGAAGAACGGAACCATGCAATAGATGACCAAGAGCACGCTTACCGGGATGTAGCTCTTGCCGCGCATTACCGCCCCCACCGTCACGGTGACCACGGCCGCCAAGATGGTGAACGCCCAGATGAACCCGACAGACCACTCCCGGGATCGCTTTCCGTTCAGCTCAGACACAGCTCTATCACATCCTCATCGGTCACAGCATTGGTGAACACATGGCGGCTCATGCGGTTTGCTGCCGTGGTGTAGAACGAATTCATAGCGAAGAAGGCTCGGGGCGTGTTCGTGGTGACCACGGCCCCATCGAAGAACAACGAGACAGAATCAGCGTATCGAGCGCAGAATTCCACATCATGGGACACCAGGATGACGGTGAGGCCCTCCTGGATGAGCCCCCGCAGCACCTTCGCCAGCTTACGCTTGAAGAAAGCATCGATCCCTTTGGTGGGCTCATCCAGAAGCAGCACCTGCGGATCGCAGAGCAACACCTTCGCCAAAGCCGCTCGCTGCTGCTCGCCGCCGGACAAGTCACAGGGATGCTGGTCCAGCAGCCCTGCTACATCACAGATGCGCGCCGCCTCTTGGAGGCGCTCTTCGCGAAGACCCTGAGGAAGACCATCCAGCATCTCCGCCAGATCCCCCTGCACCGTATTCTTGACGAAGAGATTCTGTGGATCCTGGGGCAGCATGGCCAACCCCCCTTGGAAGAGCGTCTTTCGGTCCCACTCCTTCAAACGCTTTCCCAAAACGCTGACCTTTCCCCGATAGGGTTTGCAGATACCGCAGAGCGTCTTGAGCAGCGTTGATTTCCCGGTGCCATTGCCACCTACGATGGCGAAGAGGCTTTGGGGGAGCACCTCCAGATCCACCCCTCGCAGGACATCTGGTGCTTCCCGTTCGTAACGGAACCAAACGTCCTTCACCTGGATGGCAGCCGTTTCGCACCCTTTCGCCAGCGGCTCCTCCTCTGGAAGCGATCGTCGGGCCAGGGGGTGGTCCTCTACATAGTCCAACAGCCATTGCCGTCCCTCTCGCACCGTCAAGGGCGCTCTTGGAGATGACGGCGCATGCGCTCCGGCATCATCAACCCCATAGAACGTGCGGACAGGGGCCGGAAGCGCGAAGGTCATCTCGCTTCCGGTGGCATAGAGCGTTTCTGCCACCTCCCACGGAGAGCCCATCACTGCGATGCGCCCCTCATCCATCACCACCACCTGGTCTGCCGTAGCGAATACGTCCTCCAATCGATGCTCCGTGATGATGACCGTGGTGCCTAGCTCTAAATTGATCTTGCGCACGGTGTTCAGGAAATCCGCCGCGGCGATGGGGTCCAGCTGGCTGGTAGGCTCGTCCAACACCAATACGCAGGGTTGCATGGCCATGATGGAAGCCAGGTTCAGCAACTGCTTCTGACCTCCGGAGAGCTCCGCCACATTCTTGTGGAACCACCCTTGGATGCCAAAATAGCTAGCCATCTCAGCCACCCGCAATCGCAGGGTGCGCTGGTCAACTCCCAGGCTCTCCAAACCGAAAGCCAGCTCGTGCCACACCGTATCTGTGACCACCTGGGCATCTGGATCCTGCATAACGAAACCGATGAACTGGGCTTGATCCCTCAAGGACACCTTTTCCAAGGGGTTCCCTTCGAAGAAGACGCTGCCACTGGCATCCCCGTGGGGCGTGAGCACCGTCTTCAAGTGGCGCAGCAACGTGGTCTTCCCGCACCCAGACCGCCCGCACAGGCACGCATAGCTACCGCGCTTTATCTCAAGGGTCACCCCCTCCAGCGCCCGACGATCCTGGCCGGGGTAGGAGAATGTCAGATCCTGGATATCGAATTGCGCCATGAGATCCTCTCTCGCAGGTCGATGGTAGAAGGGATGAAGAGGAACGCCGCGAACGCCAACAGCGACAGGATGCCGAAAGGAGTAACAGACGGAAGCTCTACCTGAGGCAGATACTCAACGCCAGAAGCTCCCTGAAGGATCCCCGCCAGCGCAAGACAGGCGAAAACGATCGCAACAGCCAGAACCAAGCCGTCTCGCAGCCCGAAGCGATAGCAGGCATACTGCGTTCGCCGAGGCGATGCTCCATAACCGCGACTGCGCATGGAGTCCGCCGTCACCACCCCCGCCTCCAGCGCCCAGGTGGTGAGCGCCCCCAGAACATCCGCCCCATGACACGCGCGACCACCAAAGCCCCCTTCGGCAGCGCCCTTCCCTATGCAATCTCGCGCCCCAGCGATCTGCTTCGCCTTCCGCATATAGCTGGGCACCAGCCGCAACACCATGGTTAGCACCAACGTAAGGGCGGGTATCACGCCACCGAAGAGATAGGTGAACCTATCAGCGGTCATCACCCGGTTGTAGCTACCGAAGAGCAGCATGACCGTGACGAACATCCCTGCTGTTTGCGAGCCGTAGAGAACGGCTTCTAAGGTGTAAGGGCGATCGAAGTACGTGAAGAGCACCGTTGAACCCCGTGGATTGAACAGCCCGTTCGCCAAAGAGAGCGCAACGAATACGGGGATCAGCCCAAGCACCACGTTCCAACCTGAGCGCCCTCGCACCGAAAGATAATAGGCAGCTGCCCCCACGAAGGCGCAGGCCATCCAAAGAGGATTCGCCACCATCACGGTCAGCAGAATGGCGCAGATGAACCAGCCGAACGTGATAGCGGGATGCAGCGATACAAAACCCACGCTGATGCCTAATCCTGCTCCTTCGAAGCGAATATGCGCAGGCAAAGGAGGACCGCTAGACCGGTGGCACCCAAGCCTGCGACCAGCACCCAGACCCACACGGGAAGCTGGCTGCCACCAAGTTCAGCAGCTTTGCTTGCTTTTGCTTGGCCGGTAGCAGCGAGGGGAGCGGGGCTGGCGAGGAGGCGGAGGCTATCTTCCAGAACGGTTGGAGAAGGCAGCCCTGATCCGCCCGGCTCGGCAAGCCGCGAAGGGCTCGAAGGCGTCAAGGAGAACGTAGTGCCTTGAGGCACGATGGACACTGGAGCAGAGGGCTCCGTGTTGCCCGGATGAAGCAGCGGCGGCTCTTCGGGCTGATATCCAGGCTGACCCTCTACATCCACCTTCCAACTCGGATCCATGGACACGTCAGACATCGAGAAGAGCCCCTGCCGACCCTGGTGGAAGCGCTCATATGCCACCAAGGCAAGAAAACCCTGCTCGGAGGCTATCCCGTCAGCCTTGGCACCCGGTATGCGGCTAAAACCGCCACCCGAGGCCTCATAGGCAAGCAACCCAAGGAGAGGATGGTCTCCCTGACGTGCGAAGCGCTCATCTTCGGCAGCATCGATACCCAAGGCGCTCAAGGCGATGACCGTCTGTGCGCACGCCTCAGGACCAAGCGAGCTCCATTGAGCATCCGCTCCCGCGAACCCAGAGAGTCGGGTGATGCCGCGCTCAATGCTTTCCGAGAAGCGCTCCTCCGCCTGCTCATAGGGTGCCAAGGCCGTTAGAACCATAGCCGTCACATCGGGATCCGCCTGCTTTCCCGCGAGCGACCAGCCTCCATCGGGTAGCTGAGCCGCCAACAGAGCATCCACATATCGCTCGCGAGTAGCCTGGATCAGCGCACCCGCAGGTGCCTCCGGGATATCGTAACCGTAGGAGTCGAGGGCGATCAGCACCCAAAGCGGGCCATTCACTCCTTGGCGGCAGACAGAAGCGTAGTCAGCCAGTGGTTCGAGGATGTCATAGCCAGCCACATCGGTCACATCGAAGCCGATAGAGGTAAGGGCGAGCACGGCCCGGGCATATTCGGTGTATCGCTGAGCGCTGAGCACGCCATCCTTCTCGGTCAGTAAAGATCCAAGGCTGTCCACATACGTTTGGAAGAAGGACCGATCAGCTCCTTCGGCTGACCGGGCAAAGCCGATCACTGCCCATTCGCCTCCCACCGAAGACGGGGCGGGATTGGTCACCGTCTGAAGAAGGTGAGCGCCTGCTCGGTCCTGCGCTTCCTTTGCATGCACAGCAACCTCTAAAGCAGCAAGGGCCTTTTCGGCAGCCACGAGCACATCATAGTTGCTTACTCGGTCACGCTGAGCTTGCGGCAGCTCATCATAGGCTGATCGGGCTGCAGCGATAGCAGGACCGCTCGTCAGCGTGACAGCGCCGATATCGTCGATCAATGCGACCACGGCTTTTGCGGGAGCATCAGAATCTTCCATGGGCAAACAGACCCGATAGGTACGGCAGTGTGCATCTGGGTCAGAAGACTCCGCCACGGTAACGATGAGCTCGTTGTTCCCTGGCTTGAGCAAGTCATTCCCATTGAAGATCGTCCAAGAGGAAGCCCCCGACGGCACCGCTTTGGAGGCACCGCCATTCAAACGAGCCGTTATGAGGGCGTCTTCATCTGCAGCGACCGCACGTACATAGCACATACGTAGGAACTCTATGGACTGATAGCCGATCTCTGGGACGGCATACTCCGTCACAGCCCCAGAGAAGACCGGCGTCATCTCCAAGGCATCGGGATTGCTGTCGAAGCTTGCCACTTCCAGCGAGCGAAGCTCACAGGAATCTTGCTCGGAGATCGCATCGTCAACTATCACGGTGAGCAAGGTCATCACCAAAGGAGAGGAGCCTGTAGCGATGTCCTCAGAAGCGGTGTATGCGGTCAGATGATAGACCCCTTCCGTCGCAGGTGCTTCAACGGACACGCGCCCCTCTCCACCGGTCGCGATACCAGGGACCTCCTTCAAAAGCCCCGATCCTTCATCCACCCAAGCGATCCGCGCCCCCACCATAGGGCTTCCTGCCAAGCGCATCTGCGAGGGGCTATCGAATGCATAGGCACCCACGTGCAGGTACCCAAGAACAGCAAGATCAACGGTTCCCGCCGGACGAACCTCGACCTCCTCAGTGAAGAGACCACCTTGGCAGAACCACGAGATATGATCGGACCAGTTCTCGGTATCTTGATAGAGGAAGAAATCCAGTGCGTCCCCCTCTACGACCGCCTGCGTAGTCACCGTCGTTCCAGCACGTCCCCCTGGATAGCCTCCATTCAGCAAGAATCCGTTTGCACTTGACTCCTCGCAGAACAGACGCGTCACGAATCCAGACTCCGTCGCCTCCAGGAAAGAAGAGGCCGTCTCAAGGGAGAACTCCTCGCCGAACGCAAGCTCATGAGCCCGAACGAGAACATCTAGAGCTGAAACCCCGTCAGCAACCTGATCGACATAGCCATAGCTCTCGGCCAACTCTCCAGAGACTTCCACTCCCGAAGCCGGAGGGAGCAGGAAGCCACCGTACATCTGAACCGTGAGGTCCACCGATATCAGCGACAGGCTCTTGACATCAGCATCCTGACCGCTTTCGATGGCCTTGTCGGACACCGACGCCGTCACTGCAGATGAGAGCTCTTGTGCCAGGGCGCTTTCGATGGCTTTGTCGGACACCTCAACCTTGTCATCCTCGGCGCTCTCATCCACGGCTGATGCCTCTGGTGTCGTCCCCGGAACCTGAACCTCAGCCTGCTCAACGCTATGGTCATCCGTCGAGGGATCAGCAGCCTTCACTGCTTGATCGCCAAGCGCCACACCCGGGCACGCGCCTAAGACCAAAACTGCACAGAGCATCCCCGATAGGGCTTTCGTCCCTATCTTCTTGATCATCCTCACTGCTCGCTCCTCATCATCTTCATCTCTTCGCTATCTTCATCTGCATATATCTATTCGAATGCGCAACGAAGCGCTCATCCGCAGCTGTAGGACCAGACCACCACATCGCCGTTGGCGAGGCGATAATCGGAGCTGCTGTGATTCACCCTCACGCCATTCACCATGAACGTCCAACCCGATTGCGGCCCGCAATCGAACTCGCGCAGTCCATTCAGCCCCTCTACATAACAGGCCCCACCGAAGAGCCCACCTGAATGCTCAAGGACGATGCCTGTTCGAGAGCAAGCATCCTTCAGCACATCGAAGACCGTGGCGCCCTCATCGAAGGCGATGGGTGAGCTGCTCAACATCACTCCATTTGCCGGAACCACAGATGCCTTGTCAGAGGCCAGTTCATCCCAATGATCGAAGATGTCCGTGCACTCAATGGAAAAGCTGCATTGCCATGCCTTTTGAGGAGGTTTGGCCGCTGCGTCAGTACTCTCCCCGAGAACGCTCTGCCCATCTTGAGCTCCCGTCGATGCCATAGGTGTCGCGTCGTTCTCAGAAGCAGAGGGTGCCCGCGCCTCAGGGTCAGAACCCTGCCCTGAGGAAGCCTGCTCTTCCGAAGCGTTGTCAGCCGCCTCCACGATGACCCCTTCCGAAGATCCGGCATCATCCGCTTCTGCCCCAACCGCTCCCGTCAACCAACCTTGAGCGGTGGCAATGGCCATAACCACGCCGATGACCATGATCGCCGCGGCAAGGATAATGCCTGTGCGAAAGAGAAGGTCTTTGTTCGCACCCGATGAAGGATCACCCATGAGCGCTTTTCTCCCGTGCATGATCGGCGCCTACATGCTCAGGTATTCCAGCTCCACCGTGTCACCCTCATCAAGGGTGCACATATCGATGGCTTCCATGACCTGCTCTCCGTTGACGGTATACACCCAACCTGAAGAGCCTTCGGCCGCCTTCCCGCCGATAGAGGTGATGTATTTGCCATAGGGACCGTCCTCGATGACAGCATCCACCTCGGCTGCCTCTACAGCAGCAAGCACGGTGGCTTCCGCCTGAGCAACCGTGACCGGATAGCTGACCCCTTTAACATCAGCGGAATCCTTCACGATCAGGGTCGTATTGATGGTGGGACCTTCAGTCTGGATAGCTGCCGAGGAGGATGACTGCGAGGAGCCATCTGCTGATGATGCCGAAGAGCACCCTGAGAGCAGAAGAGCGGATGCAAGCGCCAAGACAGCCAAGAGACCGAGCGCGCGGTGGATCAACGATGCGGAACAGCTGCAGATAGAACGCATGAACATGGGAACAACCCTTTCTTCCAGGGCTCTCGATCTTGATCAGGCTCGGTGTTCCGACTTCGCATCCGAGCAGTGCAGTGCTCAGATGGCTTTACGGTTGCTGGTACAGCGCGGGATTCTCACCCGCATTCCCCGAGGGTTATCCATGCGCCGAGGCGCACGATCGAAGAGCCAATCTTCTGTGATGCTAGCAATCCAAGCATCAAGCAGGATTGTATCCCGTCTTCATCGGCCAAGGCATCGAGAAGACGATGTGAATAACTCATAGGGACATGAATTCCCTTCATGACCGCCAAGATACCCCTCAGAGGGGGAGGGGGAGCAAAGGGTACCCCCCCCTGGCCTCAAGCCGCAGAACAAGCCATGGCGTAACACAGATCAGAGATCCGGTTGAAGAACGTGAGCAGCTCTGGAGCCACCGTCACGGTGCGAGAAAGCGTCACGATCCGCCGTTCGCACCTCCGGGCCACCGTCCGCGTCACATGCAAAGCAGCGGAAGGCACGTTTTCGCCCGGCACCACGAAGGAGAAGCGCCCAGGGGCATACTGGTCTATCTTCTCTTCCAGCCACTGGATATCCGTCTCTGTGATGCGGGCCTCCTGCGCCTCGGCCAACTCGGCCATAGCATCATAGAGCCGCTCTTCGATATGCTTGAGATCCGCCGCAAGGGACGCATCCGCATCGCACACGAGGGCCCGCGCGAAACCGAGATGGGCCTGCAGCTCATCTACCGTGCCATAGGCTTCTACCCGCTCGTCAGCCTTGGAGAGGCGCTGGCCCGAGGCAAGGGAGGTGAACCCTTCATCCCCGCTTCTCGTATACAGGTCCATGAGCACCCCATCTCTCACGTCAGATACGAACATTCTACCGATTCACAGGACGGCACTGCCGTCATTCTGCCTGCAGCTCCTCGGGTCCATCCGTCTGCGCTCGGCTATCACTTGCTGGTATCCTATGAACATGACCTCTCTCACGGCAAAGAAAGAAAAGCTCTGGAGCCCTATCTTCGTCACCATCCTGGCGATGCTCCTCTTCTCATTCATGGTGGGTCAGGGTGTCAACTGTGGCTCTACCGTTTACCTGGAACGCACGGGAGGAACCGTGGCCCTAGCTGGCATCGGAGCCATGATCTTCTCCGCGGCGGCCGGCGTCATGCGCATCTGCTGTGGGCCGCTGGTAGATAACCGGGGACGACGCTTCACCTTGCTCATCGGCGCTGTCTTCCTGCTGGTGGGCACGATCGGGCCCCTCGTGCAGAACAGCGGGGCCCTGTTCATCCTTTGGCGCGCTCTCCAAGGCATCGGCTTCTCTGCCGCCACCACGGCCGCCAATACGGCCGCCGCTGATGTGCTCCCCTTCACGCGGCTAGGCGAGGGCATCGGCTATGCCGGACTCGGACAAGCTGCTTCCATGGCCATCGGCCCCGCGCTCGCCCTCTTCCTCGTCTCTTCGAATCCGCCCGAGAACCTCTACTACGGCCTTATCGCCTGCAGCATCCTCTTCCTTCTCCTGGCGCTGATCTGCCGATACGAGAAAGACCCTCAGCTCCTACCCGAAACCTCCGAATATCGTGTGCGCTGGGAGCAAGAGCGTGGCAGCCAGGCTCAGCTACAGGAACAGGAACGCAGGGCGAAGGAAACGGATGTCTCCGCAACGCCAACGCCGTCGATGGGCTTTCTGCACAGGCTGCTCGACTCCATCTTCGAACCCACCGCCCTGCGCGGAACAGCTGTCATCACATTCATGTCCGCCGGATTCACCTTCAGCGTGTTCTACATGGGCTCATTCGGGAACTCCCTCGGTGTTGCCAACGCGGGGCTGTACTACACCATCATGGCCGTCGTAATGATCGGCGTGCGCCTCATATCCGGCCGCTTCATGGATTCTGCCTCGCCCCTGCAGCTCATGGGTGTTGCAGCGGGTAGCGGTATTGCAGCCTTCGCCTTAGCCATTGGCTGCGGAATGCAGCTCTTCGGTTCGCTGACAGAACCGCTGTTCTATGCCATCGGCATCCCCTTCGGTCTGTTCATAGGGCTGGGCATGCCCCTGAACCAGACCATAGCCGTAAAGCTCACCCCACCCAAGCGATGGGGTGCAGCGAATGCGTTGTTCATGTTAGGCATAGATATCAGCGGGGCAGCATTCTCGGTGATATGGGGTTTCCTGATCGAAAGCCAAGGATATCCGCTGGCATTCGCTGGTTGTCTGCTCTTGCAGGTGATCGCCTTCGTGGTGGCCCTTATCGTATATCCGAAGCGTGGCGCACGCACATAAGGTGGCCTCATCAGCACCTGTCGGCGCAGGTACACACCACTCGGAACAGAGCGTTACGCTTGGCTCGGAAACTCCATGGCTTCCAGATAACGCTCATTGAATAGGCTGCTGGTGGAGAGCTCCAGATACCGCGCTCCTTGGGCGATGCGCCCAAGCTCTTCCCGGGCTGCGTCGCTTACCAGAGCAAGGCCCGCTCCTTCGATAGCCGCATTCCCCACACTACACGCTACCCCTAAAAGCTCCCGCGGGATCAGCCCGATGCGCGCTGCATTCCTGAGGCTCAGATTCTGACCCAAACCGCCCGCGATATCCAAACGCATCACCTGATCTGGTTCTATCTGGGCGCTCTGCAAGAGGGTGAGCACCCCTGCGCAGATAGCCGCCTTCGCCAGCTGTACATTGCGCACATCCCGCTGGGTCACGGCTATCTGCGGCGTTACCCAAAAGGCAGGCATCCCCTCATGGGTGCCCAGACGCTCTGCAAGCGCCGGAGGAACGGTGGCGGGCAGCTCGTCGGCCTCCAGCATGAGGCCGCTCTCTTCAATGATGCCTATATCCAGAAGGAGAGCCAGCACATCTATCAACCCCGATCCGCAGATCCCTTGGACGGGTTCGTCGCTGATGGTCTCAACGACGAGGCTCTCTGCCTCCCAACGCACCCGAGCCACTGCTCCTGGGTAGGCGGGCATGCCGAAGGTGATGTTGGCCCCTTCGAAGACGGGACCCGCTGCCGTAGCACAACAGATGATGCCATCTGGAGTGCTGAGAGCCATCTCCCCATTGGTGCCCAGATCAGCCAAGAGCCTAAAGTCCGAAGAAGATGCCATGCCCAAGCTCAGCACGTCCGCCGTTATGTCTCCTCCCACATACCCCGCCACGCAAGGGGCGAAGAAGGCCTCGTGGGTCGAACAGCCCAGATCGCTCAATGCTTGCAGCGGCTGCAGGCATCCGAAGAGCGTGGGCGCTGTGAATGGCGCCCGCCCGATGGGCGCCGGATCCACCCCGGCCGCCAGATGCTCCATGACGGTATTCCCCGCCACCACAGCCCGCGCGACATCCGAAGCCTTGATCCCCGCTCGCTCTATGAGCCTGCGTGCCAAGACTGCGATGGCTTCGTTCACGACCCGTTGCAGCTCCTCCCCATGCCCTACCTCCGCAGCCGTTATCCGCGAGATGACATCGGCGCCGAAGGAACGCTGAGGATTCGCATGCCCACCGCTTTCGATGACGGACCCGGTCCTCAGGTCATAGAGACGGCAGACGATCGTAGTGGTTCCCACATCCAGCGCCAGGCCGAAGCCTTCCCCGCGATCCGCTTTCCACTGGTTCGCAAGCGGAGATCCTTCGAGGATCACCTCCATGGGCCGCTCTTCCTCGAAGGCGCCCTCCGGGAGCAAGACACCCTCGACCAAGGCCGCCGGTTCCTGGCAGGCCAGCACCGTCTCTTCGACACCCCCTGACCGGCGAACGGTGACCTTGCATTTCCCACAGGTGCCCGCACCCCCACAAGGAGATGCCAGCTTGACCCCTTGAGAGCGCAAAGTCTCCAACACAGAGCCTGTCGTGTCAGGAGCCAACTCCACCAGCCGGTTCGCAGGACAGCTCATAAGACCACGCATCCCGTGTAGGCGATCCTGTTCTTCCCATGGTTGTAGGGAATGCCCGCGCTCATGCATACGTCGTTCACCATGAGTCCCGCCGATTCCATGGAGACGAGCCTCCTCTCCGGAAAGCGGCAAGGCTCCTCAGGACAGGTGCATCGGGGGCAGATGGTG
The DNA here is from genome assembly GCA_910588205.1 of uncultured Eggerthellaceae bacterium. Taxonomy (GTDB): domain Bacteria; phylum Actinomycetota; class Coriobacteriia; order Coriobacteriales; family Eggerthellaceae; genus MGBC163016. The sequence goes on from CAJUQK010000008.1 coordinate 39,017, forward strand.
CACGCACCTGCCGTAAGGAGGATGACATTTGGACCGTCCCCTGACATCAGCTGAGCGAGCCTATGGATGCGGGCCTGATGGACCTGGGCGGCCTCCATCATGGTCTCGCCATCGAATTCGTCTTCCAACTCCATGACCGTTTGGATCACCCAACATTGGGATCGTTCTGCAAAAGCCCGCTGAAAGTCCTCCAGCGAGCCGCAGTGGGGTGGACAGGCCCAGTTCGTGCCATAGGCCTGACAACGCCCCGAGGCGCACATCTCACGCACTGCTTCAAGCGTACGCAACTCAGAGGCAGCACACGTGCCCACGCACTCGAACCCGCAAGCCGCTATGGCTTCTTGGGTGTCCAACGGGTCTATCTTCCGTAGAATTCAGTCACGGCGTCGAAGAACGCTTGGATGTTCTCATACGGTGCCATGGGTGGCACATCACATCCGGTAGAGATCACGAAGTTCGGGTAAGCGCTGCAGGCTTCCAGCACTTCCAGAGTCTTCGCTCGCACGGATTCCGGCGTGCCTAAGCGAATCTCGCCCGCCGGATCCACGTTGCCCATGACGATCACATCCTTCGGCATGAGCGGCAGGATGTCTTCCATCTGGATGGCATTGCCGAAATGGAACGCCTTCGCCCCCGTGGCTATCACGGCATCGGCCGCCTTCACGACGGAGGAGCCACAGTTATGGTAGATCACCAGGAAGTCATCGTCCTGGACCGCATCGACGATCTGGCGCACGTAAGGTGTGGAGAATTCACCCAGCAGGTCTGGAGGTAACAGCCCCGCCAGAGGCTCCGCTATCACCACGCCATTCGCTCCCACCTCTTTGAGCGCTTCAGCATAAGCGGTAAGGAATCCTGTGCATTTCTCTAGCACCGCCTTCACCAATTCCGGCTCCTCATAGCAGAGGATCATGACCTCATTCACATCCATCAGGCGCCCCGCCAACGAGAATGGCCCTATCATGCCCGCGAACACAGGGCGGTCGGTGACCTCATCCATCACCTTGCGTATGGCTTCTATATAGAGGCTCGTGCGCCCAGCCCCCACAGCAGGTACCACCAGCTCATCTGGGTCGGAATCCTCATCCACGATAGACCCCACCACCGTGGGCACCTCTTCATCGGACACCACGATCTGACTACCGAACGCCTCTGCTTCCACCGAGAGATCCATGAAGGAAACGGATGCAGCCGTAGGGAAGGCGCCAGCGATGGCTTTCATAGCTTCTGCCTGCTTATCTGCCGATCCGATGAGTTCCTGCACGGTGATACCCATCTTCTGGATAGCGGGAAAGGAGAGGACTGGGAGGGCTTGCTTCTGCTTCGCCGCGATGATCTCAGAAACCCATGCATTCATATCCATCTGCTGCTTCCTTTCACCTCACCCGATGTGCGTTAAGACTGGCCCCGCTTCAAGCGAACGTCTGCCGCCTTGCACGATCGGGGAAGATGGCAAGGCGGCATTGGAAATGGCCTCGGAAGGCTTCAGGGGTACCCCACGAAGGCCACCTTGACTCTATCGTTCCTATGGCAAGAATGGAAGTACCGATAATCGAATGGGTCATGAATTTGATTCATAACGGATCCTCTGCCATCATAGACCAGCCAAGCGTTGGGCGATGCGCGAAGGCACGAACCGGCCCGCCGTCCCACAAGGAGGACCATGACCTTCCGACAGCTCCAATACTTCTTGGAAGTGGCCCGCACCCTCAATTTCTCGAAGGCAGCTGAGGCTCTCTTCGTCAGCCAGTCAACGCTGTCAAAGGCTATCTCCACCCTGGAGGAGGAACTAGGAGCGGTGCTCTTCCTGCGCGATCACCACAACGTCAGGCTCACTCCCGCTGGAGCCGTGCTGGCTACCAACCTACCCCGTCTCCAGGAAGACCTCCATAAGACCATCGATCTGGTCCAAGAGGTGAAAGAGGGTATGCGAGGGCGGCTTGCCTTGGGCGTGCAGGCAGGCTTCACGCTGCCCGACATCATCCTCTCTGCCGTTGACTACTGCAAGCACAGCATGCCCTTCCTGAGCATCACCGCCATCAGCATGGACGATGCATCCCTGGAAGGATCTTTGGCGAACGGGAGGCTTGATTTCACCCTCGGCTATCAGCTGGAAGAGGATGCTATATCCAAAGAGGGAACGAATACCCTGACCGTCTTGGCCTCAGAACCCGTCGTGCTCTGCGTATCAGGTACTGCACGACTGAGCGAAGAGCCCGCTGCCAAGGAGCTCTCGAAGCTCCGGTATCTCTTCACAGCCCCCGATGACGCACCCCACGTGCGCCGATGGGCAGAGTATTGCCGCAATCAAGGGTTCTATCCGGATGTCTCTCCGGTGAGGGACATGGGCACTGCAGCCGTGAAGATAGAGCTAGGAATGGCAGCCACGGTAGTCCCCGCCAGCCATGCCCTCACGCGCTCTCCCAATATTCGCACCCTACCCATAGCAGATGCGTATCGGGTATCCAGTGTCATGGCCTCCAACCCGGATAACCTGAACCAGATCGTAGAGGTCTTCACCAAGCTGATCGAATCAGATCTATGATCGGCTCCCAGGCCAACGCTTTACGGGCGAGCGTCGGCTCAGATCCTCCCCATCTCCTCTGAGACACGGTTGTACCAATGCTCCCAGTTCCCTGGACAATACTTCTGGGCCGCTGCCTCGGATACGGTGTAGCCATAGCCACGAGCAAGCCCGGAAGCGTGAGCGGGAATGGCCTCTTCCCAACTGCCCCAGGAGACAGAACCCCAGCCCCAAGCGTTATAGGGCCTGAAGCAGGCAGCCCCTCTGCTGCTCTCGACCTCCGAGATGGCTGCCGAGAACCGCGGGTCTATGCCCGCATCCCAGGCCGCCGAAGCGAACGTCTTCCCTTGCCCAGCTAGGGGCGTTCCTGCCAGGTACGCATCCAAGCGCCCCGCCCAGTTCCGCACGAATGAAGCCTTGTCACCAGACCAGTCCGCATCGCCTATGGAAGGGGCATCCCCAGATACTTCCTCAGACGACTCCTCCTCCGTGGTTCCCTGGGCTTGCTCAGCCACCGCGCGCTCCCGGGCCTCCTGCTGGGCTTGCTCCTCGGCGGCCTTCTGGGCCGCTTCCCGTTGCGCTGCCGCCAGAAGCGCTGCCCGCTCAGCAGCCGCTTGCTCCTGTTCGGCATCCACGCGCGCCTCCTCCAATGCCTCTTGAGCTTGCTTGCGCTCTTGGAGCATCTGGGTGAAGCGCTCCAGCTTGGCATTGGCGGTCTCTTGAACGCGATTGAAGTAGTCGAAGGTGCTGACGAAGGTAGGGAAATCCTGAGACGAGAGGATCACCGACAATATCCCCGCATCATCCCGATGTAACTTGTACAGGCTGACCATGCTCGCACTGCATGCTTCCTGATAAACAGGGATGCGCCCATCCAATTCCTGGATCTGCGCCTCGTTCTCTTGGATCTGGCGGGCGATATCCTCTACCCGCTCAGTAGCCTGGTTGTATTCCGCCGCAGTGGATTCCACCGCTTTCTGCAAGCCGTCCGCTTCTGCGTAGATATCTTGGGTCTCTGCAAAGGCAGCAGAAGGGGACAGGCAGAGCATTAGAGAGATGATGCCCGCCAAGAGGCCCTTCGCCCGACGCTTTTCCCAAGCCATGGCGCTCCGTTGCCGCTTCAACCGCATCTACGCTCTAGATGTTGTCGATAGGGCGGCCCTGGGGTTTGACCACTTCCACCAAAGGAGAGCCTTCCCGCTCCAACGCCTGGATCTGCTCGTAGGTGAGGCCCTTGTTCTCGAACACGCGGTCCTTCAGGCGCTGGATCCAAGTGTTGCCGCGCACGTCCTCCCCTTCGGAAAGACCCTTCCATTCCTCTTTGATGCCGATGGCCACAAGGGCGATGACCGCTACCCGGAGCTTCGTCAGATCAGGCACATGGATCTCGAAGCACTCACCCTTGTCCCGGAACAGGCGTGTTTTCACATGCACATCCTTCTTGTTATAGGACGTGCGCGTCTCGGTCACGAAATCGAAAGGTGGGTTGGAGAACGACCCGTACAGATCCCACAGCATCCCTTCGATGTAGTAATGCTTGTTGATGACGTAAGGATGCAGGATGTATTCATAGCGCTCGAAGCGCAGGTAGTAGTTGAGGCAGCGATTGTCCGGCCGAATGGCCGCATTCTCACCGCCCATACGCCCGATGACGGAGATGTTCTGCTTCTCTGCCGTCCACCCCTTCTTGTTCTCGAAGCGGTAGAACAGGTCACCATCCTCATACCAAGTGTCGAAATCCTCGTGGCGTGCGATGGCATCCCGCTGCAGATAGACCTTGTTGAACTTCATGAAGCTCCTCACGTTTTGATGGGCTGGGAACATGATACCGTGAATCCACGTGCTCGGGTCTCCGTAGTGCAGAACTTCGGCTCTGCCCTGACCGACTACCCCCTCAGCTGTCCCCCTCATGTACAATGAGCGAACACGAAACAGCCGAGTGAAAGGCCATCATGCCAAAGCAGACCTACACCCTCACTTCCTATGATCCCGTCTATGCCGTGTGCCCTGAGGTGCGCATCCCCGAAGAGCTCATCCAGCAGCAAGCCCTGCGTTGGTTGGAACTCCATTGCGCGAAGCCGGGCCAGCAAGCCAAGCTCACTGATGCCTGGGTGGCCAGCAATACCGATGACTTCAACTCCGTGGAGGAACTGCTGATCTTCATCCGTTACAACATGTACAAGGACAATCGCGAAGCCCAGGAGCTCTCTGACCAGGATTACATCTGTGCCGAACTGGCCACGCGCTTGGTGGAGGAGCTTCCGGCTGACTTGGTGGAAGAATCCATCTACGCCGCCAACATGCGCCTGGAAGACATGGTCAACCGCTCCGGCATGTCCATGCAGGATTTCTGCAAGCAGCACAACATGTCCCTGGATCAACTCTATCAGAACACCGAGACCCGCGCCATCCAAAGCCTGAAGGAAGACTCAGCTCTGGATGCCTGGGCAAGCCACGCTGCTTACACACTGGAACCGGAAGACTTCTACGCCGTCATCCCTGGCGAGAACATCCAGGACAAGGCTGAGAAGCGCCGCCAGATCGAATTGGACGGCCGTCTTCCCCAAATGGAGGAATACGCCCTCAAGACCAAGGCGCTCAAAGAGGTCATGCAGAACGCCATGATCAAGCGGAACGAGACCGATCCTGAGTGGGTACGCTACGGCGATACCAGCCAAGAGGTGACCAATGCCGCCAACCAATTCCCGGATAACTTCATCGCCCTCTAGGGCAACCTCGGGTGATCCTATGAAAAGGGCCGCTTCCGCGGCCCTTTCTCTTATCTGAAGTCGTCTGCTTGATCCCCACCGAGAAGCTTCTGCTGCTCCTTTAAGTGCCGCGCCTTCTCGGCGGCGGAAACGAAGTTCTCCGGCGGCTCTTCTATCTCCAGGATCTCCACTTCGAAGGTAAGATCCTTCCCGGCCAGAGGGTGGTTCATGTCGAATACAGCCACACCATTTTCTACGGCGGTCACCGTAACAGGCATGGGCACCCCGTCCTCCGAAGAAGACATCCAAACGCGCTGACCTACCTTCACATTGCCCCGCGGCACCTGCTCCATGGGGATGCGCTGAACGAAATCGTCCAGATATTCGCCGTAGGCCTTGTACTGGTCCACCGTGAAGGTGTGCTTCTCGCCCACCTCGTTCATCTTGAGGATCTCCTCCTCGAAGCCATCGATGGCCATATCCATGCCCGTCTGGAACTTCATGGGATGGTCTTTGTCAGCGTGGCCGAACTCTTCGCCGTTATCCGTGGTTCCCACATAGGTGAGAGTGACTGTTGATCCAAGCTCCATCGGATGTCCTTTCTATTCCTCTATCTCAACTTGAGCGTTATCCACGAGCCATTGGGTGGCCTTGCGCTGCCGAGCCATCTTGCGCAGATTCGACAAACGATTGGCCTCCTTCCAAGACTCCAGCTTCGCTTGCGCATCCTCTTCTTCTGCGAAGAGGGCTGCGATGTCTTCGTCAGTGACCTCCATCTTCTCGTGGGCGAAGATGGCATCAAGGGTACGATCGATAGCAGCGCGACGCTGGGCCTCACGACTGATATCCTCTTTCATCTGCTCGCCCTGAACGCTGTTCTGGAGCATCCATTGCTGCAGATCCATGCCCTGCTCTTGCAGGCTTTCCATGAACTCCCGACCCACATCCTGACGGATGAAATCCACATAGTAGGTGGGCACGTCTTCTGTCAGACGCTCCAAGGCGGCCTCAACGGCTCGGTCCAGCTTCAAGTGGGGAAGCTGCTCGGCCTTCTGCATCTCGATGTTGCGACGCATCTGCTTGTGCATGTCCTCAACGTCCATGCACCCCACCTTCACAGCCAGTTCGTCATCTATCTCTGGCAAGACCATCTTCCGGAAGCCGCAGACTTCGACCTGAGCATGCAGCTCACCGTCACCGAAGTCGGAGCTGCCCTTCTCGTCCTTAGCTTCGAAATCGAACTCGATGAGGTCTCCCACCTTGGTGCCGATAAGGTTATCATCGAAGCTCTCCGGCATGGTGCCAGCCCCCAGGCCCACCATACGGGTGACATTGTTCATGCCGTTGATCAACTTGCCATGGTTCGTCACCGTCAGGCGGGTGTCCACGTAATCACCCATTTGAGCCACGTGGTCCTCGTCGGTGATCTTGTCCAGCCGGTGATAGTAGTCTTGGATGTCAGCCAGAGCCTGCTGGACATCGGCTTCGGTGGCCTCCTCGGGCGGCAGCGTGATCTGCACCGGGTCGTAGGAGGAGAGCTGCATCTCCGGAGCCACCGCACCGGACACGGTGAAGGTGAACGGCTTACCCTCTTCGAGCATGGCATCCACATTGAATTGGGGTTCGTTGATGAAGATGATATCCGCGCTGTCGATAGCGGCGAAGGCGCTATCGTTGATGAGCTTCTCTGCCACGCCACCCATGGCGTTCTCGTGGCCGCCCACACCCTGCTCGAGTACCTCTTTCGGGGCCTTGCCTTTGCGGAAACCGGGCACCTCGCGCTGGTTCAGCTCTTTGAAGAATGCCTTGGCCGCAGCATCCACTTCCTCAGCAGAAGCGATCAAGGTGAGCACGACTTCCCGCGTGGAACCATCCTCTTCGAAGGATCTTTCTTTGACTTTCACGTATCTCCCTACCTTCATTTTGATAGTGGTAGCATTGTAGCTCACAAGCCCTTCAGAACCGATAGAACTGCGGGGCGGATTGGCTCTGCGCAACCAGCCCCACGAAGGAATCAGCATCACATTTCCATAAGGCCCGATCCTCGTAGGAGGTCGATCATGATCGACCTCCTTGCAACGACCAATCCGATGCGGCACAAAGCCGACGGTCGACCCCAATATGGCACTGGAGATGAACGTACGAACAGATAATGTGTTCCGTTCGCATTTGCGATGCGCGGAGACCGAGCGCAACATATTCATTGCGGCACTTGCCTGGTTGTCTGGCGTATCGGTTCGGCCCGCATACATCACAACCTCCTGAGATCTCGCAGCCACGAAGCAAGGCATCCATGAGCCATGATCTGTCGCTACGGAAGCAGCAGCCTTAAGCTAGACGGCGAAGGAGGCCCACAGATATGTCGTCTTCGTGCGCCGCGCACATATAGATGTCAAGACCGAACGCCCCTCACGGGGCGAACGTGCAGAAGAATCGTAAAAGACACGCGAAGTGAACGCTGCGGAGCTTCTGAACGGAGCCTGCCACTTACGACCAATGCCTACGCGTCGAAGTGCAGCATACCTGCGTTGCCGCCCGGCCGTGCATCACGCACAACTTGAGTTATCGCGCGTTCCAACTGCTCGAAGGAGCAAAGCTTCTGCCAGTGCTAGCAAATGGTCGTAGTAGCCACCGGGAACAGCATCATGTACCTTACCATGAAAGGTACTCACCCATGCCGCTGGATGCTCGCACATGAAGGCGCATACCACCTCACCATCCATCTGCCCGGCGCCCACCCGCCGGCACATCTCAGAGAGCGTCAAAAGCTCGATACCCATATGATCAGCATACTGATTGTTCTCATTGCTCACCACGAGGCCCATGTCGCGCAAGATGCCCTGCATGGCGAATGTGGGCTGACCGAATCCAACGGTCACGCCCTCTTCCCGATTCACGGTCTCCCAAGGAGGAGCTGCCGGGGAAGGCGGCCCTACGAAGAGATGCGTGAACTCAACCGAGACACCCTGTATCGCCTGGCCCTCATCTAACACTGAAGCCTTCTTGGCCCACTGGATGAGAGCCTCCTTCGCTTGGAGTATGACAGGATCATCAAAGTGAGGGAATGCCGACCAAAAGGCAGGGTCAAGACCTACGGTCTCTGTTTGCGACATCGGCTTGAGGAGGGAATTGCCGATGAATGCACACGCATTCGCATAGCTTTCGTAGTCCATGACCCCATCCTTTCGATCATCGAAAGAAGACGATAAACTGCGTCCTCGTTATCTCCGTTAGCCTCAAGCTGTGGCAGACGCAGACTGCTCCGTTGCCATTGCGCTCTTGCCGGTACCGATCAGCCAATCGGTCAGCGCCATGAAGGCCAAGAACCCTAAAGAGAGCACGCCTAGCACGACGAAGATCTCAATGGCTGTGGGTGCATAGGAGCTGATCACGGCAAAGGAGCTGACACCCTGCGCATGCTCTGCCACGCTTGATCCAGAGATGAGGCCCGGGGCACCATAGACATCCGGCGTGATGAATGACGTGAAGAGGAGCCATATGCGCTTGAAGAAGACACCCAGCACGATGAGACCACTGGCCACGCAGACCAGGATGCTGTTCTGGCGGTTCTTCGCAAACACCAAGATGCAGAACGGCAACACGAGTCCGCAGAGGATCTCTATCCAGAAGAAGGGTGCCGTAGGACCAACAGTCAGCTCGGACAAGATGAGGGTACCTGCTTCTGTGCCTGGATAGGCAGTGGTCAGCAGCTCGCAGCCGATGAAGAACGCATCCACGGCAACGCAGGTAGCCAAAAGACCAGCCAGCGAGGCGATGAGGTCTTGAGAGACCTCGAAGATGCCCTTGCGGCGCAGCCCCGTCAATGCCAAGAGGAGCAATGCTAAGCCAGAATCCAGAGCAGACGCGACGAAGATGGGCGCCAGAATAGCTGTGTACCAACCTTCCTTCGCATTCTCTAGACCGAAGATCCAAGCGGTCACGCTGTGCACGAGAATGGCCACGGGAAGCGCAAAGCGGGACACGATGCTCACGGCATGGTCATTGTCCTTGCGCATGAAGTACAGGTAGAAGATATTGATCACCAGATAGCAGGTGATCACGCAGATATCCCAGATCAAAGGTGACGTGGGGTTGGGACCCGTGAGAATACGCCAGACCCGATACAAGCCACCAAGGTCTATCAGCACGAACATTCCTGCAATGCAGATGCACACCGTTGACAAAATGACAGCGGGCATAGCCACCTGCTTGAACTTCTTGATATGGAAGATACTGGCCGAAGAGGCCACGATGAGACCGCCCGCTGAGAGCCCCACGAAGAACATGAAGCAGGTGATGTATAGACCCCATGAGGTTCCGTTGTTCATGCCCGTCATGGCAAGACCACCAACGAGCTGAGCGATATAGCAGCCAACGCCGACGACCACGAGCACCGCAAGAACTCCGGTCAACGCTTTGTTTCGTTTGAGCAATTCCATGATCATCACCTATTCGAAATAGTGAACGGAAGGTTGCGTGCCCATCTCTTCCAAGAGGGCGGTAGCGTGCTTGTCTCGAACAAGCTTCGCCACATCGCTTTCGGGATCATCAAGATCTCCATAGAAGCGGGCGTGGCCGGGGCAGCAGATGACGCACATGGGCTTTTCGCCGTCGTCAGTGCGCTCCTTGCAGAGCGTGCACTTCTCCACGACGCCCTTCGGCCGTACGGGCACGCGAGCGTCCCCATAGTTCGCCTGAGTCAGCCGCTCTGGCTCACTCCAATTGAAAACGCGTGCATTGTAAGGACATGCCGCCATGCACATGCGGCAGCCGATGCACTTGTCGTAGTCGATCTCGACACGCCCTTTATCATCCTTGTACGTGGCACCCGTAGGACAGACGCGCTGACATGCAGCGTTCTGGCAATGCTGACATGCCACGGGCAGATAGGTGCGCGTGAGGTTGGGGTAGGTTCCCTGTGCACCATCGGTTACATCGCACCCTTCCGTGAGCACGCGATTCCACATGAGGCCTTCAGGGATATTGTTCTGCATCTTGCAAGACAACGCGCAGGTGTGGCAGCCGACGCAGCGATCTTTGCTGATGACGATTGCAAGCCTTGTCATAGCTATCAGCTCCTTTCTACGCTTTGCGGATATCGACGAGGGTGTCAGAGAACGGGATCACCGGACCGCACATGAGGCTGTAACCGCGTTCGATGGTGGTACGATTCGTGGTGTCCTGCACATTGCCGGCCACGGTATAGTCCGCCGTGCCCGCCTCGTAGATACGCACCGAACCAGGTCGGATGGCATCATTGGCATCGCATGGCACCGTGAAGCTGCCACGTTCGTTGAACACCTCCACGATGTCCCCATTCGCAATGCCCCGCGCCTCTAGATCAGACGGGTTCGCCACCACGGTTGGCTCGTAGTAGAGCTGCAGCCATTTGGCGTCGTTGTATTGATTGTGGATGCGGAAGCGCGTGCGCGTGTTGGTGAGCTGCAACGGATAGGTGGCGCGCAGCTCTTCGTTGTCGATCTCTTCGCACGGCTCCCATTGCGGCAACGCCTGGTTGAAGGGAACCATGTTGTCGTAGTAGACCTCCAGACGCTCAGACGGCGTGGTGAACTTGAGATCGTCGGCCACCGTGCGGATCTCAGAACGATCCGGTGAAGGCCAGACGCCCTGATTCGCAACGATATCGTCCAACTCGAGCGCCGCCACCTGCGGATCGGCGGATGTTGCCAACAGAGCCTCCACGCGCTCCGCGCCGGTTTTCGGCAGATAGACATCTTGACCGAAGCGCTTCGCTATCTCGCGCGTGATCCAAAGATCAGTCTTCGCTTCGAAGAGCGGTTCTATCACCTTCTCTTGAAGGACGAGTTGGCTATAGCCATCAGCTATGTTGCCGATCTCATCGTCGTATTCGAAACGCGACGTAGCTGGCAGGATATAGTCCGACCACTTGGCGCCCTCGGTGAAATACGGGTCGATGCTGACGATGAGATCCAGCGTATCGGCCCACTGCGTGGTCAGGTTCATGTCTGCCACATGCTGCGCGATGAAGTCGCCCCAGAAGATGGCGCCGTGACAGTTGTTCTCCTTGACTGGCATGTCATAGAGACTGACCTCAGAATCTGCTGCAGCCCATGTCTCAGGCACAGGCCACGCTCCCAAAGCCGGAAGCCAGCTGTTGTATTCTGGACCCACATAGACGCCAACGCCTGCGCCGGGTTTGCCGATGTTGCCCGTAAGCGCTACCAAGAGCGCAGCCGCATGTCCAGAGATATCCGCGTTGGTCATCTTATCGTTGCCGCCCCATCCCAACGCGAGCGATGACGGCCCTTCGGCGTATTCCTCTGCCAGGGCTTCGATGCGCTCTTGAGGAATGCCTGTAACCTCTGCGGCCCAGGCGGTGGTATAGGGCTTCTGCGTCTCCAGCATGAGATCCCATACGGTGTGTGCACCAGCAGCTCCTGGCACCTCCGTCACGCTGAGCGTCGGCGTTGCCGATTGATCGAAGCGAATGGGATTTCCTGTCACTGGATCCATGACGAAGAACGGGTTGGCAGTCCCCGTCTCCGGCTCTTCAGCCGTTGGATCCTCTGCGTGGTCGCGCATTAGCTTATGCGTGGCATCATCCACCAGGAAGGGGAAACTCGTGTGCTGGCGCACGAATGCATCGTCATACAGCTTGTGATCCAAGATATGGCTGACCATGCCCAGGAACAGCGCCGCGTCCGCACCGGGCGCGATAGGGATCCATTCATCTGACTTGCTGGCCGTGGTGGAATAGTGCGGATCCACCGTGACCATGTGCGCGCCTGCTTCCTTCGCCTCTACGAAGAGGTAAGCGCTCGGCAGGCTGGATTCGCAATAATTCGTACCCACCGAGAGCACCAGCTTCGAACGCGCCCAATCCCGGGCTTCAGGTGCCGACATGGCATAGCCGCCACCAAGCCCGGTGGCAGGATCCAATCCATTGCCCACACCAACGTCGATACCGGTAAAGCCACCGCTCTGAGCTCCCAGCAGAGGACCTAAGAACATGGAATCGGCTTCAGCGCATGAGGCCACGAGCAGGGCATCCTTGCCGTACTGCGCCTGGATCTCCTTCACGCGCTCTGCAATGTCATCCAGAGCCTCATCCCAACTGATGGGCTCGAACTGTCCTGAACCGCGCTCGCCCACGCGCTTGAGCGGCGTCTGCACGCGGCCGTCACCGTAGATATGGGTCACCTCTGATATGCCCTTCAGACAGATGGTCCGATACATATCTTCGCCCACATCATTGGGTTGCACCAAGACCAGACGTCCGTCTCGCACCGTGCACTTGAGCGCACAGCAGCCACCGCAATGCTTTTGATGGTAGGTATAGGCCGTCCGCTCCTCTGGCGCTGCTTGCGCCTTCACAGGCGCCAGCCACCCGTCAACGCTGGTCATACTGCCAGCGCCGGCAATACCCACAGCCCCAGCAGCAACCGCCGTTCCCTTGAGAAAGCTTCTCCGGGTGAGTCCGCCCTGCGAGCTTATCATTCCCGTCATCTCTCCTCCTCTTGCCATGACGCAGCGCGCACCCTTGCGCTGATGCGTCGAAAAAATTATTGAGAGCGGCCGACTCTTTTGAGAAGACTATAGCGCTTTGTCCTATGACAATCAAGAATAATCCTATGACAATTTTCAACAGTGCTGCGACGCCAGGTATTTTGGTTTTTATCTGATAATTTTCTATCATATAATCTGATCAATATCTGATTGAGAGGAGCTGCAATGGAACCCATCTTCCCCATCACGGCTTTGTCCAAAGACCAAGCTGCAGTAAAAGAGGCTGCTCGCAACAATGTGGTTCGCATCACCGAACATGGCTCGGCTGCTTGGATCTTCACCTCCGAAGAAATGCTGGAGCAGAAGATCAGAGATGCCATCGATGACGCAGTCTACGAGGCACGCCTCGCATGGATCGTCGAACGGGGACATCGTGACATCGCCGAAGGTAGATATGTCATCGGCACCGAGAACGCAAAGAAAAAGATTGCCGAGATGAGGGCCTCTCAGTGAAACAGATCGTGTACGCCGATGGTTTCTTCGATGACCTTCTTCAAGTTTCCTCGGAGAAGGCCGAGGCGCAGATATTCCACGACATCGAGCTTCTACCTTCTGTACCTGTTCTCGGATCTGTCGACGCGCCAACATCGACAAGGCGGATCCATGGCGAGCGCGTCCGCAAGATTCCTGCCAACCCGTTCGACGTGATCTATAAGATACGAAACGACGGCGATTTCCTCATCCTCGGCATAATGCATCAGCGGGCTGCCCGATAGCGTCAAAGCTTCTCTTTCGATCTGTCAAAGAGCGATCCTTCATTGAACACCTGTGCAAAGGAACTGGGGATGACGACAGTGCCCTTGCCTTCGCACAGCGATTCGTTCAGCAGATGCATGGATCTCAGATGCATGGCAGCCTTGTTGCCTTCGTAGAGATTCTCCATCTCATTCAGCATCTCGAAGATATCCTGTTCGGCTTCAACTAGGATGATACGTGCCTTCTTGCGCTGTTCTGCCTGAGCCTCCAGCGACATGACTTCTTGCAAGTCCTTCGGAAGAAGGATGTCGCGCACCTCTACAGACAAGATAGTCACACCCCAGGGCGCAACTTTCTCTTCCAGCACATGCTTGAGCTCCCGATCCAGCTGCTCGCGCCGTATAGCCACTTCCGCTGCTGTGGCACGGCCGATGGCATCACGCAGAGCCGTTTGCGCTGAAAGCTCCACAGCTGCGGTGAAATCACCCACCTCAGTGCAGGCCGCTTTCGCATCCCATACATGCCAGAAGAGAACCGCATTCACATCCAGTGGCACCAGATCTGCCGTGAGCGTCTCTTCTGCGCCGAAGGTGGTGGCGCGCATGCGGGTATCCACACGCATGGTGTTGCTCTCTATGATGGGCCATGTCCAGAAGAGCCCTGGGCCGGAGATGCGGTTGAGTTTGCCCAAGCGGAGCACGACCACGCGCTCCCACTGTTGAGCGATATGGCACGATGATGCGACCAGTGCAGCAAGCACCACCGCGCTGATCACCCCTCCAAAACTGACTCTTCCCTGAAGGATGAATACCACACCCAGAACAAGAGCGAACGAGACCACGAGCAGTGCAATGGTGAAGACCACGACACCGTTGTTCGACGCGCGCTCTCCCACGATCTCAGTGGCGGTGTCAGGCTTCACCCAGTGTCGCTTCTTTTGACTCTTCGCATCCTTCACCATGGCTACCTCTCCTGATCTTCCGTACGTGTGGCATCCTTGAACACTCAGGCTCCTTGGGCGTGGCGTTTGCTTTTCTCCTCGCGGAAATCAAGGATGCGTCCACCAGGTTCACCTTCATGTTCGGCGTTATAGCGAAGCCGCTTGATGTGACGCGCGAAAGCCTTTTCGATATCCTCGTAGCCCATGCCAAGTTCGCGACAGGCAGCGATGGCATCGTCCATGATCCCGTTCACTTGGTCGAACTCATCATCACCAAGCTGCGAAGCGATGTCTGTCACGAACACGCCTCGCCCACGCGTGGACTCCAGATACCCGTCAGAGACCAAACTCAGATACGCCTTGTTCACCGTGTTGTAGTTGATAGAGATCTCAGAAGCCAACCCGCGCACCGTGGGCAGCTTTTCGCCCGGCTTCAGCATACCAGAATTGATGAGATACGCGATGCGTTGTCGTAACTGCACCCACAGGGGCACATCGCTCGTTTCATCCACCTTGAAAGAGATCATGGGGGAGCCTTTCTATGAGATGAGCAACGCGGGGTGCATGGCAGCATCAACGACCAAGAACCGTAAGATGAATCCACCGATAAGCACGCACGTTGCCGTTCCCAACATGAAGAGCACACGCCGGTTCATGCGCCCGGCAGCAACGGGCTTCTGAGCGGTATGCCCGATGATGACGTCTTGCACGAATGGCACAGCCAGTCCGACGAAGACAAAACCTGTCCAAAAGAGCACGGCAAACGGACCGACCAGCAAGCTTTCAAGCGACGTGCGCGCTATTTGAGCTGTACTGCCTATGGGATCGGCGAGACCGCCCGCCGTATCCCAGACCGACAGTAGGCAAAAGATGCTCACGACCGCTTCCAGAACGATGACGAAGGCATCGATCTTCACCAAGCGCACGAGAGTGGAGGCGAAGAGTTCCATCGTTCGCGAAGCGAACGATGCGATGAGAACGAGTGCGATGCCACATGAAAGCCCTGACAGTGCGAACAGAAGCACAAGCCAAGGTGTATGCCAAAGGGGAACCGCCTGCACATCCGACAGCATAAGGCCGGTATAGACGATGACCGCCATGCTGGCGATGATGCAGAGAGCATCAAGAGCGGTTGCCATCCACGAAGAAGCCGGCAGAACACCCGACCAGATCAAAAGACGAATGCCCGCAAAGAGCACGCATGCGATGATGGCCCAAGCGCCAAAAGCGATGTAGGTAGGTGCCGGATGGGTCAGCAGAAGCAGGATCCTATCAGGTCGACCTGTATCCGCCATAAGGCAAACGGCTCCTAAGAGAAGCGCACTAAGGGCAGCCAGATAGAGCGCAGCGAAGAAGCGCTTCCAAACGCATCCCTGACTTGAGCGCATATGCAAACCAAGAACCGTCCTTACCTCTTCAGGATCAGCCAGAAGGCCCAGAACGGATGCCACGAGACAGCATCCAGCGCCGGTTCCACCCAAGAACAGATACATGATGATGAGTTCGCTGAACATGCAACTATCATATGACAATCTTGCGACCCTGAGAAGGGCGAATCCAATGGAGTTGCCAAGGATCAAGGGCTGATGCCGGAACTGGACAAAAGACGAGGCATATGTTGCGCGAGAACCGCGCACAACATATTCATTGCGGCACTTGCCGGATTGCCTAGCGCATGGAGTTGTTCCGGGTGCAACATCGGGCTGATCGAGATCAGCCCCCACGAAGGACCGGCAGCATTATCCTCGTAGGGGTCGACCATGATCGACCCCCCCCTGCAACGACCCATCCAAAGCGACACGAAGTCGACGGTCGACCCTTCTGCAACCAGCACCACAGCTCTTCGCGCCCTGTCCCCTGCTCCTCATGCAGGGTCGGCGGTGTTCAAGCGAAGGGCACAAGCCTGCAACTCGTCTACCATGGCTTGGGTGGGCGCACCGCCCTGTTCTTCCAGCTCAAAGCACGCGCGGATGAACGTCACATGCTCAGGCTTGAGCATCCCCAACCGCACTGCCTCTGCGAACCCGTCTTCCACATTCGTTGACTTCGCAACCCGCCACAGATGCAGCGTGACCAGACGCACCGAACCGCGGAAACGCTTCTCTACGGAAACTCCAGCCATGGTCATCTACCGCTTATAGACATACATGCTGACGGATTCGAAGGAAACGCCGCTGGCATCATCCACCATGGGTACGTCGTAGTCAGCCTTGAACCCTTGATCCGGCCGCACTGCGTAGGAATCCTCCACCAGGGGCTTTCCGAAGCCCGCCGTCGTAAGCCATGCGAAGTTCTCTTCTTGGGTACGGGCGGCCTGGATGCTATTCCCCATGGCTCGCGCTTCGTTGATGACAGCCTCCGGACGCTCTCGGTCAGCAAAGACCGTCTCCATGATGAGCAGACCTCCGGGCTTGAGCACGCGCGAGAACTCCTTGAGCGCTTGGGCTTGGTCAAAGAACAGCGTCATGACATTATTCACATAGACTACATCC
Organism: uncultured Eggerthellaceae bacterium; assembly: GCA_910588205.1. Classification (GTDB taxonomy): domain Bacteria; phylum Actinomycetota; class Coriobacteriia; order Coriobacteriales; family Eggerthellaceae; genus MGBC163016. The sequence goes on from CAJUQK010000008.1 coordinate 55,925, forward strand.
ATAGTGCCGCTCCCCAGGCCCGCCATCATCAGATCCTCGGGGTAGGCCAGGTAGAAGTCCATGTTGTTGCCGGGAAGGCCGCTATCATGCCACGCTCGCGTGATACCATCCTTAGATTCCTGAACGTAGGCCTCGCTCCAATCCACGCCGATGGCACGTCCCTCCATGCCCACCATGGAAGAGATCTTGTACACACCGCGTCCCCTGCGGCTTCCGATATCCAGCACCTTCTTGCCCTTGAGCTCTGCTGCCGGAAGCAGCATCTTGCAGATGGAAGCGAACCCGTATTCGAACTGCTTGCCTGCGTAGTATTCCGCAAGCTGATCTTGGCTCACTGATGCAGATGCGCTTCCCTGCATCATCTGCACAGGGGCGGCCTCTCGAACGGCATCCTTTGCAGGAGCCGAAGACGAAAGAGAGTTCAGACCTACCGCCTGGCTCATATCCACGCTTGCATCCTTAGAGGTGGCCGGATCAGCATCGCTGATCGCCAGCGCCCGGGCCCGCTCTGCCAAGCCCGTGCGCGCTGCATCCACTTGCAGCTCATCGTTGTGAGCGTAATAAGCATCATTGCCGAAGTGTGCTACGAAGTCAGTGGTCGCACGCCGCGTGGAGAGTTCGGCCATGAGCACCAACATCTCCCGAGAAGAGAAGCACTCCTCCACGAAGGCGAACACGTTATCCATCTGAGCGGAAGCCGCCTTCACCGCAGGCTCCAGCTTCGAAGCCTCGTGCCCGTAGACACGCTCTATGACCGCGAACGCCTCTTCTCCCGCTGCAGCCTTCGCCAGCGAGCATTCCGCCATGCAACCGTGGAGCAGCTGGAGGACTAAGCGCTCCCGCCGCACCTTGACCTGCGGCGCCGCGCCCGTGGCTACCAGTCGCGCAAGCGCCGCCTCGCGCGCAGCCACCTTCGGGGCCAACGTCACATCAACGGCACCCCCGGCCAACAGCTCCGGCTTCACATCCCGCAGCACATCCCGGGCACCCAATGCCACTGCCTCGGCATCCAGCACCTCCGCGCAGGACCGCGCCAGTGCATCCAGCATGAGACCGATCAAGGCAATGCGCTCGTCAAATTGAGCAGCCTGGGCGCGCTCGCGGATCTCATCCGACGCGCAGCCCGCAAGGATGGTGTCCACTTGGTAATCCGAGCGATACTTCGCGAAGAGCGCATAGTAGACGGCGAACTGATCGGCCACCTCATCGTCACGGATGAACTGCACGATCAACTCATGGTCGATCGGTTTGCCCATGGATTCATAGAGCGCGACGACCCGAGCCAGGTCCTCCCAGCCACGCGCAGTGACGAACGCCTTCCCGCCTCCTGCTTTGCTCTGAACCCGATAGAAGCAGTCCTTCTTCGCCTCCAAGAACGTGGTGACCGAAGGATGTAGCCCCCGTTCGATGGCGTAGGTACGCCAGACCCCATAGTCAGGCTCCACGTCTATCTCCCGCAGGCGGTCCAGGGTCACGATATCGAACTCGTGCACGGACCGGTTGTACTCTGGCGGGTTCCCAGCACAGGCCACGACCCAGCCATCGGGCACTTTGAACTTGCCGAACGTCTTGAACTGCAAGAACTGGAGCATGGACGGATAGAGCGTCTCGGATACGCAGTTGATCTCATCCAAGAACAGGATGCCGCTGCGCAACCCCGTACGCTCCATGTAATCATAGATGGCAGAGACGATCTCTGACATCGTGTACTCAGAAGTGTCGAACTCCATGCCATCGAAGGTGCGGTGCTCGATGCGTGGAAGGCCCAAAGCGGACTGGCGCGTATGGTGCGTCATGGAGTAGGAGACGATGCCGATGCTGAGCTCCTCGGCGATCTGCTCCATGATGGCCGTCTTGCCGATGCCTGGTGCTCCCAAGAGGAACACGGGGCGCTGATGCACAGGCGCAATGGCGAACATGCCCGCATCATCCCGCTTCAGATACGCTTCGACGGTATCCTTGATCTGCTGCTTCGCTTGCTGGATATTCATAGCTCCTCCTTGATGGACAGAAGAACGCGTCCTCTGTTCACCCTAGCTCTTCCTCATTCAATAAGACCCGTACAGCCCAGGGCGGTGCCGGGGGCGGCAACTCACCCTCGTCTAAGAACACGAACGCCACGTCGTAGTCCGGCGCTTTCTCAGGGAACTGCCCGAGCCCATCTGTGAAATAGATGATTCCCTTCAGGTCATCCAGCTTACCCATCTTGCGCAAGCCCTCCACATGATCGAACGCTGGTCGGAAGTCCGTGCCGCCGAAGCCTCGCACCACGAAGCCCTTCATGAGCTTGTCCACATCCCGCAAATCCGTGATGGTCGTATCTGATTGCACGCGAGAATCGCTCTGGATCACGTGAACGTTCACCGTACTGGCAAAATCCTCGGAAGATTTCAAGATGTCGAAGGTATGCTGCACGAAGCGCTGCACCAATGTCTCCCGCACGGATTCGGAGGTATCTATCACGATGACGAAATCCCTGATTCGCTTGTCATCCATATACTCCAACGGCTCCACCAGTGGCATGTTCTCGTACAACTCCAACCCGTAGGTATAGTAGATGTAGTCGAACTCGTCCATGTTTATCTTCATGTCTTCAGACGTCACCATGAACCTGCGCAAGAAATCCGTATAGGAGAGCCTACGACGATTCGCCAGCGCAAGCGCATCCATCAGCTCCCCCGCGCCATCCCCGAACTGGGAAGAGAACGTCTCCAGATCCATCTGCACCTGCTTGGCAACTTCTTCCCACTCTTCTTCGGACGACTTCTCATCCGATGAGCTTGCATCATCTGCCATGGCAGCATCTTGAGCACTCTCATCTTCTTGAGCATCATCCGATTCCTCGGAGTCGGCAGAGGTCTCCTCTTGAGACGGCTGCGTGCTCTGCATCTGCTGCTCCTCGGAATCAGAGAGGTCATCCGTATGGATGCGATCGATGTCCTGCTCCTGAGCACCGTCCTCATCCGTTGATGCATCGCCCGGTTCACCGTCAGCCGCTTCAGTGCCATCAGCATGAGCGGGCCACGCGACATGGTCGTCACGTTCGAATAGGGCATGCCACGTGTTCAGCTGCGAACGCCCGATGCCGAGATGGTCCGCGCCCTCAGGCGCGTTCACCGCAGCTTCCAGCAAGCGATAGAGCTTTCGAGGAGCAAGGGTGCCCGCCTTCATGCGCAGTTCGCTGATGACCTGCTTGCGCTCTGCATCCCCTTCGCTCACGAAGCGCTGCCCGCAGATATCCATGGCAGCATTCTCCACGATGATGTCACAGGTCAGGCTCCACGCCTCTCGATTCTCATAGGTCTTATCGAAGGGCTGGCGAAAGATGCAATGCAACACGAGGTGCAGCTGATCGCGGATGGACTCATCTCCAGATTCCTGGAAGCGCGCTATCACGCGGCTCGGCTCGAGCAGCACGCGTCGCCCATCCGTGGCAGTTGGGTACGCGAATCCCGCGCGAACGGGCAGGATCTCCATCTTCCAGAGGGCCAGATCGAGAAAGCGGAACTTCAGCATGAGCTGTATGCGTGCCTCTTCGAGGATATCCTTGGCAAGCGCATCCTCGCGAAGCTGACGCTCCATCTTCTGATCCTGCATCTCACCTCCCTTCGTCGCTGCCTCTGCGGACAACCTCAAGGACCACCGCCCCGATCAGAGGCTCAGGTCGAACGACCGCCTTCCGAAGCGTTCTCGCTTCAACTCGAGCAGATAGCCGATCATAGATGCATCCTGCATCTGTTGCACTGCCTCTATGACCGCATCTATGTTCGTTGCGTCCAGTATCTCAAGGTCTGCCAACCGCCGCAAGGAGGCTCGATCATCTCTGCGTGCCATCTCAAGGCAGGACCCCTCTAGCCCTGTTGCCAAGACCCGACGAGCCACGTTCTGCCTCGCATCATCCATATAGACGGGGTCCTCAAGCCTCTCGATCAGACGGACCGCCTGCTCGTAGCCGTCCAAGCCACTCTCACTCAACGCATCGAAGCTAGAACCATTGATGATGGCGTTGTCATAGTGCTGAAATAGCGCTTCCACGTTGACGAAGGTGGGCACCGTGAGTGCCAGCATCATCTGTTGCTCGCTTCGGTCTGTATGAGGTGGCCAGAGGTCGAACTGCCTGCGCCCATCATAGGGTTCACTGAGGTCCACATGGATGTGATCCAAGGGAGCATCCACCGCCAATCCGCGAACGCCTACCGTGGAGATTCGGTCGGAGAGGAACAGCTCCTTGATAGAGGTGGACCCGTTGAACGCGTAGGCGGCAACCTCATCTACCTCCGCCGGGATGCGCACCACTTCATCCGGTCCCACATAGACCACCACACGCTCTGTCCCGTTTTGCTTGCGTTCTATCAGCATGCCGCTTTCCATCCGGAAGCACAGAGACCCCTCTCCCACACGAACGGCCTGCAAGGCGGGGGGCTCCTTGCCATGATGCGCACCGTGGGTGATGAGCGCTCGGTCTCCTAGCTCCTCAAGACCCGCAGGGAGCGATACCTCTCGCAGAGCGGTATCCAAGAAAGCCTCGCGTCCGATGCTCACCACGCTATCAGGGATATTCACCTGATGAAATGCCTGACATGCACGGAAAGCACCTTCTCCGATCAGCTGCAAACCCTCGGGCAGCTGCACAGAGGTCAAACAAGAGGCATTCTGGAACGCCTCTGCATCTATCGAGATGGTCCCTGGCTGCACGGCATAGTGCTCCGCTCGGTCATCCAACAAGCGCACTAGATGCAGACCATCTGCCTCGCTCCGATACAACCCCCCTTCGCCATCAAAGGAAAGCGGCCCTCCCTCGGCTATGGAAAAAGATCCCTTTTCTCCCGAGAAGGACAGCGGAGCGCCGTCAGCCAAATGTGCGCCCACCTCTTGGATGCTGGCAGGAAGGTCCAAACGCCCAAGAGGTGTATCTGCGAAGGCATAGGAGCCGATGAGCTCAAGCTTTGCACCAAGGACCACTGTCTTGAGCTGATGACAGGTGAAGAAGGCCTTCTCAAGGATAGCCCGCAGGTGTGGAGGCGCCGTAAAGGATCCAAGAGAGGTATGGGCGAAGGCGAATGCTCCCACCACTTCCAAAGAATCCGGGAGGCTCACCTGCTGAAGACGACTGAATGCACTGAACGCCTTCTTACCAAGACCCTTGCACCCTTCAGCTACAACATAGGACTCCACCGGCACGGCCAAAGCAGCCATCAGCGTCCCATCCTTGCTGTACAGGGCCAGTCCATCGGTCTTCATGAAGGGGTTCCCTTCTGCCACCCGGATGGACTCAAGCTTGCTGTTTGTGAAGGTTCCCGGCTGTATATCCCGCGTCCCCTCCCCTATGACCAGCTCCTCCAGGGCGGTGTGATCGAAGATGCGCGGGGTGATCACCTCTAAACTTCCTGGAAGCTTCAGGTAGGAGAGCTTCTTGCAATAGCGGAACCAATCAGGAATGTACTCTGAAACCAATGAAGGCAATGAGACCCTTTTAAGATTCACGTTGCCTCGGAAGGCGCAAGGCCCGATTACCACCACCGTATCGGGGACGGTGATCTCCTCCACGCTGGAAAGATAGGCACATCCATCGGCTTCTATCTCTACTACGGTATGCCCTTCAATCTGCTCAGGCACCGACAGAAAAGCGACGTTGGTCTTGCACCCCTTGATGCGAACATCAACGCCGTCTAATAAGGCATATTCCCAAAGAGTCCCTTGCCCATCAACCCACTCATAGGGTTCTGATTCACGAGCAGCCGCCGCATGTGCCGCCTTCAAGGCAGCCTGTTGGCATGCTTTGATGCGAGCTTCAGCCTCTACTGCTTTATCCCAGATAGCTGTCATGTCTCCCATGACCGTAGGAGAGAAGCCCCCAAAGCAGACATCCAATGCACTTATGTCTACGCCCAGGCTTACGCCCAATTCAGCTCGCCTGTCTTATCTCTATCTAGAGATTACGAGATCGGCCCATTCGCTTCCCACGGAGCACCCGCCGGGTTGAGAGCGCGACGGGGTGCGATCTCATCCGCATACATGATGCAGTAGCGCAAACCCTTCAGCGTAACGTAGAGCGAGGCGATCTCATGGGCACCACCCTGATTGAATACCTCGTAGGTGAGCAGCTCGCGGTCGATCATAGGCTGGAAGACAGGGCTGTCGATGACCTTCTCCAGGAGCATGTTAGATGCCTGGCGGCCGAGCTCATCTTGCTTGAGCGAGATATTGTACAGAACAAGCTCCTGCTCTTCGGTTAGACGACCCAGCTCTTCGATCTCGGCGATGATCTCTTCATTCGTGGCCATAGAGGTCCTCCTTGAACATAATGGATTTGAGGTCGTGTAGGGCAAGCTTCAGCCTGCTTCGTCTATTGCGCACAATGATACAAGCAGATTGAAGCCTACACTACCATGCTTGTGGCATGTAAAGAAAAAGGGGTCGCCCGGATTGGGCGACCCCCTGTGAGCGAAAGAGCTAAACGCCCTTGTAACCCTTAGAAGGATCGCTGTCGCCAACACCGATGCCGGTGTCGCCAGCTTCGTTACCGGTACGCTTAGTGGAGGTGTAGCCACCCCAGCCGCGTGCCTTGAACTCATCCTTCACCCAGAAGATCTGGGCCTTCATGAGGTCAGGCTGGGCAACGCCGAACTCAGCCATAGCCTCATCCTTGGACTTGCCAGCCTTAACGAGCTCGTTCAGCTTCTCAGCTGCCTCATTGGCAGGCATTGCCATGAACTCTTCTTTGGTCATCTTGACCTCCTCGGTCTTCCTCAGGTTCCTTCGGCCTGAATTATATTTCAAACCAGGCCGAAGATACCAAACGATGTCTAAAGAAACTTACAGCTGGAAGAGGACCATCGGACGATCGAACTTCTTCATCTTCTCGGTCATCTCATCCAGGGTGCCATAGTAAAGAGTACCGGACTCTTCAACCTGGCAAGCGAGCGGACGCTGGCCGGCCTTGTCACCCTCAGGACCATAATGCTTAGAGAAGATCTCAGTCGGGCAAGGAATGTAGAACCACTCCCAGTTCTCGCCGCAGGTCTCGTCGCCGCCCTTGAAGAAGGGGCCGACCTCGACCTCTTTGATCCCCCACTGGTCGATCGGAAGCTCGAACTCTTCCTTGCAAGCGATCTCGGCAGCATGGTTGCCGGAGAAGTACCTGTAGTCGCAAAGAAGGGCATAACGGGTACCGTCGTAGCGCGGATCCTTGATCGCATCTTCGAATTGCTTTTCAATCTCAGGAGTATTAGCCATCTAATTCACTTCCTTTCGAATTAATCAGCATCGAGGCTGCGGACGCGACGGGCGTTGCACATAACACCCTTGTAAGGAGCGCCGAATCCGAGCTTACCGATGTTCATGTGAGGAACGAGGCTGTTGAAGTTGGACTTCCACACGCCGAACAGGTTGGGCTCTTCGCCGTCCTGCTCAGGGAACCACCAACCATGAGCGCAGTTCAGGATGCCTTCCTTCATGACCGGCGTGATCTCAGCCTTGAAGCGAGCCTCGCCGAACATGTTGTACACCTCAACCCAGTCACCCTCAGTGATGCCATACTCCTCAGCAGTCTTCGGATTGATCTGGACCCAGGGCCACGGATCGATCTGACGCAGAGACGGCACATGACGGTGCTCAGAGTGGAAGGAGCTGTAGCGACGAGAGCCAGAGGTGGTGATCAGCGGATACTTCTCCTTCTCCTCAGCCGTACGCAGGTCAGAGTACGGAGAGTAGTTCGGCTCCTCGTAGTAGGGCAGCGGATCCTCGCCCCAGGATTCGTAGAGGATGGAGTATGCCTCGATCTGACCGGTGATGGTGTTGAAGCCAGGCTGGCCGTCGAAGCGGAGGAGGCCCTTGTCATACTTCTCATACTCGAAGCCATGGGCACCAGGCTGATAGATACCGAGCTCCTGGAAGCTGTTCCAGTCGTAGCCCAGCTCCTTCAGCTGGTCAGAGTAGAAGTCCTGGGTGGCCTGTTCCAGCAGATCCCAATCCAGCTTGTGCTCATCAGCGGGCTTATACCAGGGGTACCACTCCGGGTTCAAGCGCTGGCCGAAGACCAAGCAGATCTGAACGTCAGACATGCACTCGCCAACCGTGAGAGCCTTGTTCATGGGGCCCATGAACACGGTGTTGCGGCCGTAGTGGGTCAGGCAGATGCCAGTGTGCTCTGCCCAGGTGCACATCGGGAGGAAGTAGTCGCCCACAGCCATGGCCGTCGGGGTCATGGTGAGGTCCTGGATGACAACGAACTCGAGCTTCTGAAGAGCTTTGTGCCAACGCTTCGGCTGAGCGGAGCAGGTGGGAGTCAGGAAGTTGGAGCTGTTGAACCAACCCATCTTCAGAGCGTAGGGCTCGTCGGTTTCCATGGTGTTCAGGGTCTCGTCAGGCTGAGTGGTAGCCATGCCCGTGGACAGGCCCGGCCAAGCAGCAGCGCCGATACGAAGAGCCCACACCTCGTCGGACATAGCGCCGCGCTGGTTCATGCGCCACTTGCCGAGGAGAGCAGACGGAGGACCAAGGGTCAGTCCACCAGGACGATCGATGGAGCCGGAAAGACCAGCCAGGATGATCATAGCCTGGGACAGCTGAACGCCGTTCTTGTTCTGGTCGAAGGCCAGACCCCATGCCCAGCCGATCGGGCGCTCGGTGCCGATGATGTGAGCAGCACGCTTGATGGCCTCGACCGGGACCGTGGTGATCTCGGAGACCTTCTCCACCGGATACTCGGCAGCACGAGCCTTGACCTCGTCCAGGCCGTAGATCCATTTCTCAGCGAACTCGTGATCGTACTCATCGTTCTGGAACATGAGATTCATGATGCCCAGAGCCATGGCGGTGTCGGTCTGAGGACGGACCTGCAGCAGCAGGTTGCCGCGGTGAGCACCAACCCAGGTGACGCGGGGGTCGATGTCGATGATATGGGTACCCAAACGCATCATGTCCACCAGGCAGTGGCCGAAGAAGCCGTCGCCGTTGGAGGGCAGAGGCTCCTTGCCCCAGAGCACGACCCACTTGGAGAGGGTGTACTGCGGGTCAAGGTAGGAGCCGGGCAGGTGACCTGCATAGTCAAGCTCGGGGTAGCCAGCGCCAAGCACGTAGTCGGCGATGGAGCAACGAGGACCATAGCAAGACCAGCCAGACTGGGTGTAGCAGCAGTTAGGGGACTGCAGCACAGAGAAGGTCAGAGCGTAGTAGAAGATGCAAGCCTCACGGCCGGTGCCGCCGAAGCAGACGATGGATTCCGGGCCGTAGGTGTTCTGGAAGTAGCGCACCTTCTCGCAGATGGTGTCGATAGCCTCGTCCCAAGTGGTCTGAACCCACTTGTCCTTACCACGATCCTCGATAGCACGCTTCATCGGGTGGATGATGCGGCTCGGCGCATACGTGTACTCACGCAGCGCGAGGTTCATGGCGTTCACGCGGCCGGTGGTGATGGGGTTGTCGTCGTCACCCTCGATGCGGATGAGCTCGCCATCCTTGGTGATGACCTTGACGCCATACCCTACCGGGTGAGATCCCGGAGGAGACCACGTGTTGGAGCGTGTAGCGACGGTGCCGTCTTCGCGCTCGACTCGCCACTCTTTGCTGTAAGCCATACTTTTCCTTCTTTCTCGCGTTTCCATACTTTATGGAACCTTCCCGCATGCGCGAACATGCGGTCTTACAAGCCTGCCGACACTACATATATATGCAATGTGCGACAACCTTCCGAGCTATCCCTAGCTAACCCAGAAAGCTGCTTGGAAGCCGATCAGAAACAGCCTTGGCTGTGACTGGTTACGAAATATAAACAGGAGGGTAAAAATCAGGTCGTATCATCAGTTTGTAATTAGCTTTCAACCCCTCATACTCGCGGGTTGATTTTTATCATGACCATTTCTATAATGCCTGTTCAGACGCTCGCATCGCATCAATCTGAAAGGCACCGCTTGTCAACTCCAGAACCGCGGATCACCGTGAGCATAAAACGGAGCTCCGATGGCTCCCGGGCCACGGGTGAGCTCAATTCGCTCTCCCTTGGATTCGGCATATTCCAAGTCTGGCTCTTCATGGCTGTATACAACGGGGCGAAGATGTTCTCTCCGTCCGAGTTGATCCCAGCCTTTCCTTTCCTCCCCCCGGAGATGGCATCCCCTGTGCTCGTAGCCTTCTTACTGGTAGGGGGCATCGGACTGATCGCCATCGGCGCCACGAACCAACTGCTCCTTCGCTTCTATGTGAGCAAGCGAGCCCTCTTCGCAGCAACCCTCCTTTGCTGCCTGGGCACCGCACTGCTCTATGGGGGCTGTGTAGCCAATGTCGGTGCTTTGCTCGCCATGATCGCCGGCGCCATCATGGGCATCGGCTCGAGCCTCCTCTTCATCATCTGGGGAACCACGTTCGCCCGCTTCCAATTCGCCACCATCGTCCTCAATACCGCTATCTCCTATGTAGTGGGCATCTCCATCTCGGTCGTCTGCGCGAACTGGGTTCCCTCCCCCATCAGCGGGCTGATCACCATCCTACTGCCCTTGGCATCCATGCCTATCCTCATGAATATGATCCCTCGTCCCTATTACCAGCGCCACGAAGAACCCATCTTTCGACCACTCTCGGCTAACCGGGTGAATGAGGCATCCTTCCTTGCGCGCTTCGGCTTCCCTGTGCTGGTGGTGGGCATCACCTTGGGAGCCCTTCGCAGTGTTTGCATCGGCCAAGTGCTTCCTGAAGGGTCGCTCACCATCCAATTCGCTTTCGGGCTCTCCTGTATCACGTCTTTGGTCATCTATGTCATGGCCATCGCCATCACGAAGCGCGGGCTGTTCTGGGACACCCTCTTCCGTGTGGTCATGCCCATCACCATGGCAGGGATAGCCAGCATCGCGCTGCTCGTAGGGAACTGGGATATCCTTGCCTCGTTCTTCGTCTCCATGGGCTATGTCTGCCTTGAGATCATGCTCTGGGTCTTCTTCGCGGGAGTGGCCCAGCAATTCCGCATCTCCCCCATCTTCGTCTTCGGCATCGGACGCGGTCTCTTGGAATTCGGCAGCGTGGTCGGTTCGGTCATCGTGACCGAGGTGTTCCTGGTTGGCCTCTCCGAGACGGGTCTTGCCCAATCGGCGCTCATCCTGGCTGTATCGCTCTCTATTGGCTACGCTTTCCTCCCTCGCTACCGAGAGATAAAGGCCATGGTGTCTGACCCTCACGCACCCCAGACCAAGACAGAGGCACCGGTCCAGATGTGGGAGGGCGTCTCCCACGACGGCACGCCCATACCCGTAGGGGGTGCCATCGGCGCTTTCGGCGGGACCGCTGTGTTCGCTCCCATCGTCAACACCACGCCCTTGGCGTCTGATGTGAAGGAGAGCGCATCTCCCAATGATACCGAGGGGGCCGCCGCCCTTGACGAAGAGACCGATGAAGAGAAGGGGAGCTTTCGGCGCCGCTGCGATGAGCTATCAGAGCAGTATCTCCTTTCCACCCGGGAGAAGGAAGTGTTCCTCATCCTCGCGAAAGGGCATAATGCCACCTTCATCCAAGAGCAGCTCTGCGTTTCGAAGAGCACGGCGAAGACCCATATCAATCATATCTACAAGAAGATGGATATCCACACTCAGCAAGAGCTCCTGAAGATGGTCGAGGACCGTCCCCGGCTCTCCAAGCGAAAGCAGAAGGCAGCAGCGAAGGAAGCGGCAGCCAAAGAGGCAGCTTCAGCCTCCAAAGATGCTGAAGGGTCGCGCAAGCGGGGCCTTCGCGCTGACATCTTCGGCACTCGATGAAAACGGGCATCTGCTTTCGATGCCCGTTTACGGATCAGATCTGTCAGAAGCTGTTACAGATTCACACAGTGGACCTTGGTGCCATTGGCCAGGTAATCCATGACCTGGTTCACGGCCATGACGGCGCAGTTGTCCTCAGCTTCAGCCGTAGAAGCGCCCAGGTGCGGGATCACGATGGCTCGCTCCATCTTCACTACTGCCGGGTTCGCGAAATCCGTCACATACCGCGCCACCTTACCAGCCTCGAGCGCAGCGGCCATATCGGCATCATTCACCAGCGAATCCCGCGAGAAGTTCAGGAATACCACGCCGTCCTTCATCTGGCTGATGGCCGAAGCGTCTATCATGCCCTTCGTGGAATCAGTGGCTGGTACATGGATGGTGATATAGTCAGCCTTTCCATAGAGGTCAGCTAGATCAGCAACGAAGGTCATATCCGCAGAGATGCCAGCAGCCTTGGCTGCATCGAGGAAGGGGTCATACCCCACCACATTCATGCCTAGCGCCTCAGCCGCAGCAACCACCAGCTTGCCAATGGCCCCCAGCCCGATGACACCCAGGGTCTTGCCGGATATCTCGCCCCCAGCGAAGGCCTTCTTCGCCTTCTCGGCAGCTTTGCCCACGTTCTCATCGGCAGCGTTGTCCTTCACCCATTGGATGCCGCCTACGATATCCCGCGAAGCCATCAGCATGCCTGCCAGCACCAGCTCTTTCACCGCATTCGCATTGGCGCCGGGGGTATTGAAGACGGCAACCCCTGCTTCTGCCAGTGCATCCAGCGGGATGTTGTTCACACCCGCCCCGGCCCGAGCCACAGCCTTCAGGTTCGCAGGAACACTCATCTCATGCATGTTTGCCGAACGCACGAGGATGACATCCGCCTCCTCTACGTTGTCTGTCAGCTGGTATTCATCAGTCAGCAGATCCAGCCCCTTCGCAGATATGTTGTTCAAGCAATGCACCTTATACATGAGGATTCCTTTCGATCAGCTATCTCTGAGGATGATACCGCAAGGAACCAGTGCAGGGCAGCGTTACGAGGTCATAGGCTGGGAAGCATCTTCCGGCGGAATGCGAAAGAGCGTCTGGAGGAAGTCCTTATCCCGGGCTATGACCTCACGCAGGCTGTAGGACATCTGATTGTCGTAGGCACCCTTGTCAGCCGCCACCCCCTGGGCGGTCATGCCCAAACCTTGGGCGATGGCCAGTGCACGATAGAGATGATATGCCTGGGTGACGATCATCACATCGTCTGCCCCATACACATGCTTCGCCCGATAGACCGAAGCGTAGGTATCATAGCCCGCATGGTCTACCGCTACATCATCTGCCGGAACACCCAAGGAGACGCAGTAGGCCTTCATGGCATCGGATTCGTTGTAGTGGGCTTCGCGGTTATCCCCACTCACGATGATCTGATCCGCCGCCCCTGCCAAGAAGAGGTCAGCAGCCACTTCCAGCCGATCAGCCAGGATGTCCGACGGCTTCCCTGACGGCAGCACCGATGCCCCCAGCACGAGGATAGCCTGAGCATGAGCTCCGGATTCCTCGATCTGGGCGATGGTGTGCACATCGTCACGAGTGCTTGCCAGGATATAGGCGCTCACAGAAGCCGAGAACACGGCGAAGATCACCACGGCCCCCACAAGCACCGTGAAGATGCGGCGCAGGATGCCTTTTCGTGCAGCCTTCTCCCGAGCCAATTATTTGACCACCAAGTTGACCAAACGCTTGGGAACGACGATCTCCTTCACTACCGTCTTGCCCTCCAGGGCCTGAGCCGCCGCCGCGCGGGCGGCGCTCAAGATATCTTCCTCAGGAGCATCAGCCGCCACTGTGATATGAGCCTTCACCTTGCCATTGAGCTGAACAGCCAGCTCTACTTCGTCAGCAGCTGCTTGCGCCGGGTCGAAGGAAGGCCAGGATTGCTGATGAACCGACCCTTCCCCTTCCAGCGTTGTCTGCCAAAGCTCTTCGGCCATATGGGGCACAATAGGTGCCAAGAGCTTCACCAGCGTCTCAGCCACGTCCCGACACAGCGGACCACCGGTCTTGCAATTCATCCGATGCTCCGCCGGACGCACCCGCAGGAAGGTACTGGCAGCATTCGTCAGCTCCATGATGGCAGCCAGCGCGGTATTGAAGTTGTTGCGGTCGAAGTCCTCGGAGACCTTGCCCACCACACGGTGGCGCTCCCGCTTCATGGCCATAGCAAGCTCATGAGCCTTCGAGCTATCCGCCTCTGGATCGAACAGAGTGTCTTCACCAGCCTTGCCCACCAGGTCATTGACGATGCGCCAGACGCGATTCAGGTACTTGAACATGCCCGCCAGGCCATCTTCGTTCCAGAGCTTCTCCTTATCGGGCGGCCCCATGAACAGCATGGCCGCGCGCACGGCATCGGCCCCGTACTGGGCGATCATCTCCTCCGGCGAGACCACGTTGCCCTTGGATTTGCTCATCACATCTCCGTGGGCATCCAGTACCATGCCCTGGCAGAGCAGGTTGGCGAAGGGTTCGCTGAAATCAAGCAACCCTGCGTCCCGCAGCACCTTCGTGAAGAAGCGGCTGTAGAGCAGATGCAGGATGGCATGCTCGATGCCGCCGATGTACTGGTCCACCGGCATCCAAGCATTCGCCTTCTTCGAATCGAAGGGGGCGTGGACGTTGTGCGGGTCGGTATAGCGCATGTAGTACCAGCTGGAGCAGGTGAAGGTGTCCATGGTGTCCGTCTCGCGTTTGGCCGTACCACCGCAGACCGGACAGGTGGTGTTGACGAAGGCGGCATGGGTAGCCAGCGTCTCCCCTGCACCCAGATCGATATCTTCCGGCAGACGCACAGGCAGATCCTCTTCCGGCACTGGCACCACGCCGCAAGCCGGACAATGGATGGCCGGGATGGGGTTGCCCCAGTAGCGCTGGCGGCTGATGAGCCAATCCCGCAAGCGGTATTCCACCGTGCGTTGCCCCTTGCCCTCCTGCTGAAGGCGACAGACGATGGCCTCTTCGCCTTCTGAATGCTTGCCACCGCGCAAACCCGTGAACTCCCCGGATTGCACCAAGATGCCCTCGGCTGCGAAAGCCTCAGGCCAGTCCACCGTAATGACCTGACGGTCACGTACATCCTTCAGCTGGTCATACTGCGGATCGTCTTCCGGCAGGATGATGGGGATGATGGGCAGGTCATACTTGCGGGCGAATTCGAAGTCGCGTTGGTCCCCGCAGGGCACGGCCATGACTGCACCGGTGCCGTAGTCAGCCACCACATAATCAGCCACCCATAAGGGCACCTGTTCGCCGTTCACCGGATTCAGCACAAAGCGCCCCGTGAAGATGCCGTGCTTGTCCCGCTCTCCTTGAGCGCGCTCAAGGGCGCTGACCTTGCGGGCCTCTTCGGCGAAGCTCAGGACCTCTGCCTCCGTCGGCGTTCCCTTGACCAAAGCCTCAAGCCCGGGGTATTCCGGTGCCAGCACGAAGAAGCTGCACCCGAAGAGGGTGTCCGCCCGCGTGGTGAACACGGTGATGACCTCGTCTGTGGGGGCACCGTCAACACCGACCACCGTGAAGTCGACGTTCGCCCCTTCGGACCGGCCAATCCAGTTCGCCTGCTGCTGCTTCACGTTCTCGGGCCAACCGGTCAGCTGGTCGAGGTCTTGCAAGAGCTCTTCGGCGTAATCAGTGATCTTGAAGTACCACTGGGTGAGGTCACGCTTCTCCACCTCGGTGTCACAGCGCCAGCAGCAACCGTCGATCACTTGCTCATTCGCCAGTACCGTACCGCAGCTCTCACACCAGTTCACCGGCGAATTCCGACGCTCTACCAGCCCGCGCTTCCAGAACTCCAGGAAGATCCACTGGCCCCAGCGGTAATACTCCGGGTCGCAAGCCACCACCGTGCGGTCCCAGTCATAGGAGAAGCCCATGCGCTTGAAGGAGGCCCGCTGGGTGTCTATGTTCTCGTAGGTCCACTTCGCTGGATGCGAATGGTGCTTGATGGCGGCGTTCTCCGCGGGCAACCCGAAGGCATCCCAACCCATGGGATGCAGCACGTTATACCCGTTCATGCGCGCGTACCGGGCGATCACGTCCCCGTACGTGTAGTTGCTCACATGGCCCATGTGGATATCTCCCGAAGGGTAGGGGAACATCTCCAGCACGTACTTGCGCGGCCTATCTGATGCCTCATCCACAGCGTAGAGCCCTCTTTCCTCCCATTGCAACTGAAGGCGCGGCTCTATCTCATGGGGGTTGTACTCTTTCATTGGAAAGCCTTCCATCTATCATGCAGAGAATATCTTCGCCATGATAAAGCACCCGACGAACAGGCGCATCCGAAAAGATGCACGAGACTCAAGAGATTCACATCTGGCCCGCTCTCAACGATACAGCATGAGAGGCCTCGTATCCCTTCATGCTTGCTCCGGTCATCCCTTCGTGATACTCGTGATGGTCTCGTAGTTATGTTCGCCTACCATGACCCCGGTCACGATGTAACGACGCTCCGAGACGGATGGCCGCGTGCAGGTGGAGAGCTGGACGATGTAGGCTGCACCCGCCTCTAGCTCCTGAATGTCTCCCACCTTCGCATCAGCCTCCTCAGGATCCACCACCAAGTCAAGGTAGCTCTGGAGCACAGCAGGGTCAGAGAAGTCGTGGGTGTTCAGGATGTGCCTGTTGTCATATTCGGCAGCCGATACTATCTGATAGGTATACATCTTCTGTGGCGTATAGATATAGAAGTATGGGTGCTCGTCGAAGAATGCCTCGTCCTCGAAAGCGTGCAGTGTTCCGAAGGCCTCATCTGCCCGTTCGTCATCGGGTTGAAAGGTATGTCCATAGATTACGGTCACCGGATCTGTGAAGCTCTTGTTGTTCTGAGACTGGGTATACGACGCCCCTACCGGATCAGGCTCCCTATCTATGTTGTGATAGAGATAGAAGTTGTCGGCTGTCTCGCTCTGCAAGATAGGAACGCTCACGGCGGTTCCAGGCACATAGAGCCAAGCATAGATATCGGAATTCCGTGCGCGGAGTGCATCGAAGGCAATGGGGTTCTGAGCCTGTTCTTGATCAGTGCTCGGCACCTCGGTCACATCCGAGACAGCCAGCGTTTCGGGTTCGGTGATCACAGGCGGCTTCGTTACAGCAAAGGCCCCAAGGCACACGACTGCAATGGCCGCGACCGCGAGGATCCCTGCGAGTCGGCCGCGTGACAGCCTCTTTTCCTGCTCGGCTGGCTTCCTATGGATAGCCGCCCTAATGCCCTTATCCTCAGAGTCCCCTACAGGCGAGGCCTCATTCGCCCCTTCTCTCTTCTTCTCTTCTGGCATCGAAGCTACCTCCCTCCATGGTATCGTGATATTCGATGGCGCTGGGATACGCCCGGGAATGAGAAAGGAGCGGTTGCGTCCCGCTCCTTTCTCTGGGTATAGCGTATGTTCGCTATGGGTGTATATCCGCTGTGGTTACCCGTTCTTGCCTAGGCGAAGATGCCCGTCTTCGGGGAGGTTGCTCCCGTATCAGCAGCGGCAGCGCCATTGCTGACTGCACCGTCACCCTCTCCAGTGCCGTCAACGGACGGGTCGTTCGGGATGATGGGCTGATTCGGCTGATCGGGGTTCACCGGCTGGTCGGGAACGACCGGAATATCCGGTGTGCTCGGGTCAGAGGGAGTCTGACCGGCAGGAGCCACGGCGAAGGTGTAGACCATGCCCGGAGTCACGCCGTCGAATGCCACATTGCCCGAGGCGTCAGAGGTGAGATCACGATACTTAGCAACCGTCTTGCCATCTTCGACGATGGTGTAGAACACGCGCACAGAGCGGTTAGCAGCGCCCACGTTCGCGGTGATCTTCGCATTCGTCACATCCTCAGGATCGGCGGTCGTAGAAGCGGTCACATTGATCAGCTTCGCGTAGTCGAAGGGGTAGTAAGCAGCGAAGGAGGTGTAGGCAGTGTTCGCACTCCCCTCACCTTCGCTGGCGTTGATGCTCAGATAAGCAGCAACGCCAGTCTCATCAGCCTGATGCACATCTGCGGTTGCCTGGGCCGACCAGTTCAGCTGGCCGTTACCCAGCAGAGCCTTGGTCTCACCCGTGGTGTAGACCAGATCATAGCCATTCTCAGCGTCACCGCCATTGCTCTTGTTCGTCGTTGCGGAAGCAGCAGCGATGGAGGTTTTGCTGTTAGCCAGCACAAAGGTGACCTCTGCGGTCTGCCCCTCAAGTTCGAGGGTGTACTTGCCGTCAGCACCCAAGGTGAGCTTCTCCACCTTATTGATGGTCACGCCGCCCTTTGTCACGGTGTAGTACGCATAGCACGAAACGTTCTCAGCGTTCGCATCCGGCGCATAGACAACGGTCACCGTCGTGGTGGTGTTATCTTGACCCGCCGGGTCGATCTGGAAGGTGTTCGCTGAGATGTAATTGTCCGGGCTTGAGATGAGCTCAGCCGCAGCTGCCTTATCTGCCTCGGTGCCCTCCACCTTGCTCGCATCCGTCTTGATTTGCTCGAAAGCCTCAGACTTCGTGGCCACTTGCTCGATCACCGGACCATTCTCTTCGATGGCTGCGTCCAGCTCATCCTGAGTGGTGATGCTTCCGTCCACCTCATACTCAACCGTAACCTCAAGGTCATCGGTCGTGGCTGCATCGGGATCAGTGGACGGCTGGACCGAAAGGCCGCTGTCGTCAGGGCTGATGGTGGTGGAAGCGGTGGTGCCGTCGAGTACGGTCTCTGGGGCGGCTTCATCTGCCACTGCTTCTGCCAACGCCTGCTGATCGGTTGCGGGCGCTTCCTCACCCGTACCGAAAGCGAGCACCGGCATGGAAAGGGCCAACGAAAGCGCGCAAGCGCCTGCTACTGCCCTCTTTCCAAGACTGCTCTTCTTCATTGCTTTCCTTCCTTTCAGTTCTACTGCAGTAAGACTGCGAACATACGAAAAACAGGTTAGCGCGGAGGGGGGGGGGTCAAGGTTTTTTGGATGCATCTTAGCAAACGGTATAAGTTTATCGGTAAACGGTATATCTCTTGACAAACCCATATATTAGTGTCTTAGCAGGACGACACCTCTCATCCTGTGCAGGACGAAACCGACCATAAGATGAGATAGGATTGATGGCGACCCAACGAAATGAGGCATCCATGAACTTCCACAAAGCCGCATTCAAGGCAGCCTACGGCACCGAAGCCCAGCTTCCCGAAAGCCAGCGGGCCGAGGTGTCCTTCGCGGGACGCTCAAACGTAGGAAAGTCTTCGCTTTTGAACAAGCTCATGTTCCGCAAGGGCCTGGCGAAGGTGTCCTCCACACCAGGCAAGACGGCCACCGTGAATTTCTACGACGTTGATGGTGTTGATCTGGTGGATCTGCCGGGTTACGGCTATGCGAAAGTGTCCAAGTCAGAACTGGATCGCTGGGCTGATCTCATCGAAGGATACTTCAACCAAGACCGTCAGTTCGCTTTGGTGGTGAGCCTCATCGACATCCGCCATGACCCCAGTGCACTGGATCACAACATGGTGGGATTCCTGAAAGAGGCAGGGCTTCCTTTCGCTATTGCCCTCACCAAGGCCGACAAGCTCTCTAAGCAAAAGGCGAACACCCAAAAGCAGCGGCTGGCGAAGGCCCTGGATCTGCCGAAGGGAACGCCGGTCGTCTTAACCTCAGCCGAAGCAGGAACGGGGGTAGAGGACTTGCGGCGGCTCATAGCCGAACGAGCCACATCTTCATAGGGGCCGATGCGGTCGCAATGCATCGTTTCCTTGCTTGCAACGCCGGGCCGACCACGGTCGGCCCCTACAACAGCAATGGTGCAGATCTCCCGTAGGGGTCGATCGTGATCGACCCAAAGCAGCGCACTGCTAGCAGCTACGAATTCGAAGCGTAGGTGTTCTTGTCCTTCAGCATAACATCGTGGGCGCCGCCCTCGATGATCGAGGTGCTGGATACCACCGTGAGCTTCGCCTTCTCTTGCAGCTCCGGGATGGTGAGCGCACCGCAGTTGCACATGGTGCTCTTCACCTTGGAGAGCGTGATGTCAACGTTGTCCTTCAGGGAGCCAGCGTAGGGCACGTAGGAGTCCACGCCCTCTTCGAAGCTCATACCCTTCTTGTCTCCGCCCAGGTCATACCGCTGCCAGTTGCGGGCTCGGGCACTGCCTTCGCCCCAGTACTCTTTCATATAGGAGCCGTTCACCATCACGCGGTTGGAGGGGCTCTCGTCGAAGCGGGCGAAGTACCTACCCAGCATCACGAAGTCAGACCCCATGGCCAGTGCCAGGGAGATATGGTGGTCATAGACGATGCCGCCGTCAGAGCAGATGGGGATATACACACCCGTTTCTTGGAACCACTCGTCCCGAGCCTTCGCCACCTCGATGACCGCCGTGGCCTGGCCGCGACCGATGCCCTTCGTCTCTCGGGTGATGCAGATGGAGCCGCCCCCGATGCCGATCTTGATGAAATCAGCACCATGCTCAGCCAGGAAGCGGAAGCCTTCGCGATCTACCACATTGCCCGCGCCTACCTTGACCGTATCGCCATAGCGTTCGCGGATCCACTCCAGCGTCAGGCGCTGCCAATCCGAATAGCCTTCCGAAGAGTCGATGCACAGGGCATCCACCCCGGCCTCTACCAGAGCAGGAACGCGCTCGGCGTAGTCACGGGTGTTGATGCCCGCGCCCACCATGTAGCGCTTGTGGGCATCCAGCAGCTCATCAGGATTGGATTTGTGAGAGTCATAGTCCTTGCGGAACACGAGGGCTACCAGGTGATCGGCATCATTGACGATGGGCAGGCAGTTGAGCTTGTTCTCCCAGATGATATCGTTGGCCACCTTGAGGGAGGTGTCCTCCGGCGCTACCACCATCTTCTCACGGGGAGTCATGAAGCTGCTGACCTTGTCATTGATATCCATGCGAGAAACGCGGTAATCCCGGGAGGTGACGATGCCCAACAGCTTCCCATGGCTGGTGCCGTCGTCCGTCACCGGCATGGTAGAGAAGCCGTGCTCCTCCTTGAGGCGTATGACGTCAGCCAGGTTCATCTCGGGGGAAAGGTTGACGTCTGAGGTGACGAAACCGGCTTTGTAGTCTTTCACGCGGCGCACCATGGCCGCCTCGTCTTCTATGGATTGGGAACCGTAGATGAACGAAAGGCCGCCCTCTGTAGCCAGAGCCACAGCCATGCGATCATCAGACACAGACTGCATGATGGCAGAGACCATGGGGATGGAAAGAGAGAGCGGGCACTCTTCCTGACCCTTCTTGTATTTCACCAAAGGGGTCTTCAAGGAGACTTTGGCGGGGACACACGTTTCAGGAGAATAACCAGGGACGAGCAGGTATTCGTTGAATGTGCGTGATGGTTCGTCAAAATAGTAAGCCATGATTCCCCCAGCTCCTCGATGCCAACGTGGTGTCATTATATAGTAGCCATTCTCCTTGCGTTCATGACCGATAATGGCCACCCGTGGAATCCTACGAAGGTATCCGGACGTGCCATTGATGGTGACTGTCAGCATCCAACGTGCAACACCAAGCGGATCCACGATCAGCTCTTATGGAATCCCCAAGGGGTCACGCCTCGCACAGGCATATGTTGCGCGAAGATCACGCGCAACATATGCCTGCCGTACAGGGTTACCCCGAGTGCCACGCTGGGCGGACCACGGTCCGCCCCTACGACAACCTGTCATGCATCTATGTTGGAACGCGCAGCATTTGAATATGCGTTGCGCGAAGGTCACGCGCAACATTTTCATTGCGGTACTAGCCGGGTAACCTGCCGTATAGGGTTCATCCGGGTGTTACAGGAGGGCTGATCACGATCAGCCCCCTACGGAACATGGTTCATCCAGGTGACATGCACAGTTGGTTTTCGTAGGGGTCGAACGTGTTCGACCCAACGCCATAACCCGGAGAATGCAACATCACCCGTAGGGGCCGAGCTGGCTCGGCCCGAACCCG
>CAJUQK010000009.1 GCA_910588205.1 uncultured Eggerthellaceae bacterium
ACGCGAGTGAGCGTGAGAGCGCTCCCGTCCGCCCCGGACCCCGCATCGGCGAAGGTCTCGCGCATCACCAGGCCCGGAGCGCCCACTGAGCGCAGATGGACCTGAGCAAGCCCTGTACAACCCGCAAATGCACGGGTCATGTCAGAGAGACCAAGGAAAGCCTCACCCTCGGCACCGGTGGCACCCAGGGTGACATTCACCAGGTTGGTGCAGCCTTCGGCGAAGGACGCTGCCTTGATGACCTTGCCTACGCCGAAGCCGCCCGCAGCGCCCCGCTTGGGCAGGGCCAGGCCCGCATCAGCGATGGTAGCCGTCATGGTGCTCTCATCATCACCGCCGGTGGCCTCTATCTGATCCGTGACGCCAACAAGAGACGTACATCCGTACGTCATCCGAGACATATCCACGATGGCGGAGGCGTTCATGGAGGTGAGGTCGATATCTACCGCACTCATAGCGCCTTCGAAAGCAGACACCATGGACTCATTTGCCGTGACACCGGGATATACCTTCACGCGGTTGTAGTCAGCATTGATGCCGCTGTCCCCCGCTCCCAGGGAAGACCAGGGCGCCGGGTCTGCGGTGGTGAAATTCCTCATAAGACCGCGAGAAGCAGCCGTTTCGCTACCGGGGTAGATGATGAGCGTACCGAACTGCTCGCCCGGCTTGCGGCGGATAGCCCACGCGACACCGATGCCGTCAACATCGGTTGCGGAGGTCACGCCCACGAAACCGCCCGTCAGAATGGTGCCGAAGCCCTCACCGGTACGACCCACGATGTTATCCATGGCAGACATATCCATGTTGGCCGTGTAGCGACGCGGTGTCCAGGACGTAGCCATGTTCTTGAAGGAGGCCAGATTGTTCACGGCCACCTTGCCGTTGAAACGATAGATCAAACCACGCGCAAAGTTATCCGGCTTGAAGGCCAGGTCGGAAGCCTGAGAAGGACCGCCGTAGACGTATACGGTGGCCGTTGCAGCCAACACGAACGAAGGTTCGCTTGTGGCTGATGCACGGCTCTCGAAGACACCGGGCAGCACGCGGGTGAAGCCGTTACCAATGTAGAACTTGAAGGCGTTGTTGTCGCCTTCCTGAGCCTCCTCGGGATTACCCGTAAGCGTGATGGACTTGTAGTTGGACTTCTCTATCTTGCTGGGAAGCTCAACGTTAGCGGCGTTGCCGATAGCGGTACCCGTCAGCTTGGTGTACATGTTATGGGACGTGGGTGCCAGCATGTCATGCATACCGGACGCACGTTCGCCATATCCATCATAGTTGCCCTCAACAGCCCAGGTGCCCACACCGGTCATGTCAAGATTGACCAGCTGGGGGCAGCCCGCGAAGCTGTAGCGGAGGTCCTTAGCGGAAGGCGTAGAGCTCATCTCAGAAGAGGGCATCTGGGTGCCGTTCGCCACCCAGGGGTCAGCCTCTTGGTCAGGATTGCCGTTGGCATCCTTGGGCAGAGACAGATCAACGCTCTTCAAGTTGGTGCAGTTCTGAGCGAAGCCGTAGAAGGAGGGCTTGCTCATATTGAGGACGCCTCTGTTGCCATTGGCATCCAAGAGCGTCTTGGAACCCAGGATGTTGGGCAGGTTCACCTGAACGACCTGGGAGGAAGACACCATGTAGGAGAAGTCAGAAATACGGGTGGTATCCCAGTTCTCGGGCAGGGCGATAACGCCTTCGCGAATATTCGGCCAATTGCCGGAGGAGGAACCTGCATTGTCAAAGCTCACCGAGTCAGGCACGCGACTAACCGTACCTGTGTAGGCTTTCTCACCCACATAGTAGGAATCGTCCATGGCGATATTACGCGTCACGCGTGCCGTACCCATGAACATAGAGGACGCGGAAGCGTTGGTGACCATCTCACCCTGGCGGAGACCCATCTGGGGCATACCGCGCAGATCGATGATGTTGGCACCGGAGTTAGCGCAGAGACCGTCTGCGGACACCAGATAGCGGGACAAGTCAGAGGAGTTCGTCCACTGGATCTTGGCCGTGCGCGTCTGGGCGGTGATAGATAGGTTGTTGTTGGCATCCAGTTCGATGCCGGAGGTGAGGGAGCCTTCGAAGAGGCTGGTGGCATCGGCACCCGGGCCGCCCACGTTGCTGAGAGTGATCCAGCGGTCATCATCCTGGGTTGACCGCTCGCGCGTGGTGCCCACGTAGGCCAGCATAGAGTTCAGGATGGCGTTCTCGCCGGTGCCGACGTGGGACAGCTGGAGGTTGCCCATGTTCTTGGCGTTATAGAACATCCGTGCGAGAGAGGCACCATCGCCATTGCCGAAGTTCTCCATGGGTCGATCCGTGTATTCGCCACAGGTCCAACGGAGACTGGTTCCCTCGAACATGGAGTCAAGGTAGGCCCCTTCGCCATTGAAGGAGTTAAACAGATAAATGACACCATTTTCTTGGAGGTGCGTAGTCAGCGGCTCCACATAGGCCACATTGCCGCCCGTGAACTGGAACGCGCCCGTAAAGGTGACCCGAGAAGCCGTCTGGGCCACGTTGTTGATCTTGATCGTAGTGAGGTTCGGGTTGTCTGCTGCGAAGTAGGAGAAGTCTGCTCCCATAGACGTAGCATCAGCCGCTCCAGCCACTTCGAAATCACGCAGATCAATGGAGGTCATCTTGGATTCCCTACCACCCGAGAAAGCGCGCGTGCCGAACTGGACCCCGGAGAGCTCCCACTTCCGATAGGGATCCTCATCCGTAGGCAGCGTAGCTATGGCCGAGAAGCCAGCCGTCTCCGCCGGGGGAGTCTTCTTGCCGTCTGTCTCGGCGTTGCCGGAAAGCACCATGGCAAGGCTGGTGCGCTTCACCTGGCTGCTCAGCTGAACGCTAGGCAGGCTGGCGCAACCCTCAGTCAGAGAGGTCAGATTGGTGGTGGAAGCGTCGACCGTGAGGTTGGTGAGGTCTATAGAACGAACGTTCGCCATGCCCTGGAAGGCACCTTGTAGACTGCTGCCAGTGTAGACGCCGGGGAACACCATGACGCGACCAACGGTCTCAGCCAGAGGCAACCGGGCATCAGAGGACTCGTCCCGCGTGGGAACGCCCATGCCCGCGGTGCGGCCAGCCCAAGGAGCCGGGTTGTCATCTGTGAAAGCACGCATACGACCCTGAGCGTACTGGTTGCTTCCCTCAGCATAGACGTTGGGGTAGATGAGCAGAGTGGCATCGCCCGCGTTCTTGGCCTGATAGGCCTCGTCCCCGGAATGGGGGCTGCGGATCACCCAGACAACGGAGGCAACACCTAGCTGCTTGGCAGCAGCGTTGTCCGGCTGCTTGTTAGGATCAGGGTCACCCACGTAACCGCCAGCGATGATGGTACCGAAGGAATCCTCATAGACGGTACCGAAGGTAGAACCCATGTTCGCATAACCGATGTTGTACTCCTGACCGGACCAAATGCCCATGTAGGCTAGAGCGTCACTATCGGAGGGCTTGATCTCACCGGTGTAGCGATAAGTAGTGGTGCCCAGGCGCGCATTGGGGCAGAGCATCAGGTTGATGATGGACTGCGGGCCGCCATGGACAGAGATGCTGACGTTGGAGGCCAATACATAGTTGGGGTTGGCCGTGGTGGATTCACGGTTCCAGAAGAAGCCGTTCAGCACCTTCTGGAATCCCGGACCGATGGTGATGGAGGGCTCCGGGTTGGTCTGAGCAGAATCAGACCCATCCTCGGTGACCAGCTGGGTACAACCATCGAACATGTTGTACTGCATGGCGCGAATCTCACCATAGTCAGAGGTGTTGCCCGCCATGGTGGTCGTGCCCAAGCCCATCAGGTCAACAGTGTGAAGCTTTTCGCAATCCTGGAACATGAAACGCATGTCCGTAGTGGATCCAATGGTGGTCGGGTCAGTGGTGCCCAAGGTGATGTTGGTCACATTGGTGCATCCCTTGAACAGCGAGTTCATGGAAGCACCCGCTGTCTCAGCCGGCCCCGGTACCTTAGAGGTAGACAGGTTGGAGATGTTCACCTGGGTGAGACCCGTGCAGTCTTGGAACAAGCCGTTCATATTAGACACGGCCGACATATCTGCGGTGGCGCTGAACTTCACCGCGTTCTGGCTGGTAGCTCCAGACACCCCATTGGTGATGGCTTGCTGGAGAGAGGTGCAGCCGATGAACATCTCAGAGATATTCGCCGCATACTTATTCGTGGTTCCGGACAGATCGATCTGCTTGAGATTCGTACAGTTGGCGAACATCCGGGAGCTGTCGCCTGGCTGGATATCCTTCTTGTCATCAGGCACCGTCCACAGGAAGCGCGCAGATGCATTGTCGTTCTTGAAGCTGTCTTCGAAGAGCCCGGTGAGGATAGGACCATTAGAGAGGGATTCCTCGAAGTAGGCTCTCACGGCAGCGTTCGACGGGAAGACGGTGCCGCTGCCATCTACAGCGCCCATGGTGTTCTTGAACGCATTGGTGAGGTCTGCATTCGGAGCCGTGACCGTCTGGTAGAAGAGAACGTCCTGAAGGCGCACTGCCCCCTGGAAGGCGGAGGTCAGGTTGGCCCCTTCGCCATTGAGGGAGTAGTTGGAGACGACCGTTTTCAGCTGGTCAGCACCCTGAGCGAAGGAGACCAGCGTGGGAGCCGGACCGTTACCGAAGTTCTCCAGAGTCAAAATAGGCTCATCGCCGGAACCTGCCGTGCGGAAAGCGCCTTCGAACATAGAGGTGGCATCCAGTGAGGTGCTCGCTTGGTTGCCGAAGGTGTCAAGCTTGACGTTCTGGAGAGCAGTGCAGCCCGCGAACATGCGCGTGGCATCAGCCTTGCTCATGCTCGGGTCGAATTCGCCATAGTTCATCCAGCTGGTCAGATCGACCTTAGAAAGAGCGGTGCAGCCTTCGAACATCTCACGGGAGGAGATGACACCATGAATGCCATGGTTGATATAGCCGCCTGCCCCTTCGATGCGGTGAATGAAACTCACGCCATTCTGGTTGATGTCATCACCCGTGCTCACTTCAACGTTGTTGGTGAATCCGGTGAGTGCGGTACAGCCCGCGAACATGCGGTCCATATTGTGGAAATCAACTTGGTAGATCTTTGGATCTTCTTCCGTGCCATAGTTGGCGTTGAAGTCATCCTTGTAGTACATGTCATGGGCATCCGCGTGGGCCCACGTGTCAATGATCATGTTGGAGAAATCAACGTTCTTGAGGTTGGTGCACCCTTCGAACATGGATTCCATATATTTGTTCGCAGCAACGTGATCATAGATCTTGGCCTGACCGAAGGTTTCGGCGTACCCCACATCATTGTGAGCGCCGGGCTTCGTCCAGGGAGCTGCGTTGAATTCGAGACCAGACCCCTCAGTAGCACTGGCGGTGATGAAGTTGTCGATGAGCACGACCTTGTCATCATCAGCGTCGAACATGTTGGGGTTGCGGTAGATGAGGAGCGTTGAGTTGTCGGCGTTCTGCTTCGCCGGATCAGCTTCGGTAGAACGGATGACCCACACCACGTAGTCAACGTGCTGGGGGTGCATCTCCGTGAAGCCGATGAAGTTGCCGGCCACGATGTTGTGACCGTAGGTGTCAGCGCCCACGTTGCCCAGAACATCGCCAATGTTGGAGAAGTCTAGGTTGTTGCCGTAGCCCATCTCCTGCCAGAACTCAGAGCGGAACAGCGCGTTCTTGTCAGACAGGAGCACGTGGCCGTCGAACCGGTAGCGGTCTTGGCCGATGGTGACATTGGGGCATTCCAGCAAGGCGTTGTTGCCGGAGTTGGATTCCGGACCACCGTAGATATAGACAGAAGTGTTGGGACGGAAGATGTAGCTGGGGAAAGTTGCCTGCGTAGAGCGGCACCAGAAGAAGCCGTTCAGGATCTTCGTCCAGCCAGGTCCGAGGTAGATGTTGTTCTCGTAGTCGTAGGACGTGGGCATGTTCCCAATGTGATCAGGGCTGCCCAGCTTAGTGCAGTTGTTGAACATGCCATGCATGCCTGACTGCATCTCACCATAGGAGTACTGGTCTCCCGGCACGTGAGAGGTGTCGATGCCGCGCAGGTCAAGCGTGGTGAGGTTGGCGCACCCCGAGAACATGAAGCGGAGGTCATTGGCCAACTGGAAGGGCTTGAGCAGCTCCGTTTCTGCGGTGGTGGTGTTGAGGTCAACCTCGGTGAGTGCCGCGCAGTTCTCGAACATGCGCGCCATGGACGTGGTAGGCCGCGTGTTGGCGTCGTTCACCAGGAAGTTGCGGAAGTTGGCCGTTTGGAGCGACGTCATGTTCGCGAAGGCGGCCTCAAGACTGGTGACATTATTAAAAGTGTAGCCCGTAGCGAAGATGAGCGCATTCTCTTCTATGGCACCTGGAGTGGCATTGCTGTCGGGAGCTTGAGCCTCAACCTTAGTGATGCGACGCAGGCCGTTGAAAGCGTTGGCCATGGACAGGTCAGCCGTAACACCGGTGCCCGCGTTGGGACGGGTAGCCATAGCAGGCAGATAGCGGAGGTCAAGACGGTTGATATTGGTAGCGCCATTGAACAAGCCGGACAGGTCATAGGCGGGCTTAGGCGCTTCGCCACCGGTGCCTGCAGCAAAGGTGACAGAAACATTGCGCGTTGCGTAGCCGCTGTTGGAGAAGGAGCTTGCGAACATATTGGTGAGCTTGGCGTTGCCTCCCGTAGCCAGGCCGTTCATGAGGAAGTTCACGTCACTCGTGGGGGTGAAGAACGGGTTCGCACCGATGTTCGAGAACATGCCCGTCAGATCAGCGTTGTTACCCGTGCCCACTGCCGTGGTGTGCACCGTTGCCAGGGCGTCATCACCCATGAACATCTCTGTCAGGTTGGCACCTTCGCCCGAACCGACGTTCTCAAGGATAGCCGCTTGCAGGCCCTTGGCGTTGGCCACCATGCGGGTGAGGTTGGTGCCGTCACCCGAACCGATGTTCCTCAGGGTAAGGCTGGTGGTGGCGTTGGGGTACACCGTGAGGTCAGGCGTGAAGGCGCCCGAGAACATGTTGGAGAAGTTGCCGTCCGCGCCAGAGCCGAAGTTCTCCAGGACAACGCGGAAGTCATCGGAGGCTCCCGAGGGGCGCGATGAGGGAGAAAGGGCGTTGGCGAACATCATCTGACCGGAAACATGGGTGGCGCCAGACGCACCATTCCCTTCGCCAGATACACCGGTCCCCAGGCGCATCTCTACCTCATGGAGGTTGGAGCAGCCCGCGAACATGCGATCGGCGTTAGTCAAGGTAGACAGATCCCAGTTGGCACCCAAGCGCACGCCGGTGCCCGGAGTGGCGGGCACAGTGGAGCCGGAGCCGAAGGTGTCGTTCATGAAGTCACCGGTGGTGCTGCCCGCTGCCAGTGCCACCCGCTGGATGGAGGTATCGCCCTCGAACATGGAGGAGATGTTGGTGGTGGGCACGGGGTTGTCGTTGCCATCCGGCAGCTTGACGGAGATCTTCAGGTTGGACAGGTCAGCCCACTTGAGGTTGGGCAGACCGGCGAACGCCTGGTAGAGGCTATCGGACGCGTACACGCCCGGCTCCACGTAGACGTTCTTGATCTCACTGGCCCAGCCTGCCGCCCAGGGTGCCGGGCGATTCTCAGAGAAGGACGCCAAACGTCCGAAGTTGGGCGTGGTGCCATCAGAGCTACCGGGAAGGCCGATGATGAGCGAGGTCTCCTTCGCCTCATTCTGACGAATGACGAAGACCACGTCGTTGGTATAGGAGGAAGACTGAGTTGGGTCATCGGTGTAACCCACCGGGCCGAAGCCCACCAGGTTGCCGCCGAACTGGGAACCCAAGTCCTGGACCAAGTCTTGCATAGCCGTGGGAAGGATCAGGTATTCCGCCTTGACCCAGGCAGCCATACGCTCGATGGCTTGAGCGTTGTCTAGGAAGATGGTGCCGTTGTAGACGTAGCGCTGGCGCAGTTCCGGATCGCTCTTGTCGTCTTCGGAGTAGGTGTTCGGACGACGCATGATGTTGATCCAGTTGGAGGGACCACCATCAACGGAAACATCTACGCGCAGGACGTAGTTGGGGAACTGGTCGATGACGGGGCGGTTCCAGAAGAAGCCGTTGAGGACCTTCTGCCAGCCCGGACCTATCTTGATGCGAACCGTCTTGTTGAGAGCCTGATTCTCATCGGTGGGATCGATGTTGGTGGGGGGCTGGCCAGCAGCCGTATATATAGTAGTGATGTTGGGGCAGCCGACGAACATGTCCTGCATACCAGACTGGGCCGGACCGAAGGAAGCGTAGTCGCCGTTTACCAGACTCGTGCCAATGCCGGAGAGGTCGATGATGTTCGGCTCATCTGCCGTGCCGCCCTCACCCAGACGCGTGCAGCCCTTGAACATGGCCTGCAGTGAGGAGGCCGAGCCGTTCCAGGCCGTGTTCTCCACATGGGTGATGGATACCTTGCGCAGGTTGGACTGACCTTCGAACATAGAGGACAGGTTGACACCGGACTCAGAGGTGGACGAAGCCAGGTCAACAGCGCTGAACTCCATCAGCTGCGGCGTGCCCGCATCGGCCGGGATCTGGAACAGACCAGAAAGGTCTGTGGCTGTGGAGAAGTCAAGGCCACCCAGGTCGTTGATGGTGACCGTGGTCTGAGTAGGCTCAGGACCAGGCAGGTCAGGGTTGGGGTTATCGGTGTTGTTGCCGTCGGTGTTCTCGTCCGTGTTGCCGTCGGTGCCACCGTCGGGGGTGCCGGTGCCGCCGGTGGTGTCCCCGCCGGTGCCTTCGTCAGCTTCGCCTTCACCCGTTCCGCCGGGGTTCTCGGTGTTGGTCTCAGTGTTGCCTTCGGTATTGGTTTCCGTGTTCTCGGTGTTTTCCGTGTTGCCACCGGGGTTCTCAGTATTCTCAGTGTTGCCGCCCGGAACGTCCGGATTCTCCGGTTCGCTCCCTTCGGGCTGATAGAGCGTGTACTCATGCTCAGCGGAAACCTTCTGCAGGCCGGTCATGCCCTTGAAGAGATTGGGCGT
The DNA here is from genome assembly GCA_910588205.1 of uncultured Eggerthellaceae bacterium. GTDB lineage: Bacteria > Actinomycetota > Coriobacteriia > Coriobacteriales > Eggerthellaceae > MGBC163016. The sequence goes on from CAJUQK010000009.1 coordinate 8,970, forward strand.
GCCGTTGCGCAGGTTGATGGCCTGCTGACCGAGGAACACCACGTTGTTGATGGATTGCGGCGTGATGGCGTCTTCGTCAGCCAGCGTAGTGAGGTTGGCCTGCACCTGCCACGGAGCCAAGTTGGTGCCCGTGGTTGAGGGAGCTACGTGCTCGCCTTCGCCATAGGGAAGGATGATCAACGTGTACTGCTGGCCTTCATCAACATTGGGGTTGCGACGCACATCCCAGAAGATGCTGTTGGGGCTCCACTGGCGATAGATGTTGAAGTCGCCGTCCATGCGCGCCAGAACGGAAGGACCGAATACCTTATTGATGTACTCTTCGTCTGTGGAGGTCTCTTCCACAACACGCGGTGCGGCATACGTTGCAGATCCGGTCTCTGTCTGAGCTTCCGGCTCAGCCTCCTCGGGGGATGCCGCCGCCGGAACGACCACCTGGCGGCTGCTCTGAGCCAGGGTCTGATTGTTCAGGGTGCGCGTGATGGTCACCTCGGAGTCACCAGCTTCGTAGGCACGCACGGTGCCGTTGGTGGAGACGGAGATGTCCTGTGCAGAGTAGTTGTAGTCAGTAGCTACGCCCGCCTGCCTGAGGAGCTGCTGCCGCTCGGCCACCTCTGCGGCGGCCCGGTCAAGAGCCTCTTGCTGGGCAGTGAGCTGGGCTGCGCCTTCAGCGGCTGCGGCTGCGGCGGCTGCTTCGTCTGCAGCGTCTGCCTCAGCCACGGTTTGCGCCTGCTGTTGAGCGGTGGTTTGGCTGGCTGATGCGCCACCGATGACACCGGCAGCCATCTCCTGGGCACCCCCGGCGTTGGCCGCGTTGGAAGCGCTGGTGTTGCTAGCGGCTGCCCCGCCGATGATGCCAGCTGCGCCAGAACCCTGGGCGCTGTCAGCAGATCCGTTGCTGTTGGTTCCTGAACCAGCGTTCTCTGTAGTAGCGGAAACACCCATGTTGGCAGAGAAGATGTTCCCTGCAGAACCCTGCTCAAGGGTAAGAGGATCAACGGGCAGGCTGATGCTGTAGGACACCACTCTGTTGTTGGAAACGATGAGACCCTTCGCTGCGTTCCAAGCTGAGGACGTCTCCTGGGCATCGGGCACCAAGATGGTCACGCCCGTGCAACCGGTGAGCGCCGTTTCGGCCACCGTGCTCACGCTGCCGCGAGCCACGATCTTGGTGAGGTTGCCGCAGTTGGCGAAGGCTTCGCCACCCACAGCCTGGAGCGTCTCGGGCAGCCAGATCTCAGAGAGACCGGAATCCTTGAAGGCAGCGTAGCCGATAGTGCGCAGGCTGGTGCCCAGGTCCACGGTCTGGAGCTGAGTGGTGCCCTCGAAGGCGCTTTCACCGATAGTGCGCAGTGAGGCGGGAAGCGTCAGGGACTGGATGGGGGAACCCCGGAAGGATTCCTTCGCGATAGAGCTGACAGGATACGCCACATCACCGATGAATGCACTAGACGGAATGTTCAAAGAGGTGGCGAAGGTGGTACGACCAGACCAACCCACTTCCACCGTCATATCAGGAAGCAAGGTGAAGGTGAGACCAGCGGTGGCCGTGCCGGGAACCAGTTGCTCGTCCGGTGCCTGCAGCTGCACGCTGCCGGAGATCTGGCCGTTCTCGTTCACCTCGGAGCCACCGGCAGATTCCAGGGTCTCCTGGCTACCGGCCTGACCGATCTGAGTGAAGCTGGTGAATCCGGCTTCTGCCCACACCGCGGTCGCCTCTTCGTCAGTGGAGGCGAGGGCAACGGTAGCCTTTTCCACCGTCGCCTGCTCGAAGGCCGGTGGGGTGTTCTGCTGCTCTTCGTCATCGATGACCACCGTGGTCTGAGCAGCAATAGAGGTGATGACCGCCGGGCTGACGATGGAGCTCAGCTGAACAGCGCTGGCGGAGAAGGCACCCGCGTCAATGGTGGTCACGGGGAGAGCCTGATCATTCAAGGTGGCCGTTTCCGGGATCACTGTTGCGGTGCCCGCTGCGGCAGCGCGAAGAGCCACAGCCAGGGAGTCATCCTCTTGGCTCCGCAGCAGGAGGTCAGCCGTGGAAGTCAGATGGGTGTTGGCCTCAGGCACATGGAAGCCTGCAACGCCCTTCGCGTAGGGAGCAGCTTCGCTGAAGATCCCCGTGGCGTGTTCGGGCAGTTCCACGTTGCGCATGGCTGAAGGGATATAGGCAACAGTGACACCTTCGGCATCCTGAACGGACTGCTCGAAATCGTTCGTCATGAGAAGAGTGCCCATGTGGCCCGCGAACACCGGATTGCCCACGTTCACTTCGATGGTCTTCAGACTCTGGAAGACAGCCAGAGCGTCTACATCTATATATGTAAGGGAGTCGGGGAGGAGGAGCTTCTCCAGAGCAGGGTTCTTGGCGGAGATGCCAGCCGCCCCCGCGCCGTTGCCCAAGAGGTGCATATCCTTGATGGATGCATCTGCATTGGGATCCGCGGCGTTCCGAGCCTGGGTGGCTGCGCGCTCACCAAGAGCCACTACCTTATATTCGTTGCCCGCGCTGGAAACAGTGGCCGGTATCTCGATGGATTCCGCGCCCAGCTGGTCGTCCGTCAGGCCGATGATGGCGGCCTGGGGTTCGACCTGGAGAGCCGCCTGCTCATCCGGCGAGAAGATAGAACGGTAGGTAACACCGTCCACCTGGAAGACGTCCGTGTAAGCGTTCATTGACACGGTGCCGGTGATGGTGTTCCCTGAACCACCATTTTCCAGACGCGTGGTGGTGTTGATCATCTCGATGTTGGAGGGCGCCTCTGTAGTAGCAGCGTTCTCCACATTGGTGGCAGGGGTCTCCTGCGCAGCTTCGTTAGCGGAAGCAGGATCATCACCGAACGCGGAAGCGACGGTGCCAAAGCAGAGGCTGGCCGCGAGGGCAGCCGCTGTGAACATGCGGAACGCGACGCCCTTGCGTGCACGGCGTTCTCCCTTGGAGGGTTTCATGGAGCAGGCTTTGGCCTGCTTGGCTGATGTGGCTGTTTTGGCCTGCTTAGTTGAGACAGCCGCGTATGCCCGGAGACGCTTTGCAGCGTTCTCCACCACCGAGGATCCTTGCGTTGATGCTTTCTGTACGTTCATGGCAACCGCACCTTTATATATATGTAGGGTCTTGTTCGTCTTGTTGGAGGCAGATTTGCGGGACGCGATGGACGCGTAAGAATCAGCAGCGGCTGATGGGGTAGCCGATGCAGATTCAATAGAGGCGTCTTCGATGGAGTCCGACAGCACGGCTGACTGGGTTGTTGCCGTGCTGGCGCTGACGGCCCTGGGCGTGTCAGCGGATGAAGCACTTGGGGCGCTTAGGGCGCTTTCGAAATGCGCCTTGGCAGACGAGGCCGTTTCGTGCAGGTTCTGCACGGTGTCTTCGCATGAAGTGCGAAGGGTATCAGCGCGGCCAGGAGCCTTGGTGCTCGCAGGCATTGCCTCTGCTGATACGGTTTCTGCAGGGACGGTTTCTGCAGATACAGCTTCTGCAGGCACAACCTGTGCAGATACTACCCGGCCCCTGTTCACGGGGCAGGTGTTCGCAACGCGCACGCGCCGGACCCGTGAGGGTGATGAGGCGTGCTTCGGTGCAGCTGAGCGCTGAGCGTCAGCTGGGTTGGTGGCTTGCAGCTCAGACGTGCGGTCCGAACTCACATGCCGGGCATTGGAAAGCTTGGAGGCAAAGCGCTCACGCATAGCGTCGAGCTGATTGCCGCTCCTTCCCACGCCGAAACGTTCGTGATGTTCCATGTTCTTTTCCCCATCTGCGGGCATCAGCCCGCGGTTGTGGAACCCGCCACGAACGTTCTCGTTCCTGGCGCGTCCCGCTTCCTGCCTTGGTGTTTCCCAGCACCAACGTGGCGTATGTGCCTGCTATCCCTGCCGTTCTATCAAGCCCTTCTTGAGTGCTATACGTGCGCTCGCGCGCGCGTATAGGCATAGTTCGACAGATATAGCAATGTGCACTATAACCGCAGGTCAGAACAAGTTTCAAATGGCATATCCATGCCTCAAATGTGGTGGAATTGTGTGGTACCTGAAGATGGCCTGAAATAGCCGTTGCTGAATGGTAACTTTTCCCTGTTCGAGGGGTTGAACATGACTTGTGGTTTTGCGCAACCCCCAAATTGTTTTGGTGCGTTTCTTGGTGCTAAAAATGTTGAAGATTTTTGTAAAAACCTTCAAATTTCCACAACTTTTTAACGCCGTTTTCCTTGAACGTGACCGGATGACGGTAAGCGGCTTTTTGTCAAGAGGCGCGTCTGAGGGAGGGCATGGAGGGCCGAACACGTTCGGTCCCTACGGATGATGTTGCGTTTTTTGGGTTGTTGCATTGGGCCGAGCTAGCTCGGCCCCTACGAGAGGTGCTGGTGTGATGTTCGGAGTTGTAACGTTCGGGCCGAGCCAGCTCGGCCCCTACGAGGGGCTTGCATCCGATTCCCGTAGGGGCGGACCGTGATCAGCCCTCTGGGACACCCGGGTGAACCCAGTATGTCAGGCCACCCGGTAGGTGCCGCAATGAAAATGTTGCGCGTGACCTTCGCGCAACGCATTCCCGCGCGAAGCGCGGCGCATCCGATCCGGTTGCGTTTTCCGGGGTGCAACGTTCGGGCCGAGCCAGCTCGGCCCCTACGCGAGGTGCTGTGCCGGCTACTCGGGTGAACTCTATCGCTCGAAGGCGGCGCGACCAGCTGCCACGCACACCAGCTCGTTCAGCACGGCAGGCATGGTGAGCCCCGCCGCCTTACACGCGGTTGGGAACAGAGAATGGCTGGTCATACCAGGGGAAACGTCCACTTCGAAGCACTTAGCCTGGGCACCATCCCAGATCATATCGATACGCCCAAGATCACGCACGCTATAGGCCCGGTACACCTCAAGGGCAGCTCGCTCTATCTCGGCGCGAATGGCCTCCGCTTCAGCTGGATCCGACGAAAGAGACTCCGGCCGTACGGGGCAGAAGAAATCCACCTTGTCCACATCCAAGCGGGCTTCAGAATCGTAGAATTCGCCTTTCGCCACGATCTCAACCGGGGGGAGCACATGGGCGTCCCAGCCCGTCCCCAGGATGGATACAGAGAGCTCAACACCGTTTATCCACTGTTCGATATTGACCGCGTTGTCATAGGAGAGCGCATCGAGAATAGCTTCGCCCAGGTGCTCTTTGTCAGTCACCTTATGGATACCCAGCGCGCTTCCACCATGGGCGGGTTTCACCGCCACGGGATACCCGCCAATGACCCGCTCAGAGATGAGATCAAGAGCTGCAGCTGCTCCCATCTCCAGGAAAGCATCCTTCGATATGAACACGCCTTGGGGCCAAGAGGCGTTCCCTGATTCACCTGTAATCTCACGGTATTTGTTAAGGCTGGAGTGCAGGGCATCTTTGTTGTACGCACGATGGCAAACGCTGGCGGGAGAACCCACGAAGGGAATGCCCAGGAATTCCAACAGACTTTGGATAGTGCCGTCTTCGCCATGCTTGCCGTGAAGCGCGTTGTAGACAACGTCGGGCTTTTCACTGCGCAGCGTAGGCACCAGCTCTTTCGTGGTGTCCAGCGGAACCACTTTGTGACCTGCTTCGGTGAGCGCGTCACACACGAGCTTGCCGCTTTCCAGCGAGAATTCGCGTTCGAAGGACTGACCGCCCATGAGAACCGCAACTTTAAGTGCCATTTCCGTTCCTTTCTATAAAGCGCCCGCTTCGATGAAGACCCGGTAGAGCTCGAGACGGGCTTCAATGACCTCAGCCAAACGACGTATAGCCTCCGTGATGTTCTGGGGGCTCTCATAGCTGAAGTTGATGCGCATGCTGTTCTTGCCCGCGGAGCCGTTGGGGTAGAAAGAATCCCCAGGCACATAGGTGACGCCCGCTTCAAGGGCCTCGGCCAGCATACTGCCCGTATCCACGTATTCCGGCAGCGTAACCCATACGAAGAGGCCGCCTTCCGGGTGTGTCCATGTGGCTTCGGGCGGGAAGAATTCCTCTAGGGCCGCCAACATAGCATCGCGGCGGGTGGTATAGGTTTGGATGAACCGCTGGAGCGTTCGCTGCCAGGGAATGTCTTCGAAATAGTGCTGGACGATGGCCTGGTCCATAGAGCTGCCGCACAGATCAGCACCTTGTTTGGCCAACAGAACCTTGGTGAGGACGTGTCGCGGAGCCACGATCCATCCGCACCGGAGGCCCGGAGCGAAGATCTTCGAGATGGTCCCCAGGTAGATGACCTGGTCATCTAGGACCTTCAGAGGGATCTGATGGCCCCCGTCGAAGCGAATACGGCCGTAGGGATCGTCCTCGATGATGAGGAAATCGTACTCGTGAGAGAGCTCGATCAGCCGACGGCGGCGTTCAGGGGTCATGGTGACGCCGCTGGGATTTTGGAAGTTGGGAATGACGTAGGCGAACTTGAGCCGAGGGTTGCCTTTTCCAATGCGCTTGAGCTCTTCCTCGAGAAGGTCCATGCGCATGCCATCTTCGTCCATCTCGATGGCGTGGATATCCGGTTCATAGGCTGAGAAGGCCTGAAGAGCGCCCAGATAGGTGGGACCCTCGGTGAGGATGATATCCCCTGGGTTTATGAACACCTTCGCCAACAAATCCAGCGCTTCTTGTGCCCCCGTTGTCAACACGACATTCTGGGGTTTTGCACGTACCCCGATGTCCCGCAGTAGATGGGTGACTACCCTCCGCGTTTCCGGGCGGCCATCTGTGGGCCCATATTGGAAGGCGACGGAGCGATCATGGATATCTGCTACAGCAGCCATCATGGCGTGGTAGACATCCTCCTTAGGAAGCAACCGCACGTCAGGCATACCCCCCGAGAGAGAGATGATGTCAGGCCGGGTGGCCGCAGAGAAAAGGTCTCTGACCGGGGAGGAGCGCATCTTATGGATGCGGGATGCTACTTTACCGTCAGAAGTGTCGAATTCAAGATGAGCTGTGCCTGACATGATGCTCCTTGGTTGGTCTGTGCTGCGGTTCGAGCTCCGTTTCTGGCAGTGTAGTGCAGAGACGAGGCTGCTTGAACGATGCTCTTGCTATGAGCATTGATTGTAGCCGAGCGGTGAGAAGGCGTGTAGGTATCCACAAAGCCAAGAAGACTATACTGTCCGCTATGGAAAACGATGTGCAAAGGTGGATCTATGGACCTCAATGAGCTCTATCACTTCCTCTTCGAGACCTATCCGGGGATCGGCGTTCTCGTTGGCTCAGGGTTGGTCTTGAGCATCTTGGTCTGCGCGATCTTAGAACTCAGGACGCGAAAGCTCTATAAGAACCATGAACCAGCGGAGGATGACTGGTCCTTGTTCTATGACGAAGTTTTGGAAGGTGAAGAGGAAGAAGAAAAGAAAGAGCAGCGAAAGAGCGAAGAATAAGAGTGGATACCTGAAGGATATTCGCGAACATTTGAGGAAAGAGGACGAAACCATGCAGCACTTCAATGAAACAGATGTGAATGATGAGCAGATCCATGGTGACCCTGAACCGGTATTCCTTTATCAACGAGAAGGGTCTTATATCCCCCGCATAGCTGCTGTTCATGACCTCTGTGGCTACGGCAAGTGCTCTTTAGGTGTGGCTATTCCTGTACTCTCTGCCGCCGGATGCGATGTGTGCCCCGTCCCTACGGGCCTCTTCTCATCCCATACTGCATTCCCCGGGTGGTATATGCACGACACGACGGATATCCTGGAAGACTACTTGAACGCCTGGAAGGGCATCGATGTGCAGATCGATGCTGTGTATTCTGGTTTTCTTGGAGCTCCAGAGCAGGTGGATGTGATTCGCTCACTCTATGCAGGATACCCTCAGGCCATCAAGTTCGTTGACCCGGTCATGGCGGATCACGGCAAGGTCTACCCTACCTACACGCCCGAGCTTTGCTCTGCTATGGCGGAGTTAGCGAAGGCGGCAGATGTACTGACCCCCAACCTCACCGAAGCAGCCATCATCCTTGGGGAGCCTATCGGAGATGCCTGGGGTGGTGTGGATATCTCTGATGATGAAGCTTCTCGCCTCGTGCATGCTTTATTGGACCTTGGTGCGAAGAATGTCGTCCTTAAAGGTATCCAACGGGAAGGCGAGACGGTCATCCGTAACTTCGTAGGAGGTGAAGGGATGTCTGATATCGTTGAGGTTGAGAACGAATATGTCCCGTATATGCTCCATGGTACTGGTGATGTGTATGCCTCTTGCGTGCTTGCGGGTTTGATGGCAGGCCGCTCATTGGTGGAATCTGTGGCATTTGCCGGGAACTTCGTTCATGACGCGATGATCGTTTCAGCGAAGCAGCCGAATTTCATGGATCGCGGTGTCAGCTTCGAGCTACTGTTGGGCCAAGTGAGCCAGTTGTTGTCGTAGGGTTTTTAGGCCGACCTCGGTCGGCCCCTACGGGTGATGTTGTATTTCTTATCCTGGTTGAGAGCCGTTCTAAAGGGTAGTTTTAACCTTTTTGGTATACACGCTCATAAATTATGCATTTGCCTTCTTAAAAGCGCTCTCAATAAGCCGCACACAAAGCGCCGGGAAACTGATTCCGGCTGCCTTCGCTGCATCTGGAAGAAGTGACGTGGTGGTCATACCAGGAAGCGTATTCGTCTCAAGCACCCAGGGGTTATGATTTGCGTCTAGAATGAAATCCGTTCGTGACACACCGTGGCAAGAGAGCGCATTATGGGCTTCGACAGCAAGCTGCTTGATCTTCGTTGTGTCTTCTTCCGACAGACGTGCGGGACAGATATGCTCCGATCCACCCGGCGCGTACTTGGAATCAAAATCATAGGATTCTGCACGTGGAATGATCTCTATGATCGGAAGCGCCTCGGCTGTATCCCCTGCACCAAGCACCACAACAGTCAATTCTGTGCCAGTGATGTATTGTTCGATGAGGGCAGCTGTGTCTATCTCTAATGCATCATGGATGGCTTGAGTAAGAGCTTCTTCACCTTCTACGATGTAGATGCCGAGCGAAGACCCTTCAGTAGCTGCTTTGACCACGCACTTCTGCCCGAGCTTCTTGACGATATCCGCCGTTAAGAATGGCTCTCCCCGCCGGATGTACAGGGATTTCGGCGTAGGAACCCCTGCGTGTTGATAGAGGATCTTTGCTTTCTGTTTATCAATGCACACCGCGCTGCCGAAGACCCCGGATCCGGTGTAGGGAAGATGGATAGTCTCAAGAAAGCCCTGGATAGTGCCATCTTCGCCTCCCTTTCCATGAAGCGCTAAGAAGGCTACATCGAAAGAACCTGTGATGAGGGTTTTGATGTCTTCTTCCTTCGTAGGATCAAGCCACTCTACCTGGTATCCAGCCTCGTTGAGCGCGGTGAGCGCGCCTTCTTTAGAGGCAAGGGATATCTCCCGCTCACCACTGGTTCCGCCTGCTATCAAAGCAACCTTACAATCTTGGGGAGCGGGTATATGGAACATATGTTCTCTTTCTCTCTAGGAAACTATGAGAAGTATAATTGCGAGCAAGCTTGTTGTCACTGCGGAACGTAGAGGTAGATGCATTCTTGATCATGAGATAGAGGTTCCAATGATAGATATTCGGGAAATGAGCATTGAAGAGCTTGAAGGTGTTGTTGAAGAGCTTGATGAGCCAAAGTTCAGAGCCAAGCAGATATTCGAGTGGCTTCATAAGCATAATGTGTCTGATTACGACAAGATGACCAATCTCTCGAAAAGCCTCCGTAGCAAGCTTGCTGAAGCCTATCCTCTCTCAGAGGCCGAACAGGTATTGGTCGAAAGCTCTGGAGATGGCACTCGGAAATATGTACTTGAGTTGGAAGATGGCGCTACTGTTGAAACAGTGGGTATGCCGGTGAGTTTTGATGAAAAGGGTAACAAGATCAAACGGCTGACTGTCTGCTTCTCATCTCAAGCGGGATGTCCTATGGAATGCACGTTCTGTGCCACAGGACGTGAAGGATTCATTCGGAATCTCACTGCATCAGAAATAGTTGAACAGGTGCTTGCAGTACAAGAGGATTTCGCTACTCCTGTAAGTAATGTGGTTGCTATGGGGCAGGGAGAACCTTTTTTGAATTATGACAATCTTTTGGGAGCTCTTAGGAGGATCAATACAGACCCAGGTTTGAATATCGGAGCTCGGAAGATAACCGTTTCCACCTGTGGGGTCATCGAGGGAATCAAACGGTTCGGGAGAGAGCCGGAGCAATTCCGTCTGGCAGTATCGCTCCATTCAGCCCGACAGCGAACACGCGATCAACTCATGCCGAAGCTTGCAAACCAACCATTGGATCATCTTCAGCAGGCTTTGATCGAGTATAACCACGAAAGTGGTCGACGAGTTACTTTGGAGTATATGCTCATAGCTGGAATCAATGACTCAGATGCAGAAATGGATGCTTTGGGTGTGTTCTGTGAGGGAATCAACTGCCATGTGAATATCATTCCCTTTAATCCAGTTGAGCGGTTAGATCTCAGAGCTTCAGGAAGAAGCACTGTGCAACGATGGACCAAAGGGTTGTCTAGTGTTGGTATTCCTGTGAGTGTACGGAACTCACGGGGTGGAGACATCCATGGAGCCTGTGGCCAATTAAAAGAGGTCAACACTCGTTAAAAGGAAGCGGGCACCTGATACCGGTACCCGCTTATACCATGCTTTAATCTTCGAAACCTGCTGTCATTTCTCTAAAGAGGCGCTCGAGTTCTTTATCGTCTTTGAATTCAATCTCTATCTTATTCTTCCCTTTAGAAGATTTGATCTTCACATTAGTCTCGAAAAGATCCTTAAGGGTCTTTGCTACGGATTTATATTTCTCAGGAAGTGGTTCTCTCTTCGAAGCGTTCTTATCAGCCTTATTCGAGAGCAAACGTGCAATAGACTCTGTTTCGCGTACGCTGAGCTTATTCTCTATGATCTTATTCGTCAGAGACTCACGAGCTTCTTTAGTGGGAACAGAAAGGATTGCACGAGCATGACCAGCTGTGATCTTATCCTCAAAGAGCAATTGCTGAGCTTCTTCAGGAAGATCAAGTAAACGTAGGGCATTCGCGATAGTAGAACGACCTTTTGAGACTGCTTGGGCGATATCAGCCTGGGTCATCTTACGTCGCTCCATGAGGCGCCTATACCCATAAGCTTCCTCAATAGGATTCAGGTCAGAGCGCTGAATATTCTCGATGAGTGCCAGTTCAAGGGCCTTGTCATCATCAACATTCTTAACTTGGATAGGAACTTTCTTGATACCAGCTAGCTTTGATGCTTGCCAACGACGTTCACCGGCGATGATCTGATATTGCCCGTCTTCAGTCTCGCGAACAAGGATTGGTTGGATTAACCCTTCCTTCTTAATAGAATGAGAGAGTTCTTCGAGCTCATCTTTCTTGAAATTAGTTCGCGGCTGATCTGGATTCGGGGTAATGGAATCTATCTCTACTTCAGTGATACCCTCTTCATGAGATATCTCTTCCTGTTTAGAAGACTCTGTAGTCTTGAGTGTTTCACGTGAAACACTCTTCTCAATAGGTTTAGGGGCTTGGTTTATAGATGCGTTTATCAGATTGGAATTCTGAGGGGTTGATTCCTCTTCTTGATGAGGGATAACCTGAGGTTCTGAAGTTGTTTGTTTCGGGGCTGTCTTCGCAACAGCTACCTTTTCAAAGCTATCAGTCTTTCCGCTGAGCTTGGCATCTTGATCAGAATAATCTATCTCTTCATTCTCGTTGTAAATGATTCGCTCTCGCTCTGTAGTGCGAGGAGTAGAAGAAGGCCCATTGATCAGGGAGTTCAAACCTCTTCCAAGACCACCACGATTATTTTTAGCCACGCTCGATCACTTCCTTTGCAAGCTCCTGATAACAGATAGCCCCTTTTCCATGGGGATCATATTCAGTGATAGGCATACCAAAACTAGGAGCTTCTGATAATTTGACAGTACGAGGGATAAGCGTATTGAAGACGAGTTTCCCGAAATACCCTTGAACTTCTTCCACCACTTGTTTTGAGAGTGTTGTGCGATTGTCATACATAGTCAAGAGCACACCAAAGATATCAAGAGTTGGATTTAGGCGAGTTTTGACACGTTTCATTGATTCAAGGAGTTTTGTCACACCTTCCAACGCATAGAACTCACATTGGATAGGAATAAGAAGCTTATCAGCTGCTACAAGAGCATTGATCGTGAGGAGACCAAGTGAAGGTGGGCAGTCAATGAGGATATAGTCATATTTTCCTCTTACTGCGCCTACTGCTTCTTTAAGACGATTCTCGCGCGCCATCTCTGAGACGAGCTCTACTTCAGCTCCGGCAAGATTGATGGTAGCAGGAACGATATCAAGATCAGGATAGATATCAGGAATGATAGCTTCTTCGATAGAAACATCGTTAAGAAGCACATCATAGATACAGTTCTTTACGAGGGTCTTCTCTATACCAAGCCCACTGGAAGAATTACCTTGGGGGTCAAGATCAACCAAGAGAACCTGCTTGCCATTTTCTCCAAGAGCAGCCGCTAAGTTGATAGCTGTTGTTGATTTCCCCACTCCTCCTTTTTGATTGATTACAGCGATGATACGCGTCTGACCTATCACATGATCCACTGGTTTCTTATCGAGATAGGTTTTAAGTGTCTTCACATCCATCTGATCTTCAATAGGAGGAACAACATCTCGGATGACGACTTCGGCATTCTCGATATCGAATTCATCGATGGGTGCTTTTTGATACTGTGTTTGATTATCATTGTATTGGTTCACCGATCGCTCTCCTTTCAGTTGGCGGTGAGTATAACAAATATGATTGGATATACGTGTTTCACGTGAAACACTCTCGACCGATAGGAGTTATAGAATGGAAAACGTATACGAAGTGCTTGATACGTATCTCGATAAGATCATTGAAACCAATACACGAATCAATGTAACAAGGATAACAGATAAACAAGAAGGGAGACTCCTTCATTTAGAAGACTCCCTTGCTGTTCTTGAAGAAATGAATGAAGCTCCTGAAGGTATATACGGTGATCTAGGAACAGGAGGAGGATTTCCTGGAGTTCCTTTAGGGATAACAACAGGGAGAGATACCGTTTTAATAGACTCCGTTAAAAAGAAGATAACTGTAATAGAGGGAATTCTTGAAAGTCTTGGATTAGATAAGGAGATCTCTACCTACAGTGGACGTATAGAAGAGTTAGCTCAAGAAAAGCCAGGTGCGTTCTCAGTTCTTACCGCTCGAGCGTTGAGTTCTTTATCTTCATTGATCGAATTAGCCTCTCCGCTTCTTTGTAAAGATGGATATTTGATCTGCTTAAAAGCGAATATTGATACATCTGAGATAGAGGCCGCTCAAGCAATAGAAGATAAAGTAGGAATGAGACTGATCAAAGATAGAGAATACGATCTAAGCGATCATGAGACTCATCGTAGGGTTCTTGTATTCGAGAAATATAAGGAGCCTTCAATCAACCTACCACGTAGGATAGGAATGGCTCAAAAGAGGCCATTGAAGTAGTAATGACAGATGTATTAAGGTCGATCACGATCGACCATAACGAATGATGTAGCATTTCTTAGGTTGTTGCATCGGGCCGAGCCAGCTCGGCCCCTACGAGTGATGTTACGTTTTCTGGGTTGTTACATCGGGCCGACCAAAGTCGGCCCTACGGATCGTGCGATAGATTTTTCGTAGGGGCGGATCGTAATCCGCCCGGGGTTGCACCTGGAATAACCCGGTACGTCAGGTTATCCGGCAGGTGTCGCAATGAATATGTTGCGCGTGATCTTCGCGCAACGCATCCTTATTATAAAAATGAATCCTTTGATCTATTAGAGGATTACATTAAACAGGGAAGACTACCACGTGACGATCTGAGCCTTCTCCTTCTGATTCCGTCTCGACTTTTGGATCATCCTTCAACGCAATATGAACTAACCGACGCTCATAGGGAGTCATTGGTCTCATTGAGATGCTCCGGCCCTGAGAAACAGCACGTCGAGCTGTTGAGTGAGCGATACTCTCTATCTTCTCGCGCTGACGACTCTTATATCCTTCAACATCTATCACCACAGGATATCGGAAGCCAAGCTTTCGGTAGTTGATAGCCGATACGATGAATTGAAGAGAATCAAGAGTCCTTCCATAACGACCAATAAGCACAGCAAGGTCATCACCAGTGATATCAAGGATCAATTCTCCTTCATCACCTTCGTATTCATCAATAGTGACTTCTCCAACATTAAAATGTTCAAGGATCCCTTGGAGAGTCTCAATTGCTACATCTGCTATCTGATCAAGGTCTACTTCTTCATTCTCTTGTTCAGTCTCAATGATCTCTTCACTCATGACAACCTCCATGTTTCACGTGAAACAATTAATGCTTCTTGGTTGGGCGCTTCTTCTTCTCTTTACGCACAACATCAACCTCGACTGGTTTAGCAACCAAAGCTTTCTCGGCCTCTTCTGCTGCTTCTTGCTTGCGGCAACGGCTTAGAGTGAATTGGTTCTGTCCGATACCGATCAATGAAGAAACACCCCAGAAGAGAAGAACACCAGCTGGAGAACTCCAAGAGATCCATAGCATGAATATGCTCATAACAACTGCCATGATCAAAGTCTGATTACGCTGCTTACTATCCTTGCTCTTGAGCTGTTGTTGAATCATAGGGAAGAAAGTAGCACCTGCAAAGACAAGCATAAGGATCAGATAGGGAACAAATGTTCCTATACCTTGACCGAGTGCTCCTGATGGTGACTCTGTAAGATTAGGTACTAAGTGATAAAAGGAGAAATTCTGGACCTCAGCCCTACCTCCCATTTCCCTCAACACTTGGAAGAGGGCTATGAAAATAGGCATCTGAAGCAACATAGGAAGACAACCTGCTAGTGGGTTGAAGTGGGCTTCCGCATAGAGTTTCTGAGTCTCTTGGCCGATCCTCACCTGATCCCCTGCATACTTTTCCTGCAGTTTCGCGATCTGTGGTTGGATCTTCTGCATCTTAAAATTCGATTTCGCCTGTTTATGCATCAAAGGGGCGACGATGATACGGAAGATGACCGTGATGATGATGATAGCGAGGCCCCAATCACCAACCAATCCATAGAAGAAATTGATGGCCTCGAAGATCCAATCTTTGAATACATCCCACATAAAGCTAGTCCACCTCTTTAGTCCTGTGGCTTATAGGGTAGACCTCAGGAACTGGATCATACCCATGCGGCCCCCCTGGTCGGCATCGAAGGATACGCTTTACTGTGAGAACGAATCCTTTTCGGAAGCCAAAACGCTTGAAAGCACTGAGACCATATTCCGAACAACTTGGAATGAATCTACAACTTGAAGGAAGCAAAGGAGAAATGAGTGCTTTATAAAGAGTGATCAAACCGATTGCGATATACAGTGGTACCCGTTTGATATATATCGTAATCTGTTCGATCGTTCCTTTATGATTCCCTCTTGACATTCTTCAAGGTCTTATCGCACGCTGAGAGCACTTTACTATAAGAATCATGCAAGATACCTGATTTAGCGATAAATAAGACGTCGTAGTCCTTCCAGTCTCCCTCTAAATGCCGATACAATTCCCTTAGTCGTCTTTTTGCAGCGTTCCTCCATACTGCATTACCATGTTTTTTTCCTGCAATAAAAGCAACACGACCATCACGGTCGTGTTCAATGCTCGATTCATCCTTGATCATTACCGTGATGAACCTATTTGAAAGACGTTTTCCCTGAGAGAAGATAGCTGATATCTCCTCATTGGATTTGATCGTCTTCAAAGGTTAGGTCTACACACAAAGGCGCTTACGTCCTTTAGCGCGCCTTCTTGCTAGAACAGCACGTCCACCCTTCGTAGACATACGAGCACGGAAACCATGGGTCTTAGCACGCTTGCGCTTATTTGGTTGATATGTACGCTTCATCAGTAAATCCTTCTTCTAGAAATAGAGGCAAGTGACTGAGAAGTATACCGCGGAGTTCATGCATGTCAATCATGAATTCGATGTTTTGCTGTCTCTAAACGTTGAAGAGGAAATCCCCATAAAGGTTTCCCGTTAGATGTCTTTTAAATCATCATAATAATAAGGATGGTTGAAATAAGGAAATCTCACAAGATCACAGGTCAGAGCTAAGAAGAACATCAACATATACCGTGAATAACTTGTTTTAGGATTCAACTATCCAAAAGATCAATGAAGTCGGAATGAACCAACGATCAAGAGGATAAGAACCAAAAACAAAAAGTTATAAGTCCTTTATCAACTTCTTAAGAACCTCAACTTCCTCTTGTACATTCCTATTCTGGAGCAACATACTCTCAACCTTACCCACGGAATGCATGACCGTGGAATGATCCTTCCCGAACTTCGTCCCGATATTCGCGTAAGGGACATCAAGCAATTGACGGCAGAGATACATAGCGATCTGCCGAGGGAATAGAACTTCCCGCGAACGAGAGGATCCTATAAGGTCGCTATGTTTGACCTTATAGTAATTCTCCACCTGTTTCTGGATATCTTCTATCGTGAGATTCTTCGACATCATCCCCATGAAATGATCTTCAAGGAGCGTACGCACTTCATTGATGGAAATAGTGTCACTCCCTGAAAGATTCAGATGGTAGATGACGATAGTCACAGCACCCTTGAGCTCTCGGATATTTGACCCAGAATTCTCTGCGATATAAGCCTGTATCTCTTCGGGGATATATAAGGATTCATTTCCATTCATCCGCTTGTATTCATTGATATAGCTCTTCACGATGGCTATTTTCGTCTCAACCTCAGGAGGTTGGATATCCACCGTTCCCCCCTGCATGAACCGTGAGCGGTAACGCTCTTCGATATCGATGTTTTTCGGTGCTCTATCAGCAGAGAGGATGATCTGTTTGTCCTGGTTGATGAGATTATTGAATATTTGAAAGACGATATTCAATGTTTGTGTCTTGCCTTGGAAGTATTGGATATCATCCACCAGGAGCACATCTGCCGTCTCATAATGGGTCTTGAAGTTCTTATAGCTAGATTTTTCCCTGTCATATTGAGCCACTGCATCGGTATATTCACTGATGAGTTCTTCTGCGTCTACATAGATCGTAGTGATATCAGGCCTTGTTCTATTGATGTAATTTTGGATAGCCCGAAGGAGATGAGTCTTTCCTAATCCGCTCCGTCCATAGATGAAGAGCGGGTTCAAGGGAGTGTTCCCAGGGAATTCTGCCACCTGAACAGCCATCGAGTACGCCATTCGATTCGATTCGCCGATAACGAAGTTCTCGAAGGTGAAGCTGGAAAGCGAAGCGTCAGGGTTGATGAAAGTATTATTTTGGGGCTGTTGATCCTTATTGGTATCTCCCTTTTCCTGTTCGGTCCGCTGGATGAAATCAGGGATCCTGAATCGATCATCTTGAGCTTCTGAAGACCCTTCGATAACGAAGCTTTGTTCATCGTTCTTAGGATGTATCGGCGGGGTTTGGGGAAGGGTAGGTTGTGTGGTGATAGGTTGTGCGCCACTTTCATCCACTTCGATGACCACATCGAATGTGATCTGATAGAGATCCTCAAGAGCGCGCAAGATGATCCCTGAGAAATTCTTCTCAGCCCAGGTTTTCATAAAACTAGATTCAGTTGTCAATAAAAGGAATCCATCACTGATAGCCTGAGGTTGGATACGTGTGAGAAGAGCGTTGAACTGGGATGTATTGACATCGGGGTAGGAAGATACCTTTTCACAGATCTCTTCCCATTTTTTAGTCAATTCAGTCGGCTGCATAGAATGACCTTCCATGAAGGTGGGTATATCAATGAGTACGATTAGAGTTTTACACAATTGTAGAGGTTTTCCACAATAATCAAAAGAAGAATCCGAGGAATTCCTCCCCTATAAGGTTCGAACGAGATCTTTCCCTAACGGCGTTAGAGTGTATTTCTTCCCAATCTGCGTCACGATACCTAAGTCCCGGAGTTTCTTCAATTCGTTATACATACTCCCACTCGGTATATTCATAGTGGTATAGAGGTCTTTCACGCCCCATATGCTCTCTGTTTTGAATAAAGGAAGAAATGAGATAGCACGTTTTGAAAGAAGGGGGAGAAGCATATCAACACTCAAAGAAGCATCTTTAGATCCGGCTGCCTCTAAAGAAGGAAGATTCCTTTCTTCCTCTGAAACTAAGCTAATGGTAACCACAGCCCCTGTGCTTAGATTATCTTCAATACGAATATTCCCATGCTTTGTCTCAAGGTATTCCTTAACGATAGGCAACCCAGAGCCTACTCCATTGATGTATTGCTTCATCTCATGAGTGGCAGAAGAATAGCCAGGAAGCTGAGCTTTTTCCTTATCTACGATACCGGGACCTTGATCAGTGAAGCGAATCGTGTTCCCTTTATCGAATATAGAGATGACCATTTCAGTGAATTCAGCATGGATGAAATTCTCTGAAACTTGGAGGATGACCGTGTAGGGGATAGACCCCCCTAGACTACTCGCTTCTGAATAGATCGAGGCAGCTAACTCTCCAATGAACTCCTTCGTAGTGTTCGGTTTGATATCCAATATTCGAGGAGAGCTGAGGAGATCGTCATAGATAGCGATACGAGCGGGAGTCTTCACAAAAGAAAGAGAGCCTTCAAATGACGAAGACTTCCCTCGTTGCGCATCTTCATATGTGATGTTCTGATCCAAACACTTCCCAATCTCTAAACGCAGATAAGGTACCTCAGTTCAAGGATGATACATCCCCCAAAAATGAAACTTTCGATGGATTTCACAGTTTTCAACATTTTATTCATAAAAAGTGGAAAACAAATCAAATGGTCAGAAGAGATAGAGAATAAGGGATCTACAACAGTGAATAACTACCAAAAATTATTCTTGACAATCCCCTGATTTAAGCGATTCCCTGATAGAGACGTTGCATTTGTTTCGATTTAAGATAACCATCTCACGCAGAATGAAATCAGAATAGAACAGATATTCGTTCCGGGATAGAATAAGAAAAATCCCTGTATATCAATGGTTTTTAGGATATCCGGATAAACCTCATCATAAGAAATACACAATCGAGATTCTCATAATCAGAGGACTTTTACAGGTAAGAAAGAGGGATTTTGACACCAAAAGCTCATTTCTGAGGAAGTTATCAACATTTTCCACTTTTACAAGAACAGTGCACGTGGAATACTAAGATGAAATGAATTATATTTATCATTTTTCAAAGCGTTGAAAAAGAGAATATGAAATACAGGATGAATCCTTGAAACCCCATGATAGAAAGCTCATAGAGGTATAATCCTCTAGAAATACGCGAGGGAGGATGTCATGAGATTCAGTATCAACAAGACGGAGCTCAGTAACGCGCTCGCCGTGGTGATGAAAGGTGTTTCAACGCGTTCAACGCTCCCCATCCTCTCAGGTGTCTTTATAGAAGCTAAGACGGACCAGATCACCCTCCAAGGCACTGATCTAGAACTCTCTGTTGAAGTCAGTGCTCCCGCACTTGTTGAGGAAGAGGGAAGAACAGTCGTTCCTGGTAAGCTCTTCTCAGAGATCGTTCGAAGCCTTCCTGATGCTGCCGTTCATATCGAGACCAATGAGAATGATGTTAAGGTGGTCTGTGATACCTCTTCGTTCTCTGTTTGGACGCTTAACCCGGATGATTTCCCTGGATTTCCTACAGTAGAAACGAATCAACAAGTCATCCTTCCCCTCAATATATTCACGAGCATGGTCAAGCGTGTTTCACGGGTTGTCTCTCGCGATGAGAGCCGGATGATCCTCACTGGTGTGCTCATCGAGCTTGAAGATGATCAACTCAAGATGGTCGCAACGGATTCCTACCGGCTTGCTCTTGCGAAAACGAAGCTAGCAGACACCAAAGCTGACGAATTCAATGCTGTTATCGCGGGTGCATTCCTTAATGATGTTTGCGGTGTCCCTATGGAAGACACAGACATCACGCTTGGTCTTTCAGATAACCAGATCGTGATCACCTGTGGGAAGACCGTCTTCATCAATCGCCGGATAGAAGGAAACTATCCTAATTATCGCCAGTTGCTCCCTACTGATTACAACACCCGTGTGACTTTGGAGTTAGCTCCCTTCACAGCGGCCGTTAAACGTGCAGCGATCCTCAGCTCATCTTCAGCACCTATGCGTTTCGATATCAACAACACCACGCAAACCCTTCAGATCTACGTGAAGGCCACTGATGTAGGGTCAGTGCAAGAGACTACCAGTTGCGAAGCAGTGGGTGATGATGTTGAGATCGCATTCAATTCTGCTTATGTGGTAGATGGGCTTTCCGCTATCAAGGGCGAAAAGGTTCATTTCGATATTCTTGACGGTATGAAACCGGGCATCTTTCGTACCGTAGAGGAAGATGATTTCCTCTACCTCATCATGCCTGTGCGTATCTGATATTCCTATGAGCTACCACCTATAAGGTCTTCTTGGTGTCATTAAGGATCCAAGATATCACGCTGGCGAATTTTCGCTCATATCAGCATTTCGCTCTGAATAGCCTAGAGGAATTGAATATCCTCTTCGGCCCGAATGCTATCGGGAAGACCAATGTGATAGAGGCCCTTCAGTTATTGACTGCCCTTACCTCTTTCCGTAAAGCCACGTCTTCTGAGATGACCAAACGGGGGAGCTCCGATTTCTTACTCTCAGCGAATATGTCTGATGGGAATCGGCAACTTGAGGTTGAGCTTGTGTTCGATGGAGAGAAACGTACCTATCGATTGAATGGTAAGACCCGCACCATTAAAGATCTTAAAGGGATGATACCTGCTATCCTCTTCGCGCCGGAGGACCTTGATCTCGTGAAGCGGTCGGACTCATTGCGCCGCGGTGAGATCGATCTCATAGGACAGCAGGTCAACGCGAACTACTATCAGATCACCCGCGATTTCGAGAAGCTTCTGCGACACAGGAATCGGCTTCTCAAAGATGAAGCCCCCGATGACCTCTTAGATGCACTGTCTGAGCTCTTCACGAAAGTGGGATCGCAATTGACAGCCTACCGGCGAGCGCTCATTGAGCGCATGACCCCCTTTTTCATAGAGGCGTATAAGGATATCTCCGGGGGTGAAGAGCTAGCCGTGAACTATATCCCTTCTTCCGAGGATCAAGAGGACTTTCAGAAGAAGCAAGAGGAAGCACGGATAGAAGAGCGAGCTCGTCATCAAACGATCATAGGACCACACCGGGATAAGATCCAGTTCCTCATCAATGGAATGGATGTCGGCTCTTTTGCTAGCCAGGGTCAGCAGAGAAGCGTGGTCCTTTCATTGAAGATGGCAGAGGTTCGATTGATCGAAGAGATACTCCAACAGAAGCCTGTTCTCCTTCTGGATGATGTGATGAGCGAATTAGATGCACAGCGGCGACAGGCTATGGTCGAGTATCTTTTACCTGAGACACAAACCTTCATCACCACTGCGAATCTAGAATACTTCGATATAAGAATGCGTGAAAAAGCGCTGATTATAGACATCCAAAAGCATCTTACGAGTAGGTAGTCAGGGTTTTTGCTGATAAGCGCTTAAAACGGCTCATATTCCCCCGTTTAAGAGGCTGGTTTATAAAAAAGCGTATGTTTGTATGATAAAATCGTTCGGTCAAAACAAGAAAACCCCATTCAAAGCCTAATCACAGCAAGGGAGTGGCTATGGCATCTAATGCAAGTAATGGCAATTACGGTGCGGAGAATATCCGTGTCCTTGAGGGGCTCGAAGCCGTTCGCATCCGCCCTGGTATGTATATCGGCTCTACTGGGCCGCGCGGCCTGCATCATCTGGTCTACGAGGTCGTGGATAACTCCGTCGATGAGGCGCTGGCAGGATATTGTGACAAGATCGAAGTGACCATCCATGAGGATAACTCCGTTACCGTGACCGACAACGGCCGCGGCATTCCGGTTGAGAAGCATCCTCAAGAGGGAATCCCTACCGTGGAGGTGGTCTTGACCATCCTCCACGCAGGCGGCAAGTTCGGTGATGGTGGATACAAGACCTCCGGCGGCCTCCACGGCGTGGGTGTATCTGTGGTGAATGCGCTTTCCACCATGACGCGCGTCAGTGTCAAACGCGATGGTTTCGAATATGAGATGGATTTCGAACGTGGAGTCACCAAGACGAAGCTCCACAAATTAGGAAAGGCGAAGGGCACCGGTACTAAGGTGACCTTCTGGCCTGATCCTGAGATATTCACCGAGACCACCACCTTTGATTTCGACACATTGGCGAACCGGTTCCGGGAGATGTCGTTCCTGAACAAAGGATTGACCATCATTCTGCAGGATGAACGTCGCAAAGGGCCAGATGGCAATCCCATCACTGAAACATTCAAGGCCGAAGGTGGCATCATCGATTTCGTCACCTACCTCAACGAGGGTAAGGAAACGCTGAACAAGCCCATCTACTTTGAGGCCGAGAACCCTGATGGTGAAGTGGAGATAGCCCTTCAGTGGTCCACCTCCTACAGCGCCACCATCATGGCCTTCGCCAACAACATCAACACCACCGAAGGCGGTACCCATCTCGAGGGTTTCAAGAACGCGCTCACGCGCACTATCAATGATTACGCGCGGGGGAAGGGGTTGTTGAAGGAGAAGGATTCGAACCTTTCGGGCGAAGATGCCCGCGAAGGGCTGTCTGCAGTGATATCCGTCAAGCTGCATGATCCTCAATTCGAGGGGCAGACGAAGACGAAGCTGGGTAACACAGAGATCCGTGGCCTGGTGCAGAATGCGGTGGCTCAAGGTCTGGCGGAGTATCTGGAAGAGAATCCTACTCCGGCAAAACGGATCATCAATAAAGCATCCCAGGCGCTCAAGGCCCGCGAGGCTGCCCGTAAGGCTCGCGAGGCAACGCGCCGTAAGGGCGTTCTAGATTCTTTCGCACTTCCGGGTAAGCTGGCAGACTGCTCTTCGAAGGATGCGTCTCTCTCTGAGATCTTCATCGTAGAGGGTGATTCCGCAGGCGGCTCTGCCAAGCAAGCGCGTGATCGTAAGTTCCAGGCCATCCTACCCTTGCGCGGTAAGATCCTGAACGTGGAGAAAGCGGGCCTCCACCGCTCCCTTTCTTCCGATACCATCTCTTCGCTCATCACTGCCATCGGCACGAACATCGGCGAGGATTTCGACGCTGATAAAGCGCGCTACCATCGCATTGTCATCATGACGGATGCTGATGTTGACGGTGCCCACATCCGTTGTCTTCTCCTGACGTTCTTCTATCGGTATATGCCAGAGCTCATCGCTCGCGGGTATATCTATATCGCGTGCCCACCTATCTTCGGTATCAAGAAGAAGAATTCCCGCTCCACGAAGATCGAGCGCTATGTTTACGATGAAAGTGCCCTCTCAGCAGCGCTTAAGGAGATGGGTGGTTCAGATCGGTTCGACGTTCAGCGATACAAAGGTTTGGGTGAGATGGATCCGGAGCAGCTGTGGGAGACCACCATGGAGCCGCAGCACAGGATGATGCTCAAGGTTGAGATAGAGGATGCCGCCCAAGCCGAGCGTGTGGTGTCTGAATTGATGGGCGATCAAGTGGAGCCGCGTAAGAAGTTCATACAAACCCATGCCAAAGACGTCCGGTTCTTGGATATCTAGGGCGGGGGTTTGTTTCGGGTGAAGCGTTAGGGCGAATCACGATCCGCCCCTACGGAACAGGAAGTTGTCCCGGGGACGGGCGGATCACGGTCGGGCCCTACGGAACCGAGTGAGAGTTTGTTTCGAAGTTTGATGAACACAGTTGAAAGGGAACTGTATGGCGGAAAACGATGACTTCAAGAATGAAGACATGGGAATAGATGAAGGCATTCCTACGGACTTCGACGAAGATGACGAGGGTTTGACCGAGGACCAGGAAGTCGAAGAGACGGCAGATATGGAAACGGCCGCTGAAACGGCCGCGGCTGCTGAGGACGGCGACGAGCCTCAGAGCGCCTTCGCGGGTGAACTTGCCGTGCAGCCGGCAGAGCTGGGTAAAGAGATGCAACAGTCGTTCCTGGAGTATTCCATGAGCGTTATCGTCGCGCGCGCATTGCCTGATGTGCGCGACGGCTTGAAGCCAGTGCATCGCCGTATCCTTTATGCCATGAATGAATCCGGCTACCTGCCGACGAAGCCTCACATGAAGTCCGCCCGTACCGTTGGTGATGTGATAGGCAAGTATCACCCCCATGGTGATTCTGCCGTCTACGACACCATGGTGCGCCTGGCCCAACCGTTCTCTATGCGACTGCCGCTCATTGATGGTCATGGGAACTTCGGTTCGATCGACGGTGACTCTGCGGCGGCCATGCGTTATACCGAGGCGCGCCTGGATAAGCCCGCTATGGAGCTTTTGCGTGAC
The DNA here is from genome assembly GCA_910588205.1 of uncultured Eggerthellaceae bacterium. Classification (GTDB taxonomy): domain Bacteria; phylum Actinomycetota; class Coriobacteriia; order Coriobacteriales; family Eggerthellaceae; genus MGBC163016. The sequence continues at coordinate 33,293 of CAJUQK010000009.1, forward strand.
CTAGACAAGGAAACGGTGGATTTCGTTCCGAACTACGACGAATCCTTGCAAGAACCAGAAGTCCTACCTGCGCGTTTCCCTAATTTGTTGGTGAACGGATCGAACGGCATCGCTGTAGGTATGGCCACGAATATCCCCCCACACAACCTGGGTGAGACCATCGACGCCACCTGCATGATGCTGGACAACCCGGATGTCTCTGTGGAAGAGCTGATGACCGCGCTTCCCGGACCTGACTTCCCCACGGGGGGCATCATCATGGGGAAGAAGGGCATCTTGGATGCCTATCAGACTGGTCACGGAAGCATCACAGTTCGCGCGAAGTGCGAAGTGATCGAGAAGAAGAACGGCCGCAACTCCATCGTGGTGAAGGAGATACCGTATCAGGTGAACCGCAAGCGCCTGCTCGAGAAGCTGGGCGAGCTGGTGCGCGATAAGAAACTCCCTGAGATCTCTAACATCCATGATGCAGCCGACCGCCACGGCATCGATATCATCATCGACCTGAAGTCGAACGCCATCCCGCAAGTCGTGCTCAACAAGCTATACAAGCACACGCAGCTTCAGGTGGGCTTCGGTATCAATATGCTGGCCTTGGTCGACTCCACTCCCCGGGTGCTCTCCCTCAAGGAGATCCTGTTCTACTACATCGAACACCAGAAGGAAGTCATCGTTCGACGTACGAAGTATGAGCTGGCGAAGGCGGAAGAACGTGCCCATATCCTTGAAGGGTATCTCATCGCCCTGGATAACATCGATGAGGTCATCCATATCATCCGCTCCTCTGAGACGGATAAAGAGGCTGCTGCTCGGCTGACCGAGCGCTTCGGGCTCACAAAACGTCAGACAGACGCCATCCTTGAGATGAAGCTGCGTCGCTTGACGGGCTTGGAGCGCACGAAGATCGAGAACGAATTGGCTGAGCTTCGTGAGAAGATCGCCTACTACAAGCGGGTTCTGGCCGATGAGAGCCTGGTCCGCCAGATCATCAAAGATGAACTGGGAGAGATCCGGAAGAAGTATCAGACGAAGCGCCTCACGAAGCTCTCTGCGGCGGCGAAGGATATCGATGTCGAGGATCTGATCGCAGACGACTCCATGGTAGTGACCATGACCCAAGCGGGGTATATCAAGCGGATGCCTACTTCGGTCTATCGCCAACAGAAGCGCGGCGGCAAGGGCATGCAGGGGGTGAACCTGAAGGACTCTGATTTCGTAGAGCATCTCTTCACGGCTACCAACCATATGTACATGCTGTTCTTCTCTACCAAGGGCAAGGTCTATCGTCTGAAGGTGTACGACATCCCCGAAGCATCTCGCCATGCCCGGGGTACCGCCATCGTGAATCTGCTTCCCTTGGAGAAAGGCGAGACCATCTCTGCTGTCATCTCCACGAAGGAGTTTCCTGAGGACGAATACCTCATGTTCGCTACCTCAAACGGCATGGTGAAGAAGACAGCCATGAACCTCTATGACCGCACGCGCCGCGAAGGACTGATCGCTATCAATCTGAAGGATGGCGACGAGTTGATCTCTGTCCGGCGGGTGGCTCCGGGGGAGAAGGTCATCATGGTGTCGTCTTCAGGTAAGGCCATTTTGTGGGATGAATCTGAGGCGCGTTCCATGGGACGGGGCACCACGGGTGTGCGCGGCATGAATGTGCCCGCGGATGCTCATGTGCTGGGCATGGAGATTGCCAAGCCCGGGACCGACCTGTTCGTCATCACTGAAAAGGGCTATGGCAAACGTACCCCCATTGCGGAATATCCTGAGCATCACCGCGGTGGCCAAGGGGTGTACACCATTGTCATGACTCAGAAGAAGGGCTTGTTGGTGGCCATGAAGGTGGTCTCTTCCGAGGATGAGGTCATGATCATCTCTGAAGAGGGCGTCATCGTGCGCACCCCGGTATCGGGCATCAGCGAGCTGGGCCGGTCTACCCAGGGTGTGCATGTGATGAATATCGCCGACGGTGACCGCGTAACGGCCGTGGCGGTGACCGAGGAGTAATAAGGGCGGCCCGACCATCGAATACTGTAGGGGTTGATCGTGATCAACCCAGGGCCGACCTCGGTCGGCCCCTACATTAGGGAGTGACCAGCTCTAGCAGCTCTTCAGGGTGCTCAACGTACAGGTCTGGTTCCGCGCCCTCGTTCACGAAATCCTCCTTCGCGTGGTAACCCCAGAGCACAGCTACAGCGAAGACTCCCGCATTCCGTGCGGCCTTGATGTCACCGGGCGAATCTCCCACATAGACGGTGTTCGCTGGAGCCGTCTTCAGCATACGCATGGCCTGTTGGATGCCCGTGGGGTCAGGCTTGCGAGGAATCAACGGGCTTTCGCCATACATGACTGTGACGTATCCCGGCAGGCAGATGCTCATGATCTGATCAACGCCTGCTTGCAGCTTGTTCGATACCACACCCAGACCGATCCCGCGTCCCTTGAGTTCATCCAAGAGGGGTATCACGCCGGGGAACGGTTTGGTTTGATGGTAATACTCATGGAAGTGCTGGTTCCATATCGTCATGGCCTCCTCCCGCGTCTGCTCAGAAGCATCAGCAGGCAGCGCCAGATAGATCAGCCGCCGAACGCCGGAGCCTACGAAGGAGAGGATCTCCTCCTGAGTACGCTGAGGACAACCCAGCTCCTTGAGGATCATGTTCGTGAGGGCCATCAGATCAGGGATGGTATCCAGGAGCGTGCCGTCAAGGTCGAAGATAAAGGTGTCCAGTTCAGGGCGCGAAGTCATGACAATCCTTTCACGAGGAAAAGGATATCCTAGCACGAAGGTGAGCCCTATAATGGACCCATGTTGAGAGCACATCAAAAGATGAAACCTGGCTTTTGGTCAGCATTGATGGGTATGAGCATGTTGGTGCTCACCACCTTGACCTTCATCGGGCTGCTTTGGGTGGTCACCTTCGTGGTGCGCGTCATCGCAGTTTTCATCAGGCTGGCATCCTAGGTCCAGCACAGGCAAGCACGGACAGGACAGGAAAACGCGGATATGTGGCAGCGGTTCACCTTCTACGATCTGCGCGTCATCGGTCATTATCTGGGCGTTCTCATCACCTGGTCAGCTGCGCTCATGGCCATACCTCTGGTGGTGGGTCTCATCTTCCAAGAATGGGACGCTGTCAGTCGGTATCTCTTCTCTATCGGCATCGCTTTCGTGGCCGGGGCCACCCTTCGCTTCTGTCGCGTGCAGCCGGGGCGGTTGAACCGGCAACAGGCTCTGGCTATCGTAGGTCTTGCTTGGATCGTCCTTGGGGTCTTCTGTTCCATCCCCCTGTATCTCTCAGGCCATTTCGTCTCGTTCCTGGACGCGCTCTTCGATGGGGTCTCAGGTATCACCACCACCGGCGCCTCGCTCATCATCGACTTAGACCATCTCTCCTATGCCGACAACACGTTCCGCTTCATGATGCACCTCTTGGGTGGCTTGGGGTTGATTGTGGTAGCGCTCTCCCTGGGGGTCTTCGGAAAGGGTTCCGGCAGCCAACTCTATACGTCCGAGGCGCGCAGCGAACACGTAGTGCCGAATGTGATCCAGACCACCCAATTCATTGCGAAGGTGACAGCCATCGTGATCTTGGTGGCCACCGTGTTGCTCACCGGGCTGCTCCTGCTGCAGGGCTTCGAACCGGCCCGGGCTGTCCTCCAAGCGCTCTGGGTCAGCATCTCTGGTTTCGTGACCGGCGGCTTTGCTCCCATGCAGCAGTCCATCCTCTACTATCACTCCTTCGTTCTTGAGATCATCACTCTGATCTTGATGATCCTCGGCTCCATCAGCTTCGTTGTCTTCTATGAGGTCTGGAAAGGGAATACGGGCCCCTTCTTCCGTGATATCGAGACGCGCACCATGTTCATCTGGGTGGCCGTCATGCTGGGAGTCTTCGTAGCATCTCTTTCCGGCTCTCCCTTGTTCGCCGATATCCCGGCCCTCCTTCGCCGTGGTGTGTACATGGTGATCTCTGCTTTCACGACTACTGGGTTTTCTGTCATCACACCGAACCAGTTGATGGTGGTCCTGACCAGTGGAGCGTTCTTGACCATCGCGCTGCTGATGGCCGTGGGCGGCGCAGCCGGGTCTACCTCGGGCGGCATCAAGCTGTATCGTGTGGGGATCATCGCGAAATCCATCTTGCAGACCATCAAACAGGCTGTGTCTCCTAACTCAGCTCGCGTGGTGGAATCCTATTTCCATGTAGGGAAGCGCATCCTCACGCCTACGGCCGTAAAAACGGCCATGACCATATTCATCCTCTACGTGGTGACCTATGTGGTGGGAGCGCTGGTGGGGATCGCCCACGGGTATGATGCCACTCAATCCATCTTCGAATCCATTGCCATGACATCGAATGGAGGGCTGATCACGGGCCTTGCCACACCGGGTATGCCTCCCACATTGGAGTTGTTCTACATCCTACAGATGTGGGTAGGCCGTTTGGAGTTCATTACGCTGTTGGCGCTGGTGGCTCAGGTGGTCTCTTCTGTTCTGCCGCGTCCCCGGGCGAAGATGCGAGGGAAGATCCTATGAGGCGTTCGTTCGTGAAGCGGTTCGAAGCATCTCATGCGAAGGCGCTCGCGGTCATCTTCGCTACGGCGTTGTTCGGCGCATTCGGTCTTGGGCTGAGCGGATGTGCTCCTGAAGATATGCCCGAGAGCAGCCCTCAGGGAACCGGTTCAACGGAACCAACCACAGAGAACCGGATCAACCCATCTCAATTACCTGATAGCTCATTCATCTATGACGCCACCATCTCATCCCTCGAGAAGGCCGATCCGTATATGGATGGGCAAACGGTACAGGTGGTAGGAGAGGCTGTCGGTGATCGCGTATTCGCTGAGCTGGATCCGTCATATAGCTGGATCACGCTGCAGGCTGTAGATGGGACTTATGCCGAAGCGACCTGCTATATGACCACGCGCGCAACGGATGCCATTGACACGTACGGCGCTTATGGACGGCACGGTACGACCTTACAAGTGCGGGGGACGTTCAATCTGGCTTGCAAAGACCACGCAGGGTTGTCTGACTTGCACGCTACAAGTGTGGAAGTGGTATCGGCAGGCTATGAGAATCGCACGCCGTTCAACATGGCTCAGGTGGTGCCGGGTCTCTTGCTGGTAGCCCTGGGCGGGTTGCTGCTGTTGGGGTATCGGCATCTGCGGGAGCGTCAGCTATGAAGCACGGCACCGTGGTCAAGCTTGATCGGTCATTGCCTCTGGTCGAGCTGGACAATGGCGAACGCGTTCGATGTGAGCATGCCACTGATCTGGTGAAGAACGGTGCAGAGCGGGCGGTGATTGGGGACGGCGTGCTGCTCTATGCACCGGAGACCCACGATGTCCATGTGATCCAAGAGATACTGCCTCGGCGCACGCGGTTGGTGCGGCGAGATCCACGGGAGCGTGCGGCCGAACAAGTGATGGCTGCGAATTTTGACCGCGTCTTCGTTGTCCAGCCTATCAATAAGTTGAACTTCCGACGGTTGGAGCGAGAATTGGTGCTGGCCTTCGAAACAGGTGCTCCGGTAACGGTCCTCTTGACCAAAGGGGACTTGCTGGATGCTTCCGACCGAGAGGAAGCAGTCCGTGCAGTGAACGCGTTGGTGGACAGCGAAGTAGCTGTAGTGGTTGTCTCAGCAACAGAAGATGCCAGCTTGGAGGAGATCCGCCACCTGATACCCCCTTCGGAGACGGCAGTGCTCATGGGGCAGTCTGGTGCTGGGAAATCTACGCTCATCAACCGGCTGACCTCCAGTGAAGCACGACGAACCTCCAGCGTTCGCCCGTCTGACGGGAAAGGGCGGCATACCACTGTTTCCCGTGAAACAGTGAAGGTGCCGGGAGGCGGTCACATCGTCGATATGCCCGGGGTGCGCGGTCTAGGGCTTTGGGATGCTGAAGCGGGGATTCAAGCGGCGTTCGCTGACATCGAGCAGCTAGCCGAGACATGCCGCTTTCGAGATTGCGAACACGGGGCGGAGCCGGGTTGTGCTGTGCGTGCAGCGGTGGAGTCAGGAGTTGTGCCGCCCGAGCGGCTGGATTCTTATCGAGGCTTGCGCGATGAGCTCCGCGTTACCCAAGTACGCCGCGAACAGCAGCGCTGGCGCTGATCTTTATTACGCGGCCGCTTTGCGGACCGCGTAATGGATTGCCGCTGCGGTTTCTTCTGACACACGATCTTTACCCTTGTGCGCTTTCCCTCACAACCCTTAGGTTGCTCGGCCGCGCGGCGGGTGAATCTCGTGTATCAGAAGAACCCTCGCTGTCTTCATTTCAACCTAGATTTTTTGTAATGGCTTTTTCCAGGGTTTCGTAGGCGGCCATCCGTCCTTGATGGCCGCTTTGGGCTTGAACATCAAAGCTGATCCAGCAAACTGGTTGTCTTAGCGTATTCGCTCTGCCAAGAGGCCACGGTCTCACTCTTCTGCAAGGTTGCTTCGTAGGCCTTGCGCACGATGTCGGTTGGGTACAGATCCCGCTTGCCTGCGATCAACTGTGCTGCTTCCTCTTCGGCAGCGTTGTACTGCGCATTCGCCTCTACCATAGCTTGGCTGGATAGGCTGATCCGCGCCTCATCGGTCTCTTTCGCATGCTCTTGGGCTGTGATCCGCAGCGTTGTATAGTCTTCGAAGGGCTTGAGCAGATCGTTGGCAGACTGCTCGAATGCCCCTGAACTGTCTATCAGCCAGCTTCCTTCGTTCTGCACAGCTCTTAGAGCATCCCGCGCCTGGACGAACTCAGCGATGGCCTCATCAGACTTCTGGATGGCTGCTTCGGCGGCTGCTGCATCCACCAAGTCCGTTGCCGCGGCTTCGCGAGCCAGGGAATCCCCTTCCATGGTGTCTGCTAGGAAGGTTTCAGCCTGGTCATAGATCTGGGCAGCGGATATCGTGTCCTCTAGGATATCCTTGCCAGCGTCAAAGGCTTTCATGAGTGCGTTGATGGCGCCGATGGTATTGTTCGCCCGTTCCTTTTCGCCCCCCGACGACATCCCTTCGATATGCTCCACGGCCGTCTTCGCTGCACGCAGCTTGGTGGAGATGCTCTGTTGACGCTGGTCGAAACCGTTGAGCTCTTCGGTGAGCGCAGCAGCATCGATATCGGGCAGCGGCGTGGTGAGGGTAGACTCCACCAGAGAAAGGAACGGTTCTGCAGCGGTGAATTGCAGACGGATGTCCTCTATCTGAGCCGTGAGGCTATTCGCCCGCTCTTGCATCTGTTGATACCGGGCAATGCCAACGGTGGCACCGAACCCTACAGCTATCAGAACGATGATGACCATCAATGCCGTGAGCAGCCTGCGATTGCGCTTGCGGCGCACCTTGCGATCCTCTACCTCAGTGCCTGAGAATTCCCAGGAGGGACGGCTGGGAGCAGCATGGGCCCGTTGAGTGAACTTACCCGGAAGCGTTGGGTCTTTGGAGGGAGTGCCCGAGGGCCGCTTCTTCCCCAGCGTGAACAGAGAGATGCGCCCGAGAGGTGATCCGGCGTCCTTGTCTGTGTCTGCATGAGCAGCCTTCTTCGCATCAAGGACAGAGAACGATATCTCATTCGATGTACCCTGAGTGTTTCGCTTGATGTGGCCGAGCGGCATGGAGCTCCTTTCCGTGGAGGTGATTATAGCGAAGGCCCCTGTACATTCGCGTTTCACCTGGTGCGGTATAATCCAGAAGACTATGCCCTTGCAGGCGACGAAAGGCATCCAATGGCGCAAGCAATAGAGTATGCTGCACGTTTGACAGAGACGATCGGCGCGCGGCCAGCCGGTACTGAAGAAGAGCAGCAGGCTTCTTTCTTCATCGATGAGGTCCTGCGTGAAGAAGCCGGCCTTGCCACAGAGATAGAGGAATTCAACTGCAGTCTGGGCTATGAGCTTCCGCGCACGGTTTGTTGCATCGCCACTGCTGTGCTGGGCATCCTGTCCCTCTTCCTTACGCTCATGGTCATCCCCTCGGTCATCATCACGCTGATCACGGCCGTTCTCTTCATCCTTGATTCGCTGGGTCATTCCCCCTTCGCCCGAATCGGCAATTCCGGTATCAGTCAGAACATCCTGGCGAAATACACGCCTCAAACGGATGCGGGCACGCGTGGCCGCAAGCGCAAGGTACTGGTTGTTGCCCATTACGACTCCGGCAAGGTGCGCATCGAAGCTAAAGGAGCCATGCTCTCCGCCCTACCGTATCTCTACATCCTTGAGCTTGTGGGCATGGCCCTCGTTCCCCTTGCCCTGTTGATCCGCTTCGTCACCAGCGCCACGGCCGGTTTGTTGGTGGTCTTGAATGTGATCACGGTCATTGGTGTGGTTCTGGCGCTCATCCCGGTCTTCGGGTTCCTCATCCATCAGACAGCTCAGTACAACCGAGGCGCCAATGTGAATGCGTCGGGTGTTGCCGTGCTGCTGGAGTGCGCTAAGCGCATCGGCGAAGAGCCGGAAGAACTCATGGCTGATGCGGTGATGCATGGAGAAGAGGAGCTGCGTGCCGAGGGGTTGATCCCTGAAGATGTGGAACTGACCTATTCGGAAGCCGAACTTCCCGAGGGTGAGCTGACTGATTCCGCGGTGTTCGATGTTGCGGCTGTGCCGAAGGTTGAAGCACCTGCGGGAGTAACCGCTGTGGATGCTATTGCTGGGGGCGCGCTCGTAGCGGGGGCTGAGGCTGCCATGGTGGGAACCGTAGCCGGAGCAACGGCTTCAGCCTCAGGTGCGGCTCCCGAAGCTGCCCCTGACCAGCGGGCTGCCTATACCGCTGCTGTCTCCCAGAGCATTCCGGAGCCCGAACCCGAAGAGGACCCGAATGTTCCTGATTGGTATCGCAAGGCCATGCAGAAGGCCAACAAGCACGAGGATGCGGCTGTCACCGAACCGGTGCACCGTTCGAAGTTCGCTGACGCGCTGGACAACGCTAATGCGGTGAGCGCGAATGCCATCGAACAGGAAGAGAAGCAGTCCGAAGTGGAGCGCCGGTTGGCTCAGATGCGTGCGTCCATCATGGGCGAAGCGGGTGCACCGGGTGTGGCCACAGCGGCAGCTGCCCAAGCCCATGCGGGAGGTGGCGTTGACGGCTATCTGTCCAGCATGACCGATGCTAGCAATTACGAAGATGCTGCGGCAAAGCCCGTTGCTCCTGTTATGGCAACCCCCGTAGCTTCTTCTGGTTCCATCCCCGTTTCGGAGGCCGAAGCGCAGGCGGCGGCAGAAGAGGCAGCAGCAGCGGCGGCCGCAGCTGCCCAGGCAGCCGCGGTAACGGACAAGACCATCTCCTACATCCCCGTAGAGGTGGATGCAGAGGCAGTGGCCCGGGAGAACGCTGAACTCAAGCAGGCCGCTCAGGGTGTTGTTCCGGCTGCTCAAGAAGGAGCGGCTGTGAAGGAGGCTGCCAATGGCCGCAAGCGTCGCACCATAGACCTGCCCAGCTTGACGGGGGCTATCGAAGGAGTGAATGCGCGTCTGCAGAATGTACCGCTGGCTGAAGAGGAAGCATCTACAGAAGAGGCCAAGGCGGCCCGCCGTCAGGCGCGGCAGGAACGACTGGCCCATTCGCTGCCCCCTATGGATTCCCAAGAATTGCCAGAGGCTGATAAGACCCAGGCCATCAACACCGCTGGATCATTCGTCTCCGCGAGCGCTACATCCACCTTCGACCCCGTAGGGGACGAGCTGATCGCAGATGTGCGGGAAGAGGATCTGTATATCGAAGACGCAGACGACTCTGACTACGCCTCTGATTTCACGGCTACCGGGGCTCCTGCTGGTCCGGGCTATGTGGAGATGCCGAAGTCACGGGCATCACGGATGTTCGGGCGGTTCCGTCGCAAGAAGAAGTCTGATGACGTTTCTTCCATGAGCGAGGCCTATGGCTTGGACGAGAGCTGGGATGCTCGTTCTGCGGGGGCTGCCCGCGGCGGCTGGGAGAGCTTCCGTGACAATGCCATGGATGATGACGATTGGGAGGGCGGTGCTTTCTCCAAGGTCCGCCAGCTGGCCAGCCGGGGAGGCAATGCCGCTCAGGATGGAGACGAGGACGGAGGCCACGAGGGGCGCGAAGGCCGTTCCACGCGGTCGGGCGGACGTCGGAGCCGACGAACCGAGAATCCCTTCGGCAACATCACCCTGAGTTCCATGTCTCTGGAAGAGCGCGAGATCATCCAGCAGTTCCACAGCGGTCCCATCTCTTGCGAGGTTTGGTTCTTGGCCGTAGGTGCAGAGCTAGCGAACAATGCGGGCATCAAGTCGTTCTTGGCAGCCCATGGGGATGAACTGCGTGGCGCTATCGTGATAGACCTGGATGGCCTTGGAGCAGGGCACCTGTCTTTGATCGAAGAGGATGGCATCTTCCAGCCGAAGAAGCCGTCGGCACGCATGAAGCGCTATGTCAATAAGGCTGCTTCAACGCTGGGGATGAACCTAGGCAAAGGCAAGATGCGTTGGCGCAATTCCGGTGCCTATTGCACGGCAGCTCATGGGTTGCAAACGTTGCACATCGCAGGCATGGAGGACGGCAAGCCCGCCTTCGCCGCCCAGGCCGATGATGTGATGGAGCACATCTCCGAAGAGAAGCTGGCGGAGAACGCTGCGTTCGTCATAGAGGTCCTTCGTCAGATATAGTTCGCGATCATCCGGGAGCGTTGGGACGTTCCGGGTGGTGCGTTGGGTCGATCTGGATCGGCCCTGAGTGACACCATCGTCTTAAGGTAACGGTAAAGCAGCGCTTTCTCCTGCCGTCTTCGTTGAGGACGGTACCTCCTATCCTGTAGGAGCACGCTTGGTCTTTGCTGCTGACAGAGCCTAAGCGTCTCAAAGGGGACCGGAGGAACATTGGACCATATGCAGAAGAAACATCGGGCCGCTTCGTGGGCTATGCATATCACCGCTGTGTGCGCGGGATTCTTCCTGGTAGCTTTTTTCGTGGTCACGGTGAATAACATGGCCACCATCTCCTCTCAAGTGGAAGAGATGAAAGACGGGCCGTTCCCCACTTCGGTGGCTGCGGGGCACATCGAAACGGACATCGCTCAGATCGAAACGCTTTCCACTCATCTGACCCATTTTCGCCTCTTTCCGGAAACGACTACGGAGCTTCGCCGTCAATTCCAAGAGATCGACGCGAATCTGCGTGAGCAGTTCAAGCAGATGAATCCCCATGCATTGCTCAACCCCGCAGATACGCGGGTGCTCAAAGCTGACTACGAGATGCTCTATGTGCGACTGACCCATGTGTTGAGGCTGGTGGAAGACGAATCCATCACCAGCGAATTCACCGAAGCCTATGTGGAAGACAACATCATGCCGCTGTCGGACAAGATGCTGTCCCTGGCGAATAAGATCATGGACGAGACCACTCAAGAAGTCTCAAGAACGTACACGGTGGTCAATGCAGCCTGCATGCAAACTATCATCCTCTCCTGCATCCTGATGGTGTGCGTGGTAGTGCTCATCGGCTTTTATCTGATCCTCTTGCGCAGGAAGCAGCATCAGGAGAATCTCTTGCGACAGCATCTGGAAGAGGCCGTCTCTCTTGCTGAGCAGGCCAATGAGGCGAAGAGCGATTTCCTTTCGAACATGAGCCATGACATCCGCACTCCCATGAATGCCATCATCGGGTTGACGCGTATTGCTGATGACAACATCGATGATCCCCTGCGGGTGAAACAATGTCTGACGCGTATCATGACCTCATCTCGGCACCTGCTTTCGCTCATCAATGACGTGCTTGATATGAACAAGATCGAAAGCGGTAAGACAACGCTTACGGAGGAGCGGTTCTCTTTGCCTGATCTGTTGTCGGAACTGATCACCATCGTGCACCCCCAGTCTGCAGAGAAGCACCTACACGCTGATGTCATCATCAACGATATCCATCACGAACAGCTTCTGGGTGATTCCATGCGATTGCGCCAGATCCTGTTGAACCTCATTTCGAACGCCATTAAGTACACCAATGAAGGTGGCTTCGTGCGGCTGATCGTGACGGAAGACACGCCTACGGTCAATGGTGTGGCGAACATGCAGTTCGTCGTGGAGGACAACGGTATCGGCATGGAGGAGGAATTCCTCCAGTATGTCTTCGAACCCTTCGAGCGGGAACGCAACGACACAACCAACTTCACCGAAGGTACGGGGTTGGGGATGGCTATCACGAAGAACCTCGTGGAACTCATGGGGGGAACCATTCAGGTAGAGAGCGAAGTGGGGAAGGGGACGAAGTTCCGCGTGAAGCTTCCGCTCAAGGTGGAGGATGATGCGGAGCAGGGACAGCCGTTCGACACCTCTGGCTTCGAGGGCCTGCGTATCCTGATAGTGGATGACAACTACCTGGTCATGCAGAACACCATCCATACCTTAACGGAGTTCGGTGTTGCTGCTGAGGGCGTCACCGTTCCTGAACGCGCGGCAGACACCGTAGCGCACGCCCTAACGGAAGGGAAGGCGTTCGATCTGGTGATCGTAGATCTTGAGATGCCTAGCATGGGCGGAGCTGAGTGCATCCAAAGCATCCATGAGGCTGTGGCTGCAACCGAAGAGCCCGCACCCACTATCGTGGTGGCTTCCTATGGAGGCGGCGTTCAGGATGATGCGGAGCAGATCGAGGGCACCCAAGCCGTTATCTCAAAACCGCTGTTCCGATCCGTGCTCTACGCTGCAGTGCGGCAGTGCTGCATCGATGACGACCAGACACTCGAGCGCACGGCTCCTCTGGAGCGGATGCGCCTGGGCGGCCGTGTGTTGTTGGTGGAAGACAACGAGATCAACCGTGAGATAGGGACCGAGTTGGTCTCCAAATTCGGCCCCGTGGTTGAGAGCGCGGTTGATGGGATAGAGGCCGTGGCGAAGGTGGCCGACGAACCGGACGGTTACTATGACCTAGTGCTCATGGATTGTAAGATGCCGCACATGAACGGGTTCGAGGCGACAGAGGCCTTGCGGAAGTTCGCCCAGGAACGGGGACGCGCCCATCTGCCTATCGTTGCCATGACGGCGAACGCCTTTGCGGAGGATCGTGACCATGCTCTGGCTTCAGGGATGGACGGGTTCCTTACCAAACCCATCGATATGACGGAGTTGGAGAAGACCCTTCGCGCATATCTGCCCAAGGAGTAGCGTTGCGGCCCTGGGCGCAAGGGTTTGTTGTTATTGCACGAACAGGGTCAGGCGCCGGGTGGCGCGGGAGATGGCCGTGTACAGCCTCCGGCGCTCCAGTGGGTCCGCGGGATCAAGCCCCACCGGTGCCTTCGCTATGATCACCCCGTCGAACTCCAGCCCTTTGGCCAATGCCAGAGGGATCACCACGGTGCCGTGCTCCGGTAGCGGACGTTTCCCATCCATGACAGCCGGATGCAGATCGTATTCAGTCAACTGCTTCCCTAGCCGCTTCGCATCCTGCTTCCAAGGAACGATGATGGCCGTGAGCCCTTCTTCCTCTTCCGCCTGACGCAGGGTCTTCGCCAGTTCTGGCAGGTACTCTTCTGGTGAGGGCTCCAGGATGACAGGGTCCGTGCCATCCCGCTGGACAGACTGGATGCTCATGCCCGTAGTAGGGCTGGCCAGGCGACCGAACAACTCTGTGATCTGGGGTGTGCAGCGATAGCTGGTGGGGAGCGTGCATTCTGAGACGGGCCCATGGCAGATGCCCCCGCGGGTGTCTGCGAAGATGGCGCGGATCTCATCGAAGCTAGCCGTTCCTTCGGCAATGGCCTGATTCGGATCTCCCAGCAGCAGGAAATGGGCGTTGCGGAAGTACCGCGCGGCTACGATGAGCTGGGCTGCTGTGTAGTCTTGCACCTCGTCGATCATGGCGAAGCGCACCTCTTCGGCAGCCAGGCCCGTGATGCCCATCTTGAGATAGATCCATTCCAGGGACGTGAGGCCGCCACGCCCCAGCAGGCGGAACCCGAGGTGGTCGATGTCTATCCAGGCGTCCTCTTCGAGCAGGGTATAGGCGGGAGCGAACCGGCGACGGACGAACTGTCGTGCAGCGGAGATCGCCTCCTCTTCGGTCAATAGCTCAACAGGGCTTCCGAAGAGGCTGATCTGCTCGTCAATGGAAAGAGCGGCCAGCTGGTCTTGGACCTCATCTTTGGCAGCCAGCTGATTCAACCGGGCATCCAGCCGCTTCGCTAGAGCCTCGCGTATCAGCGTGACGCGTCGTGGGCCTGCGGGCAGGTTGCCGTGCTTGGCGGAGAGCTTGAGCATCTGGCTGGCGCTGATGAGCCGCGTGCCGTCCCAGCTGATGTCTCTGAAGTCCCCCGGCTGGAAGTCGAAGCGCTCCAAGGCGGCATCGATGGCATCAAGCCGCTCTACTGGTACATTCGCATCTCCCACTCCGCGTCCCTCAGGGAGGAGACTTGCCATGAGGTCGTGCCACGGCATCATGGGCGGATTCTTCTCCCCCATCTGAGGCAGGACGCTCTCGATGTAGGTTCCGAAGACGGCGTTGGGCGTGATGAGGGCAACCTGGCGTGGGTCCAAGGAATCACGCAGTTGGTAGAAGAGGTAGGCGATGCGCTGCATCATCACAGAGGTCTTGCCGCTCCCCGCCGCGCCTATGACCAGCAATGTAGGAACGTCTTCGTGGCGGATGACGGTGTTCTGTTCCTTTTGGATGGTAGTGGTGATGGCCTCCATGTGGCTGGACTTGCCCTGTTTCAGTGACTGGAGCAGCAGTGGATCCTGGATAGCTACCGTCGTGTCGAAGTACTGATGCAGTGTGTCTTCGGTGATGCTGAACTGACGGCGCAGCTGCAAATCGGCTTGGATGGTGCGGCCGTTCGCTTGGTAGGAAGTAGGGCCGGTGCCTTGGTTGTAGTAGGTCTCCGCTATGGGGGAGCGCCAGTCCACCACCAGCTTCTGGTAGTTCTCATCCGAGATGCCTGCTGCGCCGATGTAGATCTCTTTCACGTCTTCGAACTGGGGAAACTTGAGATTCACCTTCGCGAAATAGGGCTGCTTGAGCAGCAGGGTGATGTCAGCGAGACGCTGAGCGTCCAGTGTCTGGGTCAGGTTCGACATCTCGACGATGGTGTTCATGGCGCTGAAATCCGCGTAGGTTTCCATGGCGTCTGCGTAGTTCGCTAAGTTCACGGAGAGCTCTTCTGCCATGGAGCGTTTGTCTTGCTCGGCCTGAGCGGCGGTGCGCTCCATGCGCTTGACGCAATCAGCACCTAAGCGCTTGAGGTCAGCGTAGACGTGGGTGAGATGAGCTTGTTCTTGTTGGAAAATGTCATTTTGCATGGGGAGCATCATAAACGAGTCCCTACCCCTTGCCTAGCCTTGAATAGGGCGCTTACTCAGGGCGAGTTTGCTCTGCCAGCCGTTCACAGGCGCGGCTGCTTGACACGTATCTGATTGTGTTATCATCTTCGGCCAAGCGGACAGGAAAGGACTTCATGAAAACACTCGCGGTACAGGATCCAAGCGCAGCCATCACGGCTGACGTTGCCGCGTGCATCCGCGTTCGCATTTCTCGACGACGACTTTCCTAAGTCGTCTTTCTTCTTTCTGAGGGACGTCTGCCTTTGATGGCTTGACGTGTGCCCTCGCACCTACACCCTGCATTACCTGTACCACCAGCACCACCTAGCACTATCCGAGATGCGCATGCGTCTCATCTTTGAACCCGAATGGATATCAGCCTGCGGGCTGACAGCGCGAAGGAGCATCATCATGGCGAAGGAAAAAGTGATACTGGCTTACTCGGGCGGTCTTGATACGTCGGTTTGCATCAAGTGGCTACAAGAGCATTACAACCTGGACGTGATCGCCGTGGCTGGTGACCTCGGTCAAGACCACGAAGGCCTGGAGGCCATCAAGAAGAAGGCCCTAGAATCCGGCGCCGTCGACTGCTTGGTGGTGGATATGCGGGAGGATTTCGCCAATGAATACCTGACCAGCGCCATGGCAGCCAACGCCCTGTATGAGAACAAGTATCCGTTGGTGAGCGCACTCTCCCGGCCGCTGATCGCGAAGCATCTGGTAGATGCCGCTCACATCTACGGTGCGAAGTACATCGCCCATGGTTGCACGGGCAAGGGCAATGACCAGGTGCGCTTCGAATCCTCCATCCTCATGCTTGACCCGTCTCTGGAGATCATCGCTCCCGTGCGCAATTGGGACTTGGGGAGCCGGGACGAGGAGATGGCCTGGGCTGAAGAGCATGGCATCCCCGTGCCCACCACGAAGGCATCGCCCTATTCTATTGATGACAATCTGTGGGGCAGGGCCATTGAATGCGGCGTGTTGGAGGACCCTTGGGCTGAGCCGCCGGAGGATATCTACACCATGACCGTGGCACCGCAGGCAGCTCCGGATGAACCCACCTACGTAGATGTGACCTTCGAAGCGGGCATTCCTTGTGCGTTGGACGGCGAACCCATGCGCTATCTGGATATCATCTATGCCATGAATGAGCTGGCAGGTCAGAATGGTTTCGGCCGCTTGGATATGATCGAGAACCGGCTGGTGGGCGTGAAGAGCCGCGAATGCTACGAGGTTCCCGGTGCGCTAGCGCTGATCTGCGCCCATAAGGCACTGGAGGACTTGTGCTTGGAGCGTAGCGTGCTTCATTTCAAGTTGGGTATAGAGCAGGCCTGGGCGGAGCAGGTCTACAACGGCCTGTGGTTCTCGCCGCTGAAGGAGGCGCTGGATGCGTTCCTGACCGACACCCAGCAGTGCGTGACCGGAACCGTGAAGATCAAGCTCTACAAGGGCAGCTGCACGGTGGTGGGCCGGAAGAGCGTCTACTCCCTCTATGACCTAGGCTTGGCTACCTATGATGCCGATGATGCCTTCGACCACAATGCTGCCAAGGGTTTCATCGATCTGCATGCGCTCTCCTGCAAGACCTGGGCTGAGAACCGTCTCTCTCAGGGCGCGCGGATGAACCAATTCAGCGCGGTGAAGGAAACCAAAGATCAATTCGCGTAGGATATCCAGGCAGTTGCCTTTCAGGGTGCGGAGCTTTGGCTCCGCTGGTTGAGAAAGAAGGGACCCCCATGGCACTCTGGTCAGGACGGTTCGAAGAGGGCGTGGATGCGTTCACGCAGCGGTTCGGTGCGTCATTGCCGGTGGATCAGGTGATGTATCGGCAAGATATAGCTGGGTCGAAGGCCCATGCTGCTATGTTGGCAGATCAGGGCATCATCTCGCCAGGGGATGCCCAGGCCATTCGCGATGGTCTTGACGGCATCCAGACAGATATCGAAGCCGGTACGTTCACCTTCGACATCAACGACGAAGACATTCACATGGCTATAGAGCGGGCGCTGACGGAGCGCATCGGTAGTGCGGGAGCGCGGCTGCATACGGGGCGGTCCCGCAATGATCAGGTGGTTACCGACACGCGGCTGTTCGCGAAGGAGCGCTGTGCTGCGCTGTTGGCGGCGAACAAGGTGCTGCGGGAGGCGCTCATCAGCCAGGCGGAAGCGAACCTTCAGGTCGTCATGCCCGGCTACACCCATTTGCAGCATGCGCAGCCGGTCCTCTTCGCTCATCATATGCTGGCTTATACGTGGATGTTCACGCGGGATACCGAACGCCTTGAGGCGGCGATGCGGGCAGCGGATGCGTCCCCGTTGGGGGCGGCTGCGTTGGCGGGGACCACCTATCCCTTGGATAGGTTCGCCACCGCCGAAGCCCTTGGGTTCAGCCGTCCCATCCCCAATTCTTTGGACGCGGTGTCTGACCGGGACTTCCTACTGGATTTGGTCTATGCGGCCAGCGTTTCCTGCATCCACCTGACGCGGCTCTGCGAGGAGTTGATCCTCTGGTCTAGCGCGGAGTTCGGGTTCATCACCCTCTCTGATTCCTATTCCACGGGCTCTTCCATCATGCCGCAGAAGAAGAACCCTGACTTCGCAGAGCTCATTCGCGGAAAAGCGGGGCGCGTGGTGGGGGACCTGATGGGACTGCTCATGACGCTGAAGTCTCTTCCGCTGGCCTACAACAAGGACTTGCAGGAAGACAAGGAAGGCGCGTGGGATGCTGCCGACACGCTGGAGGATTGCTATCGGTGCGCTGCGGGGATGCTGGCGAACATGCAAGTGAGGCCGGAGGCTATGATGGTCCAGGCGCGCAAGGGTCACTTGGCAGCAACGGATGTGGCGGACTATCTGGCGAAGCGAGGGATGCCGTTTCGGCAGGCTCATGAGGTGGTTGGGCATCTGGTGTTGCTCTGCGAGAAGCGCGGGTGTAGCCTAGATGATCTGGCCTTGGAGGACTTCCAAGCAGAATCAGGGCTCTTCGAAGACGATATCGTGGAGGAGTTGGACCTGCGGCGCATCGTGGATGCGCGTACCACCTATGGAGGTACGGCCACCGAAGCTGTTCGCCAACAGCTTCAGGAAGCGAAAGCCGCCCTCGGCCGACCGTAACACAGGGCGAACCCAGAGGACGGTTCTGGGTGTTAGCCAGTACCGTCCCCGTTGTTCTGTTCTTGTTACTGCTCTATTGGGCGCGTGTCATCAGAGATCCAGTCCACCCAGCTTCCGGCATAGCATTGCTGCCCTGTGTACCCTTGGGATTCCAGAAGGTCGCAAGCCTCACGCGCAAGACCGCCGTCATAGCAGTAGACGATGAACTCATCTTGAGAATTAAGGTTTGCATCTGTGAACCCTTCGACAAAATATTCCGCAGTGTCGCGCAGGGATTCCTTCGCTTCGATGAGCTGAATGGAGATAGCGCCCGGAATACGACTCTCCTCGTACATGAACCCAGGACGCACGTCTACGAAGGGACGGACGGGAAGACGGAAATCGCGGTCAAGCGAGGAAAGAGTGACCCGGTCAGACCCCGTTTTTTCAAGAGGCCTGCGCGAAGGCCCGAACACGATGGCTCGGTTTTCCATAGGGGACGGCATGTCGTCTCCTATGAGGCTGTATGCTTCGGCACTCCAAGAATGTCAGCGAGGGTGCGGGACCGCCCTGGAGCGCAGCTCGGCGAACGGCGTGAATGTCCGGGCGAGCGGACCCCTCTATTCCTCGCCGCCCTCCGCTTCGCATCCTTCGGCCTTGAGGGCCATGTCGAGGGCTGACAGCACGAAACGCTGCCCCTCGTCGGAAAGGTGCGAGAACCCGTCTGCGATCCTCTTGGCCCTCGCGGACCCCACAGAGCGCTCCCGGACGATCGACGTGGGACCCTTGAACGCATCGTCAGGGTCGATTCCGTAGATGCTGAGCATATGGAGCAGCACGTCCTTGGCCACATGGTTCCGTCCCGACTCCATGTTGTAGATGGCTTGTGCAGAAACCCTGAAGATGTCTCCGACCTCTTTGGCGGTCATGCCGCATTCCTTTCGATACTTCTTTAAGTAAGCACCGATGACCTCATCGCTCAGTTCGACGCCCACATGCTTGGGATATCTCTCCACGCATTCTCCCTTCTCCGCCCATAGCGTGCCGATGTGTGTTTTACGCTCAAACAAATGATAACAAAAGTGGCTTCTTTTCATCCGACCACCCGCTTTGCACTCGCATATCGTTTTGGGTGAGGGGGCGCTGAATAAAACCTGCGCGCACCCTCGCAAGCAACTGAAACCGAGAACGCGAGCCAAGGGGGAGTGAAGGATGAGCGGCTGCATGGCATCTGTCGATTACAGGCCTCTGGCCGAGCGCATGGGCGAACTTCGCTGTGATGTGAAGGAGGTCGCACGCGCCGCCGACGTCCCTTTGCCACGGGTCTTGGAGCTGATGGGGTGGGACGTGCATCGAAGGTCCGGTGCCGCCGCCGACATCCTGGACGGGAACCAGCTCGTTCGCGTGAGCGCCGCCCTCGGCGTGCCCCTGGGCGAGGTCATCGTCTTTGCCCGTGACGCCTCTGGTGATGAGGGCCGATGAGCCTCACGGCAAGGGAGCGCTTCGACCGGCTCCCGAACTTCGTCTCCGTGGATGAGGCGGCTGCCTTCCTCGGGGTGTCCCGCGACACGGTGTACGGCTACTACCGCCGAGGCCTGCTCAAGGGTTTCCGCACCAACGGCTCCACGGGCCGCTATCGGATCAACAAGGACTCGCTCGGGATCCTCGCCAACATCCCCCGCGACGACGAGGAGAGGTAGGACGCATGGCCGCTGAAGAGGAGATGGTATCGCTCATCTCGACCACCCCCGTCAAGGCGCTCGGCTCTGCGGCGGACATCGTCGTCCAGCTGCTGCGCTTCTTGAACGACACGCACATCAGCTCGGCCACCGGCCGTGTGGTGAAGGGCGTCTCCGGTGCCGCGGCATCCGCAGGCAAGGGGGCCTACAACGCCGCCACGCGCGGCATCGAGGGCCTCGGCCGCGAGGGCACCGTGTCCATGCATGTGCTCCGGCGCGTCGCAGACGAGGCGGGCATCGACTCGCGCCTCGTCCCTGTGCCCAGGGACTTCATGGGGGCGCTCGCCAAAGAGCACAACCTGGACGACGACGCCATGTGGTCGGTGGTCAAGAAGCGCCTCACCGAGGCGGGCATCATGCACGCGGTCGTGCGGACCTCGGACGGCACGCTCGGCGTGCAGGTCCTCTCCGGGTGCCAGTCCGGCGTCGCGGCCTGCCTGGACCAGCTCAAAGGCGGCCTCAATGCCGCGCTCGCGGACATCGGCACCGAGGGTCAGATAGCGGCGGCGGCCCGCGAGCGGATCCGCACGGATGTCTCGGGTCCCTATCCTGAGTCCTTCCGCTACCTCGACAGCGACTTCTCTCGAGACAAGGTGCTCTCAAGCGACCTCGGTCGCGACGCCTGGAGCGCCAAGCGCTCCATCGACGGCCAAGCCTACACGCAGTCGGTCTGGCTCGATGACGCCGGTCGCGGCTGCTACCGCCTCGTCGGCAGCAAGGTCGGCGTCATCAAGGAGGACAACGGCATCGGCTCGGCCGACGAGGCCATCGAGGAGGCGGTGTGCGTATCGGGGGACTACCTGAGCGCCTATGCGCGCGAGCACGCGCTCATGGTCGAGAAGGCCCGCGCCATGGAGGCGGAGGGGGCCACCATAAAAAAACGCGCAGCCGCGCAGAAAGACAGCGAGAGCGCGGGGGTCTCGCGCGGCGTGCCGACACCCGCTGCATCCGGTTCAAGGACCTCCGTTCAGCGAAGCCCGGACACGGTCAAGGCGAGCGCGGCCGAGGCGCTGGCGAAGCAGCGCAAGGCCCAGAAGAAGGCTGAGCCCAAGGCCGCCCCCAAGAAGAGCCCTGCGAACGGAAGGAGCCTTTGATGGGACGCATCCTCTGGTGGGTCGCCTGGACCGTCCTCGGCGGTGCCGCGGCAGGCCAGCTCGCCGCACGCCTTTGCCAGTGGCTCGTGGAGCACCCTCTCGCCATCGGTGCCGAGAGCTGGGACATCTCGGAGCTGGCGTCCTTCGTCGCCTCCGACCCCCTCGCCATCGCTCCGGGCTATGCCGGGGTCTTCTGGGTCGGCTTCGCCGTGATCGCGCTGGTGGGCCTCGGGACCTATGACTACGGCGGACGCAGGCGCGAGGCGCGCGCCCTCAAGGACAAGGAGTACGGCGAGGCCGCCTGGGCCACCATGGCCGACATCCGCCTCTTCGCCCACGACTCGCTCGTTCGCAAGATCCCTGTGCGGCTGCCGAGGCGCTGGCAGGAGCGGCGTGCCATGGCCGCCCGCGACCCCAAGGGCTTCCTGCGTGGCCTGCTCGGGATGAAGGAGAAGAAGCCCAACCCCGTGCCCGCATGGCTCGACGACATGGCAGACGACAACATCCTCCTGTCCGAGACCTGCGCGCTCCAGCTCTCCAAGATCCCCGACCCCGCCATCGAGCGCAACAAGCACGTCTACATCCTCGGCGGCTCCGGTTCGGGAAAGACCTTCAACTACGTCGGACCGAACCTGTTGCAGCTGAACAGCTCCTATGTGATCACCGACCCCAAGGGCGACACCTTGAAGCAGTACGGGAACTTCTTCTTGCAGAACGGCTACACCCTCAAGGTGGTCAACACCAAGCCCGACGAGCTGGCGCTCTCCATGCGCTACAACCCGCTGCTCTACATCACCGATGCCACCTCGATCATCCAGATCGTGAACCTGCTCATCGCCAACACCACGAGCAAGGAGGCGAGCCAGGGCAACGACTTCTTCGTGAAGGCGGAGACCCAGCTCTACATGGCCCTCATCGGCTACCTCCATTACTTCTGGGCGGACAACCCGGAGTACCGCACCTTCAACGAGATGGTCAACCTCCTCCAGATGGCCAAGGGCGACGACCCGCAGAACGCCGTCTCCCCGCTCGACGTCATCATGCTCGGGTGCGACGGCTTCGACGACTCCTACGTGGACTTCGTCCTCAAGAAGTACGGCGGTGACCGCGCGCGGGCCGAGGCGTCGGACGAGTGGTTCGTCATCAAGCAGTACAAGGGCTTCAAGTCGACGGCGGGGTCCCCTGAGACCGAGGCGAGCGTCATCGCGTCATGCAACGTGCGCATGGCACCCTTCTCCGTGGGCGCGGTTAAGGACTTCTTCGCCACGGACGAGACCGACCTGCGCACGATCGGCGAGGAGAAGACCGCCTTCTTCCTGATCATGTCCGACACGGACTCCACCTTCAACTTCATCCTGGCGATGCTCCTCTACCAGCTCTTCGACATCAACACCGCCATCGCCGACAAGAACCCAGGCAGCCACTGCACCATCCCCATCAACTGCATCCTCGACGAGCTTGCCAACATCGGCGAGATCCCCGACCTCGACAAGAAGATCGCGACCCTGCGCTCGCGTTGGATCAACCTCCACTGCATCCTCCAGTCGGCCACACAGCTCAAGAAGCTCTACAAGGACAACGCCGACATCATCGAGGGCAACTGCGACACCACGCTCTTCCTCGGCCGATGCGACCCTGAGACCAACAAGAAGGTCTCCGAGCGCCTCGGCAAGACCACGGTCGTCGTGAGCAACCGCAGCGAATCCCACGGGCGGCAGGGGTCGTGGTCGGACGCCGAGTCGCGCATCGGCCGCGACCTGATCTCGGCCGCCGACCTCGGGAGCAACCCGGATGTCTTCGCGGGTGACGAGTGCATCGTGATGATCAAGAACGCCCGTCCCTACAAGGACTACAAGTACCGCACCTTCGACCACCCACGCTACCGGCAGCTGCGCCAAGCAGGCGAGTTCGACCTCGCTACGTGGCGCGACGAGTGCGCCTACGCCGCGCGCCTCGCCGAGATCGAGGCCATCGAGGAGATGGAGCGCTCACGCGACGCCTGGGAGCGGCAGTTCGACGGCTGGGTGATGGAGAGGGTCGCATGAGCGGCACGCAGGAGAAGAGAGGTGATGCATCAATGAAAGGCTTCGTCGTCCGCATCGTGCCCGCAGAGCTTCCGGATTTCCACACCCTGGCCGACCTGCGCGCCTTCTGCTCGACCGTCCTCATCGACGGCAGCCCGCGGGGCGGCAACACGGTGCGGCCCGCGCACCGCAACCTCATGCAGGCGCTCTGCGGGTTCGTGCACTTCTTCCCGCCCTACCGCTCCCGCCAGAACCTCGGCGAGGTCCTTCTGCTCCTCGACGAGATCGACGCGCCCGTGACCCCGGACATGAGCCACATGGACTACCTCATGAGCGAGTACTCCATCTGGCTCGGAGGGGACGGCGTGCCGAAGGAGGCCGCCTCGGTGCTCACGTGGTGGTCCGACTTCCGGGCGCAGACCGCGCGATCGGAGCTGGCGGTGCCCGAGGCGAGGCGCGTCATCGGTGGGGCGATCCGACGTTTCATGCGCCTCTACGGCTTCGACCCCGACGACGCGGTGACCGTCGGGTGCGCTACCGACCTCATCTGCCCGCGATAGACCACACGACCACACAGCAAGGAGACCTCATGGCGTTTTTCAACCAGCTTCTGACCTTCCTCGGCAACGTCGCCGTCTTCGGCGGCGGCATCCTGGCCGCCGTCGGCATCATCCGTTGGATCTCCGGCGGCAAGAGCCACGATGCGCAGGAGCAGCAGGGCGCGGTCTGGATGATCGCCCTCGGCGGTGCCACGGCGGCCATCGGGGGAGCCATCGCGAGCGGCATCCTCCAGTTCCCGACGCTCTAGCGGGCTGCGCATGACTTCCTGTCTCTCGATGCCGACCACGACCAGCACCAGGACGCCGCGCCGCTGGCTGCCCGCGCTCCTCATGGCCATCGCCGTCGCCCTGGCCCTCGCCGCGTCCATGGCCATGCCCACCGTCGCCCTGGCCGACAGCCCCGTGACGTCCGAGGATGCCCCTGACCGTACCTGGAACGGACCGGATGCCAACGCCGACGAGGAGAGCCCGGACGACATCGGCGACAAGCCCATGTACAAGACCGTCGTCAAGGCGGGAAACCTCTTCGAGTCGGTGGCCGGGATCGGCACGTCGATGGGCAAGGCCCTCTACGACATCCTCGCCAACGGTGCCGACCTCTGCGCCATGACGGCCGGGCTCGTCATGTCGAACATCGGCGTGGACGGGCTCTTCGGGTCGTTCTCCACGGGGGACTGGGTCGGCGTCTACCGCGCCTGCGTCGCGGTGGCCGACCGCGCCGTCATCCCCATTGCCACGGGATTCCTCGGGCTCCTCATGGTGGCCGAGCTGATCGCGTTCGCTAAGGACGGGGCGTCGGGCCGTGGCCGCGACGACCTCTGGGGGAGCTACCTGTTCATCGTCGTCAAGTACATGATTATCCAGACCCTCATCACCAACATCACCCTCGTCATGGCCGGGATCTACTCGCTGGTCGCCGAGATCGGCAACTTCATGGTGGGCACCTTGGGCATGGCGGGCACCCTGTCGGGAGGCAACTGGGGAGTCCTCCAGGCGGTGGACGCCGCCCTCACCTCCATCACCTACGACCAGGGTGCGGGGGCGGCCCTGCTCGTCCTCCTCGTGGCCCTCGTGTCGATGTGCACCTGCGTGCTCACCTACATCTACGTCCAGGTGGTCTTCGTGATGAGGATGTTCGAGCTGTACGTGCGCACCGCCTTCGCGGCGTTCCCGGCCGTGATGTGCGCCTCGCGCCAGACGCGCGACGGCGGGATCCGTTACTTCAAGAAGTACGCAGGCTGCTGCCTACAGGCCCTCATCGTCGTCCTCGTCATCTCGCTGGGGGGCCTGGTCATGCAGATCTGCGGGAGCATCCGCACCGTCACGACCGGCAACGTCGTCGCTGACCTCGTGATCGCGGCGGTGCCTCCCCTGGTGGGGGCCCTTGCGATGTTCATGATGGTTAAGCAGTCCCGCGAGTTCGCCGACCAGCTCGTCGGCGCGTAGGAAGGGGTCCTGTCCATGATCGAGATCGTCCTGCGCGACGACATCCGCAAATACGAACCCAAGCCGTTCTTCGGCATGACGGGCCGCCAAGTGGCTTCGATCGCTGCGGCAGCGTGCGTGTCGGTGCTCCTGTACCTGGCCCTCGCCCTGTGGCTCGGCCTGCCCCAGACGCTCGCCCTCTGGGCGGTTATGGCCGTGGGCGGAGCGGTGGCCTTCGCGGGCCTCGGGACCATCAACGGCCTCAAGCCCGAGGTCTGGTGGGAGCTGCACCGGAGGGAGCGGGCCATGCCCGCCATCGCGGTGTACCGCTTCCCACACTTCGAGGCGGTGCCTGGAGCGAAGGGGAAGCGACGGCGGCTCACCCGCGCCGACCGCCGCGCCCTGAAAGCCGAGCGCTCGGAACTCGAAGCCTAGCAAGACCTTCCCCTGGAAAACCCGACCATGACGAAAGGTGCGTGAGCGCCCATATGATCTATTGCCCCAAGTGCGGCACAGCGCAGGCCCCCGACGCCCGCCGCTGTCCCAACTGCAAGACCCGCATCCGCGCGAGCCGCAAGGACCGCAAGGCGGCCGAGCGCGAGAGCGCCGCCACTTCCGGCCGCGAGCTGCGCCGTGCCGAGGGCACCACCGCCGACGCCCTGGGCTATGAGGCGATGTACGCCAACGGCACCTGCCGCGTGAGCAAGGGCACCTACTCGCGCACCGTCGAGTTCGACGACGCGAACTTCCAGAGCGCGCGGGAGTCGGAGCAGGTGGACGTCCTCAACGCCTACTGCGAGCTCCTTAACGCCGTGGACGACGACATCCTCATCAAGGTCCAGATCTACGCCCAGGCCATCGACCTCGACGTGTGGCGCGACGAGATGTTCATGCCCGAGGTGGAGGAGGACGACGCCGGGAACCGC
Source organism: uncultured Eggerthellaceae bacterium (assembly GCA_910588205.1). Taxonomy (GTDB): domain Bacteria; phylum Actinomycetota; class Coriobacteriia; order Coriobacteriales; family Eggerthellaceae; genus MGBC163016. The sequence continues at coordinate 59,424 of CAJUQK010000009.1, forward strand.
TACCGGGCCGAGCTGAACTCCATCATCGAGATGCGCATGGCGGAGTCGCGCCAGAACGTGCGCCGCCGCCGCTTCATGACCTTCACCTGCTCCCAGCCCACCAAGGAGAAGGCCGACCCCGTGCTCGCCCGCACCTGCGAGAGCGCCATCCGCCTGCTCAAGAACATGGGCGTGGAGGCGCGGGAGATGAGCGGCGTGGAGAGGCTGCGCCTCATCGACTCGGTGACCAACCCCCAGGACGGCCCCGACGCCGTGACCTACGAGGCCCTGAAGGACGCGCCGGGCCTCACCACACGCGACCTCGTGGCCCCGCCCACCTTCGAGCGCGACAGGCAGACCGGTGCCACGCGCTGCGCATGGGGGCGCTCCAAGGGGTGTGGGCTGTACGTCCAGAAATACGCCAACTCCGTCAAGAGCGACCTCGTCGCGAAGCTCGCCGAGCTGCCCATCAACCAGATCATCACCCTCAACCTCGACTGCTGGGACCAGACGGAGGCCCGCGAGACCATCGAGGGACGCCTGACGGACCTCAAGGTCCAGAAGACCGAGTACGTCCGCAAGCACTCCCAGCAGATCTACATCACCGACGAGATGCTGCCTGCGGACATGCAGGACGCCATCCTCACGGCCGAGGAGATCCGGGGAGACCTGGTCTCCCGAGACCAGAAGTACTGGGGCTTCTCCATGACCTCGCTCACCTGGGCGGACACCGATGAGGCGCTGGAGCACAACATCGACGAGGTGCAGAACGTCGTGCGCGGGCACAACATGCGCATGGAGCCCATGGTGGGCCTCCAGCTGGAGGCGTTCAGGAACTCGCTCCCCGTGGGCTACAACGGCGTTCCGCAGGGGTGGGACTACAACATGACCACGGCGGGGGCGGCCAACTTCATGCCGCTCACCTCCGTTGAGATCAACGACGCCCACGGCCAGTGGTACGGCTACAACCAGATCTCCAAGAACTTCATCTTCTACAACCGCCGCGCGTCAAGCTCCCCCAACGGCTTCATCCTGGGCAAACCCGGTCGCGGGAAGTCCGTGCAGGCGAAGCTCTCCATCATCAACACGTTGCTCGCCGACCCCGACTCCGAGGTCATCGTGCTCGACCCCGAGCGCGAGTACATCGCGCTCGCCGACGCCTTCGGGGGCGAGGTGGTGAAGATCAGCTCGGACTCCGACACCTTCATCAACCCCTTCGATCTTGAGTTCGACCGCGAGGACAACGGCGGCCTCGGCACCAAGGTCGATGCGGTGATCTCCATCATCGACGAGATGTGCAAGGGCCTCACGGCCATGCAGCAGACCCTCGTGGACCGCACCTGCTCGCAGGTTTACGCGGACTACTTCGAGACCCGCGACACCGAGGACATCCCCACCCTCGTGGACTTCATGGAGGCGCTGAGGTCCCAGCCCGAGGGCGAGGGTGCCATCCTCGCCACCACGATCGAGCGCTACGTGACCGGCCAGGCCAACGTCTTCGCCCACAGGACCAACGTCGACACCCAGAGCCGCTTCGTGGTCTACGACATCCGCGACCTCGCGGACAACCTGAAGGGCCTGGGGATGCTGATCCTGCTCGACGCCACCTGGCAGCGCATCGTGCGCAACCAGGCGCGAGGCGTGCGCACGTGGGTCTTCATCGACGAACTGCAGCTGCTCCTGGACAACGACTTCACGGTGTCGTACTTCGACCGCCTCTGGACCCGCTCGCGCAAGTACGGCGCGGTGCCGACGGGCATCACTCAGAACGTGGAGCGGCTGCTCCTCAACGAGAAGACCCGCCTCATGGTGGGCAACTCCGACTTCCTGGTGATCCTCGGGCAGTCGGCCACCGACGCCGCAGCCCTGGGCCAGGTGCTCACCCTGTCCGGCCAGCAGGTGGCGACCATCCGGGGGGCCGGTGTGGGCGAGGGCCTCATCTGCGCGGACGGGCGCATCGTGCCCTTCGCGAACCAGCTTCCCAAGGAGACCGAGCTGTACAAGGTCACCACCACCAAGCTCGAGGACGTTGCCGAGCTGCGCCGCGCGGCGGAGAAGGGGGCGTGAGGGGCATGAGGAGACGCGACCTCACGGACGGCCAGAAGAAGCTCCTCCTCGGCATCGCGGCCCTGGCCGCCGTCATCCTCTGCGCGCTCGCCCTTGAGGTGCTGCGCATGGCGGTCCTGCCGTAGCCGACGCGACGAACAGAGAGAGGAGGGTCAGGCGATGGATGTCACAGGGTCCCTGCGCGACGGCGCTGCCGCCCTCGCGGACGATATGACGGGAAAGGCGGGCGGTGACGCCCTCGACGCCTTCATGGTCAGCCGGGAGGAGGACAGCACCGCCCACGTCCGGAAGGGCGGGGTCTCTTCCGGGAACCTCACGCTCATCAAGGACGCGCCGGACGCCTCCGCGCTCTCGACCTCGTCAGGCGGGGCCGCACGCCTGCGGGTCCCGTCGGGGGCCGCCCGTCCGGCAAAGGGCCCCGCGACGGGGACGGGGGCGGCGGATGCCCGACCGCACCGCGCGCACGTGCCGGGCGGCCACGCCGCAGTGACGGCCACCGACGCCCTCAAGGACCGTGCCCGCCGGGAGATCGAGCAGGCCGTGCAGGCCGCCTCGATCGTCGGCGAGGGGGCCGCGACCGAGGAAGGGGACCTCGCCGAGCGCATCGGCGACGCGCCCCGCACAGGGGTGGGAGCGCTCCGCAGCGTCGAGCGGGGCGCGGGGTCCGTGCACCGCTCTGCGGGACGCGGCATCGCCAAGGCGGAGCGGAGACGGGCGTCCTGGGGTGACAAGGCGTCGGCCCGCGCCCAGCGGGCGGCCAGCCTCCAGGCATCCGCCGACTCCTTCCTGGCCAAGGCCGACCGCTCCGAGGCGGGCAGCTTCGCGCGGTCGTGGTACCAGAGGCGCGCGGCCGCAGCCCAGCGCCGCGTGAGGGCCGACCTCGCGAAGGCGGACTGCCTGCGCGCCCTCGCCGCCGGTCGCGGCGTCACCGGCCGCATCTCGGCCCTGCGCGAGAGGGCGGCGCGGACGATCCATGCGGCCACCGGCGGCAAGGCGCTCCTCCTGGCAGGCGGCGCGTTCGCCGGTGTGGTGGCCGTGCTGGTCGGCATCCTCGTGGTCGTGTCCCTCTTCGGGTCGGTCGCCGGGGGCTCGGCGTCGAAGAGCGCGAACCTGGCAGCCCCCGTTCCGGGCCAGACCATCATCGTCCCCGACGGCATGGGCCGTGGGGGCTTCACCGTGACCATGTACGGTACCCTCGGCTTCTACGCGGGCGGCGTCTGGTCCATCGCCCAGGGCACGGCCCAGGCGGATGTCCACGACCTCTGGAAGCGCAACGGCGCGAAGTTCGAGGACGGCATCGCCGCCATCAAGAGCGGTGGGGAGACCTACCTGCTCATCGCCTGCACGCCCACCTTCGGGGCCGTCGGCGACTACGTCTTCTTCACTCTTGAGGACGGCACCGTCATCAAGGGCATCGTGGCCGACGCGAAGAACCTCAGCGACCCCGGATGCAACGCCTACGGCCACAACAACGGAGCCAACGTGGTCGAGTTCGAGGTGGACTGGCGCTACTTCTCCCAGCACGGAAACCCCGGCACGCCGGGGTGGCACCCCGAGTGGGCGGGCAAGCGGGTCGTCTCCGGCACCAACATGGGCTCGGTCTTCAACGGCGACCCCACGGGGTCCGCCCCTGCGGGCACCGCCACGGCCGAGACCATCCTCGCGGCCGCCCGACGCCAGATCGGCTCGGTCTACGTCTGGGCGGCCTCCGACCCCGCGAGCAAGCGCTTCGACTGCTCGGGGCTCACGAGCTACGCCTACGGCCAGGCCGGGATCTCCATCCCGCACCAGTCGGAGATGCAGAGGGACTCCGCGCCGCTGCGCCTGCCCGCCGCCCAGGCGAAGCCCGGCGACATCCTATGGATGAGCGGGCACGTGGCCCTCTGCGCCGGTCCCGGCACGATCATCGACGCCACTCCTTCGCGCGGCGTCGCGCTGCGCTCCTCGCCAGGCTTCTCGATGTTCACCTACGCCCTCCGTTGGCCCGCCGTCAACGGGACCTCCTGAGAGAGAGGACACCGACCATGAGGCTCACCCCCTTGCAGAAGGCCATCGGCCTCGCGGCGTGCGCGGGAGCGCTCTGCGCCGCCTGTTTCGGCATGGCCGCCGTGCGCGACGGCCTCCAGGCGCAGAAGTCCGAGGTGGTCGAGGTGCCCATCCTCGCCCGGACGGAGGAGGCGGACCCGCAGGAGGCCCCCGCAGCGGACGAGGCGGTGCTCACCGCCGACCTGAAGAGGCTCATCTCCTCCTACGGGGATGCCGAGCGCTCCCTCGTCTCCGCCCTGACGTCCATGACATGGACCGACCAGCACACGGGCGCGGTCGTCGCGTTCGCCGGGGACACCTGGCGGGTCGCCTTCGACGACGGCAGGTCCGAGTTCGGCACCTATGCCGTCACGTCGGTGGGCGACGCCTCGCGCGTGGAGGGGGAGGGGGATGGCGTCGAGGGCGTGGAGTCGCGCACCTTCTCCATGGCCCTCGGGGACGGCCACGAGGCCGAGGGCACCCTCATGACCGCCGTGGGGGACGCCACGGGCACCGAGGCGATGCTGCTCTGGAAGGTCGGCGGCCACGACATCGCCGCCTACGGCACCACCGCCGCAGCCTCCCTGGACGCCGACGCCCTCGACGTCGCATCGCTGGCCGCCCTCGGTTGCGGCCAGCAGGACGTGGAGGACGCGCTCGAGAGGTGGGCCGCCTCCCATATGCCGAGCGCGCAGAGGGCCGTGTGGGGCGGCACCGTCGATCAGGCGGACGAGGGGGCGCGCACCGTGTTCTCGCTGATAGGCCCTGCCTCGACCAGGGACGTCATCCTCACCGTCAGCGCAGCCCTCGTCACCGTCGAGGAGGTGGGCGCATGAGCGCCACCGCCGCGCCCCGCATCCGCGAGCGCCTGCACGCCTCCTTGGAGGGCATCGACCCTGCGGGTGAAGCGGCCCGGTCGCTCCGGGCCTTCGCGGATGCCCTCTGTCAGGAGATCGGCCACTACGTCGAACCCGTCGCCGGGCGGCGTGCGCCCGCCGTGGAAGGGCGCGCCTGCTGCGACCCGCAGTCGCTCGGTGAGGCCGCGACCAGGTCGTCCAAGAGCTACGGGTCGAAGCCCAAGAAGGACAAGACGATCAGGAGGTGATCGCTTTGAGGCTCGTCATCGCCGAGAAGCCGGACATGGGACGCCGCTACGCGGCCGTCCTCGGTGCCGCCGAGCGCCATGAGGGGTGGCTTGAGGGGTCCGACGCCATCGTGAGCTGGGCCTTCGGGCACCTGCTCGCCGAGGCCATGCCTCAGGAGTACCCCGAGTGGCCCGACGCGGCGAAGTGGGACTTCGCCGCTCTGCCCTACATCCCCGCGCAGTGGCGCTACCTGCCTCGGGGGGATGCGGGCGCGAAGAAGCAGCTGAAGGTGCTCTGCGCCCTCCTCGGCCGCGAGGACGTGACGGAGGTCGTCAACGCCTGCGACCCCGACCGGGAGGGCGAGCTGATCTTCTGGCGCATCTACGAGCACGCCGGGTGTGACAAGCCGGTCTCGCGCCTGTGGTCCACCTCCCTCGAGGAGGAGGCCATGGCACGCGACCTCGGGCACCTGCGCCCCGCCTCCGAGTTCGCGGGGCTCGCCGACGCCGCCCGTGGCCGCGCCTGCGCCGACTGGCTCCTCGGCATCAACGGCACCCGCGCCTACACCACCCTCTACCGACGCCGCAAGGGAGGTCCGCTATCGGTGGGGCGCGTGAAGACCTGCGTGCTCGCCGAGGTGGCGGACCGCTGCCGCCGCCACGACGCGTTCAAGCCCATGCCCTTCTGGCGGTGCGCGCTCACCTTCGACGGGTTCGCCGCAGAGGGCCCCCAGTGCGAGGCGGCCGAGGAAGCGGAGGCCCAGAAGGCCCGCGCCGAGCGTGCCGGGACGGCCGCCGTCACCTCCGCCGAGCGCAAGGCCAAACGTGTGGCCGCCCCCAAGCTCTACGACCTCACGGAACTCCAGCGGGACGCCTCCACCGTCTGCGGGATGGGTGCCGACGAGACCTTGGCCGCCGCCCAGTCCTGCTACGAGAAGGCCATCCTCACCTACCCGCGCACCCCCTCGCGCTATATCGGGTCGGACACGGTGGCTGAGGCCGAAGACGTGCTCCGCTCCCTCGTGGAGGGCGGTGTCCTCGACACGTCCCTCACGCATGCCTTCGACGCATCCCGCGCCGACGTCTCCCGCATCGTCAAGGACGACGCCGTGCAGGGCCACCCCGCCCTCATGCCCACGCCCACCTTCGCCAGGCGGGGGTTCGAGGGGCTGTCCGATGCCGAGCGCGCCGTCATGACGCTCGTGTGCGCACGGCTCCTCTGCGCCGTCATGGGCCCTGCGGCCATGACGGTGACCAAGCTCGGCCTCTCGGTTGGGGACGACGCCTACACGGCCACGGGTTCCGTCGTCACCGACGGGTCCTGGAGGGCGGTGGACGCCGCCGCGAGGCGGCTCCTCAAGGGCTCTGCCGAGAAGGGCGAGGGCGGCGGGCAGGAAATCCCTCCGGGCATCCAGGAGGGAGACGCGCTCCCGATCTCCTGCGTGGAGGTCAAGGAGGGCAAGACCTCACCGCCCAGGCTCTATACGGAGGCGGAACTTCTCGGGTTCATGAAGAACCCTTCCAGGAAGATCCAAGACGAGCAGCTGAAGGAGGCCATATGTGATGACAGCTCGCATTCAGCGGGCATCGGGACACCGGCCACGCGCGATGCTATTCTGAAGGAGCTGTTCAGCAAAAAACTCCTGAAAAAGAAGGGAAGATCTGTCATCGCCACCGATGAGGGCATCGCCCTCATCGACGTCATCGGCGACTCCCCGCTCACCAGACCCGAGCTTACCGCCACATGGGAGCTTGAGCTGTCGCGCGTCCAAGAGGGAGAGCGCGACCTGCCCCGCTTCCTCCAAGACATCGAGGGTTTCACCCGCGAGGTCGTAGCGGGTGCCAAGGCGTCCTACGACCCCGAGCGCGCCAAGGCGTTCGGTGCCGACGTCTCGGTGGGGGAGTGCCCCGTCTGCCACGCCCCCGTCCTCCTGAAGGAACGGTCCATCCAGTGCTCCACCAACCGTTTCGCGAAGGCCGAGGACGGCACGTGGTCCCGCACGGAGGGGTGCGGGTTCTCCCTCGCCCGGACCGTGGCCGGAAAGCTCCTCACCGAGGAGCAGGCGCGGGCGCTCCTTACGGGCAAGACCGTTGCCGCCAAGGGGCTCAAGGGAAAGCGCGGCCCCTTCGACGCGGGGCTCCGCCTCAAGGGGGACGGGAGCGGGATCGAGTTCGTGTTCGACAAGAAGGGCCCCAAGGGCTCCAAGCGCCCTCGGGCGAAGTGAGGAAAGGACATGGGATGCATCGCGAGGTACAGGTCCGAGGACCCACCCCCTGCCGCCGCCGTCCCCGACCAGAAGCGCCGCGAGCTGGTCGCCGCGCGGCTCACCTGGGCGATGTCGCGGCGGGGCATCACGCGCGGGGCGCTCGCCGAGCGCTCCGGGGTGTCGCAGACGGCGCTGTCGCGCTACCTCAGCGCCAAGCGCCTCATCTCCACCGACGCCCTCATGCGCATCTGCCCGGTGCTGAACCTGTCTGCGGACTGGGTGCTGGGCCTGCGCGAGGCGCGGGAGAGGATCGAGAGAGAAGAGAGAGACGACCGGAAAGGAGCGCCTATGGACGCTCGGAACAAGGCAGCCACGACCGTGGATCCGGAGGTGTGAGCCATGGGTAAGACCGACAAGCGACCGCGCGGCAAGGCCCGCTCCCGGCACCTCGCCGAGCGCGCACGCCGCGAGGAGGAGGCGTTCTGCTCCGCCCTCGCCAAGGGCAGGGCCGTGAAGCGCGTGAAGGCCGCCTTCATGGCGGCGGTGCTCGTGCTGTCGCAGCTGGCAGGGATGCTCTCCCCCCTGGCAACGACGACGGCCTATGCCGCCTCCACTGAGATCACCTTCGAGAACGGCGGGACCGCCACCCTCCACGACGACGGGACCCTCACCGGCACCTGCACGGTGAGCGGCAACTACTGGGACCCGTGGACCGAACTCGGCCGTGCGGGCACCCTCACCATGCCCGACGGCACGGTGCTCGACGCCATGTGCTACGAGGTCTACATCGGCAACCCGGAGCACCTGCGCTACGGCATGCCGTGCGACGGCACTTACTCCTTCACGGCCACGCCGCGGGCGGACGGCGGGTTCTTCGTGCTCGTCCACTCCGAGCACGCCTCCCTCGTCCCCGGATCGCTCCAGACGTCCTTCACCCAGCGGCTCTGCTCGCCGGACTACTGGTACGCCAAGACCACCGTGGACGTGCGCTTCACCAAGCTCTCGGCTGACGCCACCATGACCGACGGCAACCACGAGTACGCCCTGGGCGGCGCGGAGTACGAACTGACCCGCTCCACCACCGGCGAGAAGACTACCGTGGTGCTGGACGCCGACGGCCACGCCGACCTTTCCCTTGCGCCTAACGAGTGGTATTTCTACCGCGAGACCAAGGCACCCCAGGGGTACAAGTTGGATACGGCCGTCCATAGGTTCTTTACCGGCAACACCAGCTCTGAAGAGCAGCATCGGGACGATCCGGGCTACATCATCTTCACCGTGCAGAAGAAGGACTCCGCTACCGGCACCACGAGCGCTCAGCCCGGTGTCGGCCTCTCCGGCGCGACCTACCGGGTCGTGGACGCCAACGGCGTGAACCACACCGTGACCACCGACGCCTCCGGCGTCGCGCGCCTCTCGCGCCTGCCCCTGGGTCAGGTCACCATCACCGAGATCAGCGCGCCCGAGGGCTACAAGCTCGACCCCACGCCCAAGCACTACACCGTCCATGCAGGCCAGATCACGAACGCGGGCGTCTTCGAGCTCACCCCCGAGGACGACTTCAAGGAGAACGTCGTCGCGTTCAACATGAAGCTCGTGAAGTACCTCGACACCGGGGCCGACACCTCCGGGCTCCAGAACCCCGGCGTCGGCATCGAGTTCGAGGTGGTGTCCAACACCACCAACAAGGTCGTCGCGACCATGACCACCGACGCCGAGGGCCGCGCCGAGCTCACGGGCGGCTGGTACGGCGAGGGCACCCGCAACGACGGCATCAAGGGGTGCATCCCCTACGACGCGGCGGGCTACACCGTCCGCGAGGTGGCCTCCACGGTCCCCGCAGGGTACAAGCCGACCTCCTGGCAGGTCACGCCCGCAGAGATGGTGGACGGCACCACGCTGTCCTACATCGTGGACAACGACCGCGTCACGAGCCACCTCCAGATCGTCAAGACCGACGCCGAGAGCGGCCAGACCGTGCCCCTCGCGGGCTTCAGGTTCCAGGTCTTCGACGAGAGCGGCAAGCTGATCGAGAACGAGGTCTGGCACCCCAACCACGCCGTCCTCGACACCTTCGAGACCGACGGCTCCGGACGTGTGACGCTGCCCGAGGGGCTGCTCCCCGGCAACTACACCATCCGCGAGGTGGCCGCCGCGAGCCCGTACCTGGTGAACGACCGCGACTACCCGCTCGTCATCCCCTCCAGCGGTGACGCGGACCCGGTGACGGTGGTCAAGGTCTCCGACAAGCAGGCGACCGGCGAGGCCGTCGTCGTCAAGACCGACTCCGAGACCGGCTCCAAGCTCTCCGGTGCCACCTTCAAGGTGGTCGCGGAGGCGGACGTGGTGTCGCCTGACGGCCGCGTGCAGGCCGTGGCGGGCCAGGTCATGGGCACCTGCACGACCGGTGACGACGGCACGGCCAAGGTGTCCGGCCTGCCCCTCGGCACCGGGTCAGCCACCTACTCCTTCGTGGAGACCGTCGCCCCGGCGGGCCACGTGCTCGATGGCACGCCCCACAGCTTCACGGTGACGTACGAGGACGACAAGACGCCCGTGGTCTCGACCAAGGTCGAGGTCGCCGACGCCCCCAACGAGCTTGTGCTTGCCAAGGCATCGGCATCGAGCGGCGACCTCCTTCCCGGCGCGACCATCGCCCTCTGGGACAAGGCCGCCGAGGCCGAGGGTCCCGAGGGCAAGACCGCGCTGCGCGTGGTCGCTCAGGACGGGGCCGAGAGCGTGACCGCCACGAACACCGAGGACGGCCCTCGCGCGTCGGTGGCCGAGCTTCCCGGTGACGACTGGGCGCTCTGGCTCGAAGGTGAGGACGGCGAGCGCATCGCGCTCGGCGGCTGCATGGAGAGCGTGCCCGCGGGCACCTACACGCCCGTCGCCACCAGGGGCGGCTCCGACGTGCCCGTGGTGGCAGACCCCATGACCCTGGAGGACGGAAGGACCTACGCCTTCGACGTCTCCTGCGTGGGACCGTTCACCTTCGTGGGCTGCACCGAGGGTGACTTCGAGCCCACGGTCGAGCTGTCCCTTCTGGAGGGTTCCGAGAAGACCTTCGCCGCCGACCTCGACAACGGCACCTACAGGATCGAGGTGGACGGTGAGCCCGTGCGCCTCGTGGGACCTGAGAAGGACGTGGCCGTGGTCGGCAACGGCCGCCACATGACCGTCTTCACCGGTGAGGGCGCGGCCCCTGCCGGGACCTACGTGACCGCCCTCATCGACGACGCCACCGAGCTGCACGTCGTCACGACCGGCGACGACGGCCTGGCGAGTGTGAAGCGCCTCGGGTCCAACGCCCGCGCCACCACCTACAACGTGGCCGAGCTTGCCGCCCCTGCGGGGTACGTGGTGGACCACACGCCGCGTCCCGTGACCGTGGCCGAGGCCGGCCTCATCGAGGGCGAGAGCCCCTTCGTGCTCACCATCGAGGACGAGCCCACCAAGGTGGACGTCTCCAAGGTGGAGGTCACCGGCGGCCCCGAGATCCCCGGTGCCAAGCTCACCGTGACCGACGCGTCGGGCAAGGTGGTGGACGAGTGGGTGTCCACCGACGAGCCCCACCGCATCGAGGCCCTCGCGCCCGGCACCTACACCCTCACCGAGGTCATGACCCCGCGCACCTACGACATGGCCGCCTCCGTCACCTTCGAGGTGGCCGAGACCGACCTGGTCCTCAAGGTGGAGATGGTCGACGACCCGATCTCCATCACCGGTGAGATCGACAAGCGCCAGCAGATCGCCGACCCTGTGGCCGACGACGTGGTGGAGAACGGCGACGGTGCCAACCGCGCCGAGGTGACCGTCTCCGAGGACGGCCGCTACGTCTACACGGTGGACCACCGCTCCACCAGCTCCACCTGGACCGACGAGTACACGGTGGAGGACCCGCTCGACGCCGTTGCGTCCGGCCTCGCCGAGCTTGAGGGCGTCACCACCGGCGTGGCCGGTGCCGACTACGACGGCAAGATGAACGTCTGGTACAGGACGGATATGACGCCCGAGGACTTCGTGGACGAGAGCGACGCGAACGCCACCCTCTCCGACGGCCATGACAACCCGTGGCTTTCCGCCGAGGAGAACGCCGAGCGCCTGGGTGACGACGGTCGCGTCATCGACTACACCGGCTGGCGCCTGTGGGCCGAGGGCGTGCCCACCTGCCGCTCCACCGAGCTGTCCGTGGCCGACCTCGGCCTCGCAGAGGACGAGCACGTCACAGCGATGCGCTTCGAGTACGGCCGCGTGGAACAGGGCTTCACGAGCCGCCCCGGCGACCTCTGGGAGCGCGATGACCTGAAGGACGGCCACGACGACATCACGGCCATCCCCGAGGGCGAGCCGTTCAGCTGCCCCCTCGACGGCCATGACGGCCACGGCGAGGCCACCGAGGCCCGCTTCGCCCCCATCGCGCTCACCATGCGCGCAACCGACGCCTACGTGCCCGGTTGCGACCTGGACAACTCCGCCCACCTCGCGCTCTACCGCAACGGCGGTGACGCTCCCGGCCTTGAGGACTCCGACGAGGACGCCGTCACCCAGACCCCCAAGACCGACGAGATCGAGATCTCCGGCAAGCTGGACAAGCGTCAGCAGATCGCCGACCCCGTGGCCGAGGGCGTGGTGGAGAACGGCGACGGTGCCAACCGCGCCGAGGTGACCGTCTCCGAGGACGGCCGCTTCGACTACACCCTGGACTTCCAGAACACCAGCTCCACCTGGGTTGACGAGTTCACCGTGACCGACGAGATCGAGTGCGCCGAGGACGGCCTCGCCCACCTCGTGGGCGTCACCACGCCCCAGGCGTGGCAGGACTTCGACGGCAAGCTCAACGTCTGGTACACCACCGATGAGACCGACCGCGACTTCACCGACCCCTCCGGGGCCGACCAGACCGTCGATGACGGCCACCTGAACGAGGGCGCGTCCCGCCAGCTCTCCTACGCGGGTTGGCGGCTCTGGGCCGAGGGCGTGGACGCCACCAGCGCCACCGAGCTGTCCGTGGCCGACCTCGACCTCGCCGAGGACGAGCACGTGGTGGCCGTGCGTTTCGAGTACGGCCGCGTGGAGCCGGGCTTCACCACGCGCGAGGGCCTCTGGGAGCGCGACGACCTGAAGGACGCCCATGACGACTTCGCGGGCGATCCCGCCGCCGAGGACGCCTTCACCACGGACGACGGGACCGAGGTCGCCTTCGCCCCCGCCGTGCTCCACATGGAGGTCACCGACGCCTACGTGCCCGGCTGCGACCTGGACAACTCCGCCAAGCTCTACCTGGCCCGCTTCGCCTACGGGGAGCTTCTGGAGGATGCCGACGAGGACGCCGTGACCCAGACGCCGCGCGAGGAGGGCACGCCCGAGCCCACCTTGCCCGAGACCGGCATCCCCTCTGAGTCCATGGCCCAGACCGGCATGGGCGCTCTCGGCGCGGTCCTCGCCATGGCCGGGGTGATCTCCGGTGCGGCCTGGGCCTCCCGCCGTCTGGGGGCCAAGGGCGAGGTACCGGTGGAGGATGCCGCCGACGGCGATGGCTCCGGACCCGACAGGTCCTGACGCGCCGACCGGGGTGCCCGGGTGACCGGGCACCCCTCCCTCTTGCACAAGTCGGATCCCATGAAAGGAGGTGCATAGGCATGTGGAGGGTCCTCTGCGCCGCAGCGCTCGCGCTCACCGTGGCCCTGGGGTCGCCGCAGGCGGCCCTCGCCGATGACGCTGCCGCCAAGACGCCCGCGCCCACGGTGGTCAAATCCGTGGAGGGCTCGGACACGGCCGAGGCTGCGTCCGGCGGCTCCGTGTCATACACGGTCGAGGTGGCCCTTCCGGCGGACCTCCGCGACCACGGGGCCTACCCCCTCGCCGTCATCGACTCGGCCGACGCGGGGGTGGCCGTCGGCGATGTCGCCGTGTCGTATGCGGGCGAGGACGTGACGGGGGCGTTCGACGTCTCCTTCGCCGGGCGGGCCTTCACGGTCTCCTGCGCTGACCTTTTGGCGGCCGTGCCCTCAGCCGCGCCCCACGGGACGCTCACCGTGGCCTATGAGGCCACGGTCACAGGGCCGGAAGGGGATGCCCTTTCCAACTGGGCCCGCGCCGTCTATCTCGACGGGGCGTCCACCCCGGAGGCCGTGGCGACGGTGGTCGTCTCGACAGGTGACGCCCCTCCGGCCACGCTGCCCCAGACGGGCCTCGGGCCGGTCGGGGCCGCGCTCGCCGTCGCGGCTGCAGCCGCCGCCCTGGCCGTGGCCGTCCGCGGGCGCGGCTGGCGGCGCGTCCTCCCCGTCCTCGGGGTGTGCGCGGGCCTCGCCATCCTGGCGGCCTACCCGGCCATGGAGTTCGCGGATGCCGCCCGGCGCTCGCAGGTGGCCGCGTCCATGGACCTCACCGACGTGGCCGCCGACCGCAGCGCCGACGATGCGCTGCTGGCCAACGCCGAGGCGTACAACGCGCGGCTCGCCCGCAAGGACGTGGGTTCCACCGAGATCCTGCCCTACGTCCTCCAGCTCTCACGAGACGGCCACGACGCAGCCTTCGGCTACGTCAAGGTCCCCGCGATCGGCCTCGTGATGCCCATCTATCGCGGGACCTCCGACGCGGCGCTCTCCGCAGGCGCGGGGCACATGGAGGGCACGTCCCTTCCCGTCGGCGGCGACTCAACCCACGCGGTGGTGACCGGCCACTCGGGCCTTGAGGGGATGCGCGCCTTCGACGACCTGCGACGCCTGGAGGCGGGTGACGTGTTCGGCTTCAAGGTCCTCGGCCGCACGGCGTGCTATCGGGTGACGTCCACGGAGGTGGTGGATCCGGACGATCTCTCAAGCCTGGAGGTCATCGACGGGAGGGACCTCGCCACCCTCGTCACCTGCACTCCCTACGGCGTCAACTCCCACAGGCTCCTGGTCCACGGCGAGCGCTGCGAGGTCCCCGAGGGCTTCGAAGGTGCCGTGGGCGCGGTGGAGTCCATGGCCCACGACGCCCGTGCCTGGGTCCTGCTCCTGGCGATCCTCGCCCTCCTCGCCGCCCTCGCCGGGAGGAAGGCATCGAGGGCGTTCCGCAAAGGGCGGGGAGCCGCCGACGGTGGAGAGGAGGGACCATGACCTAGCGGAAGGGCGGCCCTTGCGGCCGTGACAAAGAAGGGGCTGGGGAGCCCCGATGGAGACCGAGGCCCCGGAACCTCCGGGGAAGAGAGAAGGAGAGACCCATGTTCAACCCCAAGTCCAAGCTCGTCCGTGCCGCCTGCGTCGCGGGCCTGTCGCTGTCCCTCGTCGGCGGCGTGTGCGCCCCGGCCGTCCAGGCCTTCGCTGCCGACAGCGACCACGCCGTGACCGTCACCTCCGCCCAGACCCACACCTACAAGTTGATCAAGCTCTTCAGCGGCTCCTTCACCACCGACGCCGATGGCAAGCTGCACATGGGTGACGCCAAGGTCTCCGACGAGACCGTGGCGAAGGTCCTGAGAAACACCCTCAACACCTACGCCCACGACCCGAAGTGGGAGACCGCCACGGACCAGCAGCTCGCGGACGGCATCGCC
>CAJUQK010000010.1 GCA_910588205.1 uncultured Eggerthellaceae bacterium
GCGATGGATGAGCAGGGTCCGACCTTCGATATGTCTGCGGCGGTGTTCGAGATAGTAGACCCAGCGAGCATTCCAACCTATTCTGTTCTTGAAGGGAACTCCTCGGTATACATGCCCGGCTCCAATGCAGGATTGACCTTCAGGTTCGATGGACCGCTAGAGAAGTTCATGCATCTTGAGATAGATGGGGCGGTCATCCCGTCTCTGTATTATGCCCTGAGAGAAGGAAGCACCATCGTTACGCTGAATCCAGCATACTTAGATCAGATGAAAGCAGGAGCCCATACCATAGTGGCCCACTACACTGACGGCGGCCGTGCAGTGGGCATCTTCGGCATCCAGCCTAAGGCTGCCGAAAAGGGAGATGGCACCTCCTCGGGAGCCGAAGAAAAAACACCGCCTCAACCGAATGATCGATCAACTGGTGGCTTGCCTCAGACAGGCGACACTACTCCCCTATTGCTTCTCTTCGGCATCTGCTTTGTCGCACTCGCCATGATGGCAACATCATTCTTTGGCATGAAGGAGGCTCGTCAGAGCAGGTGACGAGCGATATCCCGGAGAATGATTCCTGACAGACTCCAGGCATCATTCTGAACTTGTTCGCATCGATCTTGAGTAAAATATGCTCGCAAGGTCGATTGCTCTCATATAACTGGAGGAAGGACAGGCTATGTATACGATCTGTCCGAAGTGCAGGACACCCTATCAGGGAATGGGAAGTTGTGTCTACTGTGGTGTGGCGCTCATTGATCACAACGCTTACATGCTGTGGCTTCAGCAACAGCAGCAGTTGATGCAGCAACCACAACAACAGCAACAATTACCGCCACAACAGCAAATACAACAACGATCTCAGCAACCATACCCATTACCGCCACAACCGCAGATGCAAGCACAACCCATCCCTCCCCACCAGTCCACCACACCGAACGTGACCAATAATTCCCAAACGGTCATCTTCATGCCGAATATGCAGCTGAACTCCACGACGCAGCCGCAAAGCATGAGCAATCTCCAATGCAAAAGATGCGGTTCGAATAACATCAGCTGTCAAGCAGTGAATGAGGTGTATTCCCGCACCCAGCACCGGGGGATACTCTGGTGGATATTCGTAGGTTGGTGGTGGCTCCCCATCAAATGGCTCATCTTCACGCTTCCTGCTCTCATCGTGAAGATGTTCTCTCGGAGAAGAACCTATGTCACCAGCAAGACCGTCACAAAAGCCGTCTGCCAGAATTGTGGCTTCACCTGGAATTGTTGACCTTTGCGATCAACCGCCGGCTAACCATTTCCGCTACTTACGCAGCGGGTAGGGTTGTGACCTGTGCATACCTGCGAAGTTCTCTGGGTTGTCGCGTCGGGCCGACCAAGGTCGGCCCCTACGAAGGATTTGCGGTATCGTTGTCGTACAGAGCAATCTGAATCGGCCCCTACGGGCGATGTGGCAGGTTATCCTAGAGGCCAAACCCGTTCGGCTGATAGGGCCTCTGCATCCCGGATGGCTACGTCTATGAAGTAGGCGCCGTCTTCCTCCACCTCATAGACGAAAAAGGCAACCTGGGGTTGCTGGGTGCATGCAGCCACCGTATCCATGAAAGCCAACGGGAACGTGATGGAATCCTCTTCGGTGTCTTCCAGCGCATCTGCGCAGCCCGCCTCCCGCAAAGCCTCCTTCGCTGGGGCCACATCCGGCCCGAATGCCTTGCCTGCCTGTAAGAAGAATGTGCCCTCATCCATGGTGAGGCAAGGATGCAGTCCTCGTGCCCGCTCGTTCTTCTGCCGGATCTCAGAGCGGTGCTTGTTCTCCAGGGAGCAATAATGTAACCCCAGGGCAAGCCCCTCGTCCAAGGCCCAGACCATGAGCGCCAAGATGAGCTCCTCGGAGCCAGAAATGGCCAAGCCCCCCGAATAGCCATAGTCGTACATCACCTCGAAGGGAGGACGCTTGAGCTTGAAGCCGCGGCGTGCGAATTCCTCCCAATGGCAGAAGGGGAAGCAGAACTCCAACAGGTTGATGCCGTCCACTCCCGCTTCGTCGAACGCGCGTAGGAGCTTCTTCATGTGGTCCTCGGCCCCAGGGATGACCGGCATCTCTACCATGACCGAGGGGATGTAACGCTTTGCCAGCCTGATAGCGCTGAGCACTTTCTCTTGCATCAAGCGTGGGTCGTCATCCTTCACGCTAAAGCGGATCTCATCCAGCCCCGCGTCCCGCAAGCGCACCGCCCCCTCTTCGGTGAGCAGGTCTCCTGAGGTATACATGCGCAGATGGGCCTTCGGAAAGCGTTCCTTCGCCGCCTTGAGGAAGCGGATGGACTCATCCACGTCAAGCAGGGGCTCCCCGCCCGTGAGACCTATGCAAGCCAAGCTCTCGTTCTCAGCCGCGCTCCGCTCGAGCGTTTCCTCCCAGGGACACCCTTCACGGAAGAAGCGCTCATAATCAGGCTGGTTGTGGTTGAAGCAGAAATAGCAGTCCCGGTGGCACTTGAATGTGGTGGAGAAGGTCTCTGAACCGTTCACGCCCGTGCACTCCACGCAGGCCGGAGAGAGATACCCCCAACTCAAGCTAGCTCCCGCATTGCGGAAGACCACACCGCGCTGGCGCAGCTCCTCCAACAGCTCCCGCCGCTGCTCTTCGTGGGCATAGGGTGCATCGAAGATGAGGCCCTTGTCCTCAAGGGCCTTCACATAGCGCTCTTCCACCTGCTGATAGGCTGCGCGAGCCTTTTCCAATGGGATGTTCTTCATAGGGAAGATTATAATCTCTAGGCCTTGCCCCTTGGCAAGCCATCTCCAAGATTACCGCCTGAAAGGCTCGTAGAAAGGATACCCATGGCCCGCATCAATGAGAACTTCGAGAAGCTGCCCGGAAGCTACCTCTTCGCTGAGATAGCCCGGCGGACAGAGGCTTTCCAAGAGGCGAACCCGGAGGCCCGCATCATCAAGCTGGGCATCGGCGATGTGACGCTGCCGTTGGTGCCTGCCGTGAGACAGGCTATGCATGAAGCTGTGGATGAGCAAGCTGACCCGTCCAGCTTCAAGGGCTACGGCCCTTACGAGGGCTACGATTTCTTGCGAGAGGCCATCGCAGAGCATGATTTCACCGCCCGCGGCGTGGATATAGAGCCGAATGAGATCTTCATCTCTGACGGTGCGAAATCAGACTGCGGCAACATCGGGGATATCCTCTCCGTCCACAATAAGGTGGCCGTGTGCGATCCGGTCTATCCCGTCTATGTGGACAGCAATGCCATCGAAGGGCGTGCAGGCGAATACAACGTAGATGCAGAGGCATGGACAGACATCTACTACATGCCCACCACGGCTGAGAACGGCTTCTGCCCGGCCCTGCCCCTGGAGGATGTGGATGTCATCTACCTCTGCTCCCCCAACAACCCCACCGGCACCGTGCTCACGAAGGAACAGCTGAAGATGTGGGTGGACTATGCCAATGACCACGATGCCCTCATCCTCTTCGACGCCGCCTACGAGCGCTTCATCACCGAAGAGAACGTCCCCCACTCCATCTTCGAGGTAGAGGGAGCCAAGACCTGCGCCATCGAATTCCGTAGCTTCTCCAAGACGGCCGGGTTCACCGGCATGCGCTGTGGCTATACGGTCATCCCGGAAACGCTGGTTCGCCAGGGCCAGAGCCTGAATGAGCTCTGGATGCGGCGCCAGTCCACCAAGTTCAACGGTGCCTCCTACATCATCCAGAAGGGGGCGGCCGCCATCTACACCCCCGAAGGGGCAGCTCAGGTGGAAGAGAACCTGGACTACTACCGCCAGAATGCGCGCGTGATCAAAGAGGGCCTGGAAAGTGCTGGGCTTGAGGTCTACGGTGCCGTGAACAGCCCCTACGTCTGGTGCAAGACGCCGAAGGGGATGGGCAGCTGGGACTTCTTCAACAAGCTTCTGGAAGAAGCCCAGGTGGTCACCACGCCGGGTGCAGGCTTCGGACCGGCAGGGGAAGGCTATATCCGCCTGACAGCCTTCGGTGCGGCAGAGGCCACGCATGAAGCGGTGGAGCGCATCAAGGCCATCCTCTAGCAGCTCCCTCCCATGTCCGCTCCCATCTCCGCTCGAAGCCTGAAGAGGGCAGACAAGGTCCTGACCGGGATAGGCTATGTAGCCTATCCCGCATTGCTGCTCTACCTCATCATCACCGGTTCTCCTCTCCTCTTGGCCTGCATCATCATCCCGGCGTGCAGCTTCGGGTTGATCACGCTGTTGCGCATAGCTGTGAACGCCAAGCGTCCCTACGAAGAGGGGAAGGCGGAGAACTTGCTGGAAAAGCAGACCCAAGGGCGGTCATTCCCCAGCCGCCATGTGACCTCTCTGTTCATCATCGCCTCTAGTTGGCTTCTGGTTTGCGAACCGGTGGGCATCATCCTCTGTCTGCTCGGCTGCGCTATGGCCTATATCCGTGTGAAGGGAGGGGCGCACTATCCACAGGATGTCATCGCCGGAGCCATCTTCGCATTCGCGCTCTGCGCTATAGGCTACGCTATAGCCTATAGCCTCTGATGCCGAAGGAGGGCCTGGTGGGAAAGAAGAAGGGTAAGAAGAAAGCGAAGGCCAAGGAAAAGGCCGTTAAGCCCAAGAAGGACAAGAAAGCCAAGAAGACCGCAAAGGAAGCAGAGTCCTCTGGGGACGTCTGCCCCGGCTGTAAGAAGCATTGCCCCCTTACGGCCCTGAAGTGCGGAAAAGGGAGAAAGCTGCTCCGTGAGCGAAAAGGCCAATGATGCCCGTCAGCCTAGGATGTCCTCTGAGGGGTCTTCTGGCACTCTTGGACGCTCGTCTTCGGTGATGACAATACCTCGCTCAGCGCCACATCATCCACGAAGGCAACAGCATCCCACAGGCACAGCAGTTGGCCTGTAGCACGGTCGAGGTACCAGCCAGCAAGCTCCACATCAGAATAGCCATCGATAGCATTCATCATGACAGTCAGCGGAACGCTCAGCTCCATATAGCCTTCCCTCGGTCAGGTTCTCGGGATTGTACCCCACCGGCCATGGCAGCCTTCCCCGAGAGCAGACTTCAACTCATTGTCCATAGGCTTACCTGACCCGCATTTCTGATGGATCGCTCTTCGCGCGGGTATACGTTGCGCGAAGATCGCACGCAACATATTCATTGCGGTACTAGCCGGGTAGCTTGACGTATAGGGTTGTTCCGGGTGTTACAGGGGCCGATCCAGATCGGCCCCTACGCGCATTCTGTCGTATATGGTTCACCCGAGTGGCATGCACAGCAGTTTTCGTAGGGGTCGAACGTGTTCGACCCCCCCCAACCCAGGGTGATATCTTCGCGCGAAGCGCGATAACGCGGCGGTAGCCGCCCGCAGTGGTGATGCGGACCCGGAGGGTCCCATCAGCAGTGCGGTGAGGATTTTTTGTTTATGCAGAAGACAGCCCTTCCCCGTGAGGGGTTGAGGCCGATTCCGCAGGCCGAGAAAAGCGTGATATAAGCGAAGCATCACGTCTTTTCGAAGGGCGATTCGTGGCTTACCATCGTTGTAAGCCACGAACCATGGGTGTCAAGGCCTATGAGCGAAGCGTGCCTTGACACCCGTGACGCCTAAGGCCGAATGCCCCTTGCGGGGAAGGTATCGACCTCAGGATCGCCCCTACGCGCATCCTGTCATACATGGTTCGCCCGAGCGGGGTGCTGTCTCAAGTGGCGGAGGAAGAAGGCTCCTGAGAGGACCATGAGCGCAAGGCCAACTGCATCAAAGATGAGGAAGCGCTGGATGGAAGCAGCCAGAAGCTCGAAGCCTGAAGCGGGCAGCGTGACCATGATGAAAGCTTCCCCTACACAACCGATGGCCTGCTGGGCTGCGATCACCCACCCCAAGACCTTGAACCGCACCGGGTTCACGAGGAAAGCTGGATAGGTTGCGTTCCACATCAAGAACACCACGCCCATTCCCCGGACCGCTGCTTCTCCCGCTGCCCCTGAAAGCTGGTAGGCGCCCGCGAAAGACGCAGGCGCCACCAAGAGCTGGAACGCACAGAGCACATTCCAAACGAATACCACCGTGAAGCAGACCCGGATGACCCAGGCCGCTTTCATGCTACTTATCGATGACAACTTCCTCCAATGGTCCACGGGCGATGCCCCCGAAGGCTATCACGTCCTCCTCGTGCCAGCATTCTGTAGGAGGAAGACCAGGGATGGCATCCGCATGAAAGATGGGGTTCACTCCCTCCTTGCGCTGACGGGAATAATCCTCCAACGCCTTCAGAGCGTACTTACCCAAAAGGATGATGGCTATGAGGTTGATGATGGCCATGAAGCCCATGAAAATATCGGAGAGGTTCCAAGCCAGATCGAAGCTGTTCACAGCACCGTACATGATGAAGCACAGGCACAGGATGCGGAACCAGAAGAGCAATGTCTTGTTGTTCTTAATGAAGCGGATGTTGCCCTCGGCATAGAAGTAGTTGCCCACGAGGCTGGAGAAGCCGAACACGAAGATGGCCGCGGTGATCAGATGGATGCCAAACTCACCGATGGAGTTGTTCATGGCCATCTGCACGAAGGCCATGCCATTCAGCGTGGTAGCCAGCTCAGGATCTTGCACGTAGAACACCAGCATCATGAACGCGCTGCAGGTGCAGATGAGCAGCGTGTCGATATAGACAGACAGGCTCTGAACGAGGCCCTGCTTCACCGGATGGGACACATCTGCCGTAGCTGCAGCGTTCGGCGCAGAGCCCATGCCCGCCTCATTGGAGAACAGGCCGCGCTTGATGCCCCACATGAGGCATGAACCCGTGAAGCCACCTGCAAAGGATTCAGGATTGAATGCTTCCGAGAAGATGAGCGAGAAGATGGCGGGCACCTCACCAATATTGGAGATGGTGGTCCAAAGCGCGATCAGGATATAGGCCACGGCCATGATGGGCACGATGACGCTGGTGATGACGGAGATGCGATGCATGCCACCGAAGATGACCAATGCCGTGGCGATGACGATGAGCAGACCCACCAGTGCGTTCACGGTGAACTGATGCTCAGGCATCACATAGTAGTCCAGGGCTGAAGTGATATTGAACGTCTGGAGCCCGTTGAAGCCGAAAGCGAAGCAGAGGATGAGCGCCACGGCGAACACCACGCCTAGCCACCGCTTCCCGAGCGCCTGTTGGATGTAATAGGCAGGGCCTCCCCGGAAGGTACCATCCGGGTTCTTCACCTTCCAGATCTGAGCGAGGGTCGATTCCACGAAGGCTGAAGCAGACCCCACGATAGCCATGAGCCACATCCAGAAGACCGCTCCGGGGCCGCCCATGGCGATGGCTGTAGCGATACCTACGATATTGCCCGTACCCACCCGGGATGCCGTGGATACCATGAGGGCCTGGAAGGAGGAGATGCGCTTCTTCTTGCCCGCATGAGCCCTTGACGTACCTCCGCATTCGGCGGTCATGACATCGCATTCCTCGTCCAGCTCCGACTCCAGCTCGTCGACGGCTTCCTTCGCTTGGATGCGATCACTAGAAGCCGTCAAGGAGGTGAACATATCCTTGATGTAGCGGATCTGAACGAATTTCGTGCGGACGGTGAACCAGATGCCCACGATGACCAACAGGATGACCAGAATGTAGGTGTACATGAAATCATCGATGACGCCCGTGAAGGACACGAGCGCATCATTGATGGCAGTGAGATCCATCGACGCTCCTTTCTCTTTCCACCTGACACGGTGAGCCAGATGATACCTTACCTGGACAGAAGAGCGCATAGAGGAGGTGCTCTACATTGCCCTTATGACCGGTTATGGGTGATTCGCAGGTGCCCTCTACAACGAAGCCCTCTTCCTGGAGAGCCTGGCGCACCTCCCCCACTACCCGCTCTCGCACATGAGGGTCGCGCACTATCCCCTGTTCCGTCTCATCATGGGCGCTCTCGAACTGAGGCTTCACCAGAGCCAGCAGAATCGTACCCGGCGCTGCCAAGGTTGCCAGAACGGGAGCCAGAGAAGCCAAGCCGATGAAGCTCACATCTATGACGATGATGTCGAAGGGAGCACCTAGTTTCGATGGGTCAGCCGTGCGGATGTTCGTGCGTTCGAAGACGGTCACCCGCGGATCCGTGCGCACCTCCCAGGCCAGCTGACCATAGTTCACGTCCACGCACGCCACAGAAGCCGCTCCCGCTTGAAGCAGACAATGGGTGAAGCCGCCCGTGGAAGAGCCTATATCGATGCAGCGCTTTCCCGGCACATCAACACAGAAGGCCTCCAGCGCCCCCTGGAGCTTATCCCCGCCTCGAGACACGAAGCGCTTGCGCCCCTTGACGAAGATGCTCGCTTCGGGCAGGACCATGATAGCTGGGCTTGTGGCATAGACATCATCCACGCGCACTTCGCGAGCATAGATCGCCCGGGCTGCCTCGTCAGGGGAGGCGAAGAACCCTCGTTCAACAAGCAGCCCATCGAGCCTTTGCTTCTTCTTCATGATCCGGATAGGGTC
The DNA here is from genome assembly GCA_910588205.1 of uncultured Eggerthellaceae bacterium. GTDB lineage: Bacteria > Actinomycetota > Coriobacteriia > Coriobacteriales > Eggerthellaceae > MGBC163016. Next base: position 8,484 of record CAJUQK010000010.1, read on the forward strand.
AAAGGAAGCATTCCCTCTATTCAGAGGGAACAAGAAGCAAAGCTATTTGGACTGCATTCAATGCCGCGCCCTTGCGGATCTGGTCCGCCACGTCCCAGAAGGCGATACCGTGCTCAACGCTTGCATCTTGGCGAATGCGCCCCACATAGACCGGTGTAGTATGAGCCAGGAGCCCGGGCATGGGATAGAGATTCTCAGCGGGGTCATCCATGACCACCACTCCCGGCGCTCCCTCCAGGGCAGCGCGGGCTTCCTCAACGCTCACCGGTCCTTCGAATTCCACATTGATGGACTCACCATGACAGCGAAGCACTGGCACGCGCACGCAAGTTGCCGCTACTTCCAGGCTATCTCGATGCATGATCTTCTTCGTCTCCGCGATCATCTTCCACTCTTCCTTGGTGGAACCATCATCCAAGAAGACATCTATATGGGGGATGCAGTTGAAGGCTATCCGGTGCTGGAAGGCATTCACCGTGAGGTCTTCTTCTGACGTACCCTCGAGAAAGTCCTTCGTCTGATCGTAGAGCTCATCCATGGCCGCAGCCCCGGCACCAGAGGCCGCCTGATAGGTGGATACCACCACACGCTTGATAGGACTGACCTCGTCTAGCGGTTTCAAGGCTACCACCATCTGAATGGTGGAGCAGTTCGGGTTCGCGATGACCCCCGGGTTCCAAGCCACATCCTCGGGGTTCACCTCGGGCACCACCAGGGGCACATCCTCATCCATGCGGAAGGCACTAGAGTTGTCTATCATCACAGCGCCCGCCTCTACCACAGCTTCGCGGAGAGCCTTTGAGACGCTGGCTCCGGCCGAGAACAGCGCGATATCCACCCCCTGAAAGGATTCAGGGGTCATCTCCTGGACCACCAGGTTGCCTGCGGGCACCTGACCACAACCCTCAAAGGGCAGCTCTTTGCCTGCCGAACGTGCGCTTGCCAAGGCGCGCACCTCTGAAGCGGGGAAATCAAGCTGATGAAGCACGTTCAAGAATTCGCGGCCTACCGCCCCCGTTGCTCCGGCAACGGCAACGACGGGATTCGCGGGGATGGGCTTGGTCATGGCTATCTGCCTTTCTGCATCTTAGCGGCTATCTCTTCGGCGGAGAGCTGAGTCTCTTCGAAGACGCTCTCGGAATCCAACTCGAAGGCGGTATGGAGCACCTGTACGGCCCGCTTGCCATCGGCGGCCCGGATGACCATGGAGAGACGAATGGGAGAGGTGGAAATGGCCATGATGTTGATGTCGTTGTCGCTCATGGTCTGGAACGCCCGAGCAGCCACGCCGGGAGATGTCTTCATGCCCGTGCCCACCAGGCTCACCTTCGCCACGTCCTCATCCACATCCCAACCGTCTGCCCCTATCTCCTCTATCATCTGGCCGATGGTCTCCACGGCTCGAGGCAGATCCGCCTCCGGACAGGTGAAGGAGATATCGGTGGCACCGTCGAGGGAGGTGTTCTGGATGATCATATCCATGTTCACCATGGCCTCAGAGAGAGCGCCGAACACCTTGGCGGCCACGCCCGTGGTGTCAGGGACGTGACGGATGGTCACCTTCATCTCAGAAGTGTCATAGGCGATGCCGGTGATGACAGCTTGTTCCATAAGGCTCTCCTCTTTGACGAGCGTGCCCGGCGCATCCGAGAACGCTGACCGAGCATGGATGGTAACTCCCCATTTCTTCGCGAATTCAACAGCGCGCATCTGGAGCACTCCGGACCCAGCACTGGAGAGCTCTAGCATATCGTCGTAGGATATGCTCTTGAGTTTGCGGGCCCGCGGAGCGATGCGCGGATCGGTAGTGTAGACGCCATCGACATCAGAATAGATCTCGCAGATATCAGCGCCGATACCCCAAGCCACTGCAACTGCCGTGGTGTCTGAGCCCCCACGGCCGAGAGTGGTCATATCCCCATTGGCATCAATGCCCTGGAAGCCTGCCACTACGGGGATATAGCCCGCATCAAGGGCTCGTTCGATGCGCTCGTTATGCACCTTCACGATCTTCGCCTTGTTGTGGGTGCCATTGGTCTGGATGCCCGCCTGACGGCCTGTATAGCTGATGGCCTTGTAGCCCTTCGCCTCCAAAGCCAAGGCCAGAAGCGTCATGGAGACCTGCTCCCCTGTGGAGAGCAGGCGATCCAGCTCCCGAGCAGGAGGGTCATCGTTCACAGCAGCGGCAAGCGCCATCAGCTCATCGGTGGTCTTGCCCATGGCAGAGACCACAGCCACCACCCTATCTCCCCTCTCCCGGATCTTGATGAGGCGGTCAGCTACTCCCCGTATCCTCTCGGGGGAGCCAACGGAGGTCCCTCCGAATTTCGCAACTATCAATGCCATGGGCGGATGTTCGCATTCCTTAGACGTTCTGGTTCCGATATGTACACACAAATCGAACATCATACAGGTTAAACGTCCTCGCAACCCGATGATGGGAGGCAAACAGCCTATAATTCGGGAAACGAGCGCGGAAGCGAGGAGTCCCCTATCATGCCAGCGGTCATCACTCATTATCTCTTCGGCAAGGATGTCTACCAACAGACCAACCCAGACCCCTTCGATGGACCTGATGCGTTCTCGGCTTTCATGCTGGGTTGCCAGGGCCCTGATATCCTCTTCTATAGCGCTTTGAGCCCCAAGCAGCTCTCTGCCGCCACCATCGGATCCGATATGCACAAAGCCGACCCCATAGGGCTCCTACACTCCCTCCAAGACGCGGCGAACATGCTGCCCGAGGATATCCGCGAGATCGGAAAGGCCTATGTGCAAGGGTTCTTCTGTCATTACCTCTTGGACAGCACCCTGCATCCTTTCATCTATGCTCAACAAAATGCGCTCACCAGTGCGGGAGTAGATGGCTTAGATGAGCGAGACAACCATGAAGTGCACGCCGAGATAGAATCCGAATTAGATGTCTTAGCCCTGAGCATGAAGGAAGGTATCACCATCACGAGCCTCGACCCGCTCCTACCCCTGTCCGCCTCTGATCACTGCGTGCAGGTGATATCGCTTATGTGCAAGTACGTGGCGAAGAGCGCTCTGGGCAAGGACATTCGCCACGACGCCTTCGAATCTGGTGTCAATAACTACCGGGTCATCCTCTTCGGACTACGCTCTCCCAAGGGCATCAAGCGGAAGATGATGGGGCTGGTGGAGCGGCGGTTCCGCCGTCACTCCTTCGCCCAGGCCATGAGCCACAAGAATCAACTGATCACAGGATCCATCTTCGACAACCGTGCCCACGAACCCTGGACAGACCGCCAAACAGGCGAAGTGCGCACGGAGGGCTTCTGGGACCTTTATGACCAGGCTTTGCGTACGGCTCTCACGGAATTCCCCCATATCCTGAGCGCCTCCGAAGATGACCTGCTAAGGCTCACGGGAGGGCTTGACTTCAACGGCGCCCCCACCCGCCCGTTGATCCTATCGGTTTCCTGACGCACCTTTTCGAAAGCGGCAGACATCAAGGCCGGATATGCGAAACTGGCCCGCATTTGCGGGCCAGTCCGAGAAAGCGAAGGTTAGGGGGATCCTGCGCTCAGGCGCATCCGCCCCTACAGAGAGCTAGTCTTCCAGCTGCTCAGCTATCTCATCGGTTATATCTGCCGTGTGGTAGACAGCCTGAAGGTCTTCCAGCTCCTCCAGACGGTCTATCAGGCGCATGACCTTCTTGGCATCTGAAACGGTGACCTCAGAAGGCGTGGTGGGCACCATGATGAGCTCAGCGCCCTTCGTTTCCACCCCTTGCTCATGAAGGGCTTCCTTCACCGCCGCCAACTCTGTGGGGCCAGTGTAGACGATCCATTCCTCTTCGGCATCTTCGTAGTCATCGCCGCCTGCCTCAGCCACAGCCATCATGAACTCGTCTTCATCAGCCGCTGCGCCGTTGGGGCCGGTGGGATTCTTCTTGTCGCCCGTTTCCACCTCTTTGGGGACCATGATCTGGCCCTTTTTCTCGAACTGGAAGGCAACGGAACCGGAGGTGCCCAGGCTTCCCCCGGCATGAGAGAAGGCGCTGCGCACGTCTGCCGCCGTACGGTTGCGGTTGTCTGTTAGCGCTTCGCAATAGACGGCCACACCAGCCGGGCCGTAACCCTCGTAGATGACCGTCTCATAATTAGCGGCGTCTTTGCCCGAACCGAAGGCCTTGTCGATGGCCGTCTTGATCTTATCCTTGGGCAGCGAATAGCCTTTAGCCTTCTCGATGGCGGCTGCCAGCGAAGCATTGTTGTCAGGGTTCGGATCTCCCCCCTCCTTCGCCGCTACGGTGATGTTGCGCGAGAGCTTGGAGAAGAGTGCGGACCTCTTCGCATCCTGAGCTGCCTTACGATGCTTGGTAGTGGCCCACTTTGAATGTCCTGACATAGAAGATACCTTTCAGATGCACGTTACTGCCGCCGGAGATGTTACCACAGACCGGCAGGCTTCGCCCGTGCGCCTGGACACGAGAGGGATTCAGCTCATCGGCGAGGAGGACCTATCGAAGAATGCGTAGGTCATGAGCGCATCCCCCGTGCCATCATCGACCGCCTGGACCATCTCCTGGGGATGGATCTGCACCACGTACATGACGTTAGCCGGAGCGAACCGCTCCACCGACCCGTCAGGAAAGCGCTGCACCGGAGAGGTGAACCGGTCTCCGCAGGTGAACACCGCGATATCCCCCTCTTCAACATGACCCGCCTCATAGACCACATCCCGGGCGTTCTCTATCACGCTCTTCATGTTGCCCTGGACATCCCCCAACATGGGCGTGACGCCCCAGAACAGCTGCATGGAGCGCATGACCCGGGAGCTGGGAGACACGGCATAGATGGGGATCTTCGGCCGGAGGGAGGAGATGAGCCGGGCAGAGCGCCCTGTCATGGTGGGACAGACGATGCACCGAGCATCCACATCCAGCGCCGTTTGGACCGCAGCGATGCCCACAGCATGGGAGACGCTCTTGAGGCCACGGGAGTGATGGGGCTGAAAGCCGTCGTCGAAGATGTTCTTCTCCGTCACTTCGGCTATCTTCGCCATGACCGAAACCGCCTCTATCGGGTATTGGCCCGCCGCCGTTTCACCTGAGAGCATCACGCAATCGGCGCCATCGTAGATAGCATTGGCCACATCCGTTGCCTCCGCACGAGTGGGACGCGGGTTGGCCGTCATGGATTCCAGCATCTGCGTGGCGATGATGACCGGTTTGTGCTCTGCATTGCACTTGCGGATGATGCGTTTCTGCAAATGGGGCACCTCGTATTCCGGCACCTCCACCCCTAGGTCACCCCGGGCCACCATGACCGCATCAGCAGCCTTGATGATCTCAGCCACATTCGCCACTGCATCAGCATTCTCTATCTTGGCGATGATGCCGATGTTCTCGTCCGTCAACGATTGGATATAGGAGCGCACCTGACGTACGGCCTCAGCTGTCTTCACGAAAGAAAGGGCGACGAAATCCACCCCCTGTTCAAGACCGAAGGCGATATCAGCCTTATCCTGTTCGGTGATAGCAGGGAACGGGATGCTGACGCCCGGGACATTCAAGGACTTGCGGGATTTGAGCGTACCAGGGTTCAGCACTTCGCAATGGACTTCTTCCCCATTGCAGGCCTTCACCTTCAGCTCTATCAGACCGTCATCTAAGAGGATGCGGTCCCCTGGATGGACCTGAGCAGCTAGGTTTGCATAGGTCTGGGGTATGGCATCGCCGCTCGCGCTTTCCACTGGCGAGAGCGTCACCTTCTCCCACCGTGCGAGGAAACGGGGTTCCGGGAGCATGCCGATGCGGATCTCCGGTCCTTTCGTATCCAGCATGATGGCTGTAGGCGTACCGCATTCACTGCGGATGCGCTTGATGCGCTCGATACGTCCGGCCTGCTCCTCATGAGTGCCATGGGAAAAGTTGAGCCGGGCCACATCCATGCCGGAGATGATCAACGACCGGAGCAGGTCATCGTCATCCACCGAAGGTCCCATGGTGCAGATGATGCGCGTCCGCTTGCTCATATCTTCTCCTTACCCGCAACCGCCAATGAGCCTGATGGTAGCGAAGGGAGGTGCACAGGTGCGCGGCGCAGCGATACGGAAACCGAACGGATACGTGAATCAAGAATCCTCGCGCAACCACAGACCGGTCTTGCCGCCGTCTTTCCGGAGCAAGCGGATATCGCAGATCCCCATGCCTCGATCCACCGCCTTGCACATGTCGTAGATGGTGAGACAGGCTATGGAGGCAGCAGTGAGAGCCTCCATCTCGATGCCGGTCTTGCCGGTCACGCCACAGGTGGCCATCACATGGATGCCCACGCGACCGTCTTCGCGCTGGCCAGGAGCGATAGGCTCCAGCTCCACCTTCGCCTTGGTGATGTTGAGCGGATGGCACATCGGGATCAGGTCAGAGGTGCGCTTCGCTCCCATGACCCCCGCCACGCGGGCACAGGCCAGCACATCGCCCTTCTTCGCCTCTCCCGAGGTGATGAGATCCAATGTCTCCTGATGCATGAAGATGAACCCTTCGGCCACGGCAATGCGCTCTGTATCCGCCTTTTGGGAAACATCCACCATCCGGACATCCCCATTGCTGTCTATGTGCGTGAGTTCCATGAGATCCTTTCGAACGGTCTGGATAGCATGCTTCTGAACAGATCAGCCTCCTATGGCTGACATATTACGCTCAGTTCCCACTTTGTCGTGGTGCTCGTCGGGCTTCGCACCCAGCGCCTCCAACAACACCTGGGACACCTCTTCGTCCGTACCACCCCGAAGCGCAGCGCGAACATCATATTCCGTATCCGAGAACAGGCAGGGACGAATCTTGCCGTCCGCCGTCAAGCGCAAGCGGTTGCATTCGCCGCAGAAATGGCGAGAGAGCGGCGAGATAAAGCCTACCGTACCTTGAGCGTCCGGGAAGGCCATGTATTTCGCAGGGCCCCACCCCAAGGGGTTCTTATCAGCGGGCATCAAAGGCTCCATACCTGCAGCCACCGCATCGGCATTAATACGATCGAGCAGCTCCTTGCTGGAGATGACATCCTCCTTGCCCCACCCCGCCAAGCCGTCCGCAGCCTCTTGACCGATGGGCATGTATTCTATGAACCGTACATGGAGGGGCCGCGGAATGGAGAGCTTCGCGAAGCCTAGAAAGTCCTGATCGAGCCGCCGCACCGTGACGGCGTTCACCTTCACCGGGCTGAAGCCCACCTCCAAAGCAGCGTCGATGCCCGCCAGGGTGTCCTCAAGCTTCCCCACCCGTGTGATCTCTTGGAACTGCTGAGGGTCCAGTGTATCCAAGGAGATGTTCACGCGGTTGAGACCCGCACGCTTCAGATCATCCGCCATCTTCGGCAGGAGCACACCGTTGGTGGTCATGGAGACGTTCTCGATTCCTTCCATCTTAGTGATGGAGGCCACCAGGTCCTCCACCCCCTTGCGCACGAGCGGCTCACCTCCCGTGAGGCGCACGCTCTTGATGCCATGGGCCGCCGCAATGGCCACCAGGCGCTCGATCTCTTCTAGGGAGAGGATCTCATCATGACTCATGGGACACACGCCCTCTTCGGGCATGCAGTAGATGCAGCGAAAATTGCATCTGTCAGTAAGCGAGATGCGCAGATAATCTATGACGCGCCCGTGGGAATCCTTCACAAGACACCTTTCGAAGCGATGTATCTGTTTTCACGTGAGATTATATACAACTGCGGAGAATCAAGCAGGGGCTTCTACGCAGAGACGATATAGATGCGCTCCTGAGGCAAGCGGATCCAGAGCTCATCTCCTACCTGGGGCAACTCTCCTTCCGGCACCGCCAACTTATCCACTCGCCAGAAGAGATGCTGATGCAGGAAGCGCATCTCATCATCCTCGCGGGTGACCGTTGCCATATCCTCTTCCGAGCGATCCAAGAAAGCCAGGAGCGCCGAGCGATCAAAGCGAGAATCGCTCACCCGGTCCACGCGCATCCGATAGCAGTTCTCCCCCACTCCATCCACCTGCTCCACATAGCGCGCCCGCACGCCCAGATACCCCTCTTCGAAGGGCACCAGGTCTGCGGTATGCACCGCCACGCCCCAGCGCGGTATCCACACCTCACGGTCTGCCGTCCGTAGGAAGGGAACGGAATTCTTGCATCCGGAGAGCTTGAGCGCCGCCTCGGACTTGGGAGCGTTGACCAGCTCATCCCCAGTATCCAACTCGCAGATGCGGCCCGCTTCAACGACCGCGATGCGGTCGCAGAAGCGCAGCGCTTCATCTATGTCGTGGCTCACGTAGAGGACGGTGCCTTTGAAAGCAGCGAAAAGGTCTACCAGGTTTTGCTCCAGCACGCCCTTCAAGTGGGAATCTAGCGCGCTGAAGGGCTCATCCAGCATGAGGATATCCGGTTTTGCCGCCAACATACGGGCGAGCGCCACCCGCTGCTGCTGACCACCAGAGAGCTGAGCCGGATAGCGCTTCTGGAAGCCACCCAGGCTGAAGCGGGTCAGCTCCCGCTCCACGATGACTGCCGCTTCCTCCCGGGGCACGTCCCTTCCGATGCCCGCCGCTACGTTCTGCTCAATGGTCAAGTTCGGAAAGAGCATGTAGTTCTGAAACAGTAGCGCCGTCTTGCGTTCCTGAGGGGAGAGGTCTATGCCAGCAGCAGAATCGTAGAAGACGCGGTCGTTCACGCGGATATACCCCTCGTCGGGCTTCTCGATCCCCGCGATACAACGCAGCGTGAGGGATTTTCCGCAGCCGGAAGCCCCTAGGAAGCCCAAGGTCTCCGTGGTGGCCTTGATATCTACATCTAGGCAGAATTCCCCCAGATCCTTATGTATGCGCGCTTCCAGAGACATCTAGTCCTCCCCTCTCTGGCGATACCGGGTGGTGCGGCGTCCCCACAGATTGATGAACAGGATGACTGCAAAGGAGAAGAGGAGGATGACGACCGTCCAGAAGATGGCCACATCCGTATTGCCGCTCATCCATTCGAAGTAGATGGCAATGGGAATGGTACGAGTGATACCTACATAGTTGCCTGCCAGGAAGAGGGTGGCGCCGAATTCGCCCAGAGCGCGGGCAAAAGCCAGCACCGTGGCCGCTGCAATAGAGCTCCAGGTGAGCGGGATCATCAGCTTGAAGAAGATGCGCCGGTTCGACCACCCCAGGGTACGGGCGGCATCCAGCATATTCGGGTCCAAGTTCTCGAAAGCCCCCCGACAAGACCGATACATCAGCGGGAATGCCACCACCGTAGCTGCGATGACCGTAGCAGGCCAGGAGAAGATGAGTGGAAACCCTATGTCGATGAACCACTGGCCCACAGCCGTATTGCGCCCCAAGAACAATAACAGGAGGAAACCGCAAACGGTAGGCGGCAGGACCATGGGAATGGTAAAGAGGGTGTCGAAGATATCCTGGGCGCGCTTGGACATGCGCATGGTGGCATAAGCGGCCACCAATCCCAACACGAAGATGATAACGATAGCACAGCCAGTGGTCTTGAGCGTGACCCAGAGCGGCGAGTAATCGATGCCCGCAAGGAACTCTCCGAGCGCCGCTATGCCCGTGGCTGCAGGCGCGATATCCACCGCATCGGGCGCAACGATGGAAGCGATATCCACGTGATTCGGCTTCAGCGTCGTATCCCCGACAGGGATCACCCCTAGGTAGAACTTTCCCACCTGCGCCTCAAGGCAGAACGAGACCTGGATATCATCAGTTACGAAGACGCTTTCGCTCGTGAACACCCAATCGGCCACATCCGCCAGAAGCGCACCTCCCTTATCATTCTCCTCATCAAGAGCGCAGAAGTATGCCTTGAGCTGCTCTGTAGAGACCGGATCAGCTACGTCGCAAAGGCCATGGGATGCAGGCGGGATGTAGACAAGCACTCTATCATCGAACTGGACGGCGGCGGCATAGCCAGCGCTTGAGCCTGTGTAGTAGTTATAGCCGATATATGCGCCGCCCCGCTCTTGGTTCGAACCCTTCTCGAAGCGGGAGAAGTCATCCACTGCAAAGCTAGCCCCCTCTATGCGCGCAGACTCCCCTCCCGCGGAGACGAGGACATCATAGGAGCTTTCGGCATAGGCGGGCGCTGGCAGGAAAGCCGCCAGCGCTAGGATGAATGCCGCTATGGTAGAGAAGAGCCTCATGGATACCGAATGATACACGCTATACTAGCTCAAATCCCCATTCCTGCCACACCTTGATAGCGTCCTCGTCCGTGGAGCACCACTCCAGGAACGCCTTCGCCTCTTCAGGATGCTCTGAGACCGTGCAGACCGCCGCCGGATAGAGGATGGGCTTGTGCGTGCCGAACGGAGCTGTGCCCACCTGCTTCACATTGCCGAACCGGTACACATCAGAACTGTAGACCATAGCCAGATCAACATCTCCGGAATTCGCATAGCTGCATACATTGCCCACGCTGGAGCCTTCAGTGACCTTGCCCTCTAAGGGAGTGCCCTCGAAGGTCCCTTCCTTGCCCGAGCAATCAGGTCCCACCGTGCCATCAGCGCTGATCCAACAGGGAGGCGTCGTGGTCGTGAGGGACTGCTTGGCATAATTGCCTGCAGGCACGCTCGCATCCCCCACGGCCAGCGTATAAGTGCCAGAGGCGATGTCCTCAAGGGTGACATCTTCGAGAGAGGAATCCAACCCTGACACGATCACGAGATCATTCGAGAACAAAGAGAAGCGGGTGTCCGCGTCAACATAACCCGAATCCACGGCGGTATCCATGGTAGAGGCCGACGCGGTGATGAGCGCATCGGCATAGGCGCCTCCGCCGAGCATCTCATTCAGCGTACCGGAGCCTTCATACTGGGTATCTGCGAAGGTGACCCCCGTTTGCTCCGTATAGATCGTCTGGACCTCTTCCATGGCCTTGGAAAGGGAATTCGCTGCGAAGATCTGAAGCTCAACCGCATCGGCATTTTCATTGACACTCGAAGAACTTGACTCCTGGCCTACCGAAGGCTGACCTGAACATCCGACCAATGCCGCGGATGCTACGAGGGCAAGACTGGCTGCGCAGGCTGCCAATCGCTTGGATACGAGCCTCATGGTACCTCCTTGATCCTAGGGCTTCTAGCAGATGCTCCTTGCATCCCAAGGCCATCTTCTGGCTTGGCTGGGAGCCTAGCACAAGATATATCTTTGTTTGAGGATAATTCTTGGGAAAGGTTTATATCCCTCTGCGAATAATATGCATCAATTCGTCGAGCTGTTCCAATCGGATCCGATGACGATCAAGAAATTGGATTCAAAGAGGTATGTGCCATCATCTTTGACAACGGTACCACCCAACTCCCGCGCGATGGCCTCTGCTTCAGAGAGCTGGTTATCCTTCTTGTAGATGATGATCGTATCCTGATAGTCGAAGCTATCCGCATTGCCGGTATTGATACGCTCATAGCCCATGGCCTGCAGTTTCTTCATAGCAAGATCGCATACGCCATCCACACCGCTACCATTGCGCACGCGGATGGATGTGCTCTTGTTCACCTTATAGGTGCTCCCTTCGGACTTACCACCCGCTGAGGCTAGGACCGTACCCGTGCTGAGGTCCACTTCGCTGGAGGCTACCGGCGGTAGGCCTTCATCCAACCGCTTGATCATCTCCTTCCAGGCGGTCTTATCTAAGATCTCGTACCACCCACCATTCTTGTATTCTGAGGTAGTGGGCGCCACGGCGGTATAGATGTCCTCTGCGGCATCGATGCCGCGCATAGTCTGGGCGATGCCGACGATAGCAGCCACGTCAAGGTCGGTGGTGACGAATTGGGACAAGGTGCTGACGGAGCCTCCCAAGCTAAGCGGGTCAGCCGAGAGCATCTTCTGGGCGATGGCTGAGAGCACCATGCGCTGATTGGCGGCCCGATAGATATCCCCCGCGCCATAGTCATCGTAGCTATGGCGCGACCGACACAGGATGAGAGCGCCATTCCCATCCAGCGTCTGCACGCCCGCGTCCAAATGTCCACCCGCTTCAGGATCATCGATGGTGATGGGCACATCCACTTCGATGCCCCCCAACGTATCCACCATGGCGGAGAAACCGTCGAAGTTGACCTCCGCGTAGTGAGTGATAGGAACACCCGCCAGCGTAGAGACGGTCTTCACCGCCAATGAGGGACCCCCAAGCGCCAAGGCAGCATTGATCTTCTGCTGGCCGTTGCCGGGGATGTCCACCAAAAGGTCACGGGGGATGGAGATGATGGCAGCCTTCTTGGCCTTCGGGTCGACACGAGCCAACATCAAAGAGTCACTACGGTACGAGGCCTCATCCAGGCCGTCCTCCGCCTCCCTCTCAGCTGAGCCATCCGTTCCCAATAAGAGCACATAGAACGGATCGGTGGGGGTATCTACGGGCGAGAGCACAGAAAGCAACGCGTCATCCACCCGGTTCTGAAGGTTCTTGTTGATGGAATAGATGTAAGCGAAGGCAGCCCCTGCTCCTATGAGGCAGACGCATACCAAGCTGATCAGCGCGCCTACGAGGACCTTCTTCCGGCGCCGCTTCTTGCGCGAGGCCGCCCGAACCTGTGCGTCCATAGCAGAGCCCGTGGAAGCGTGGGGGGTGGCAGAAGCGTCTCTGCCGCGCTTCAGACGCTCGTATTCCGCATCCGTCGCGACTGCAGATGAGCCAGCCGCAGGCACCTCAGCGGAGGAGCGCTTATGGATGCTCGAACGCCTCTGGGTGGCCTTCAGATCCCGGGAGTGGGCAGGACCGCGGCGGCTGACCCGAGGGGAACCGCTCGAAGCAACACGGTCAGGATGTCCTTCGTCGTCCGACACTGAAGGACTCTTGGAAGATGCCGATGGTGCAGCCAGCTGCACATGGCGGATGTTCCTAGAGTGCTTAGGGAAAGGCTGGCGGGAGGCTTCGCGGGCATCCGTAGATGCGTGCACCGCCCGGGGGTTTCCGTGTCTGGAAGCCATGATGGTGAAGGTATCTGCGCCGTTCTTGTCAGGTACGGAATGCCTGGGCTTTCCGTACACGCGTCCTCGCTTTTGACTGATGGATTATAGAACAGGGGGCTGTCCGGTGTCTATGACAGCAGCGAGCTGACCTTCATCCAACACAGGAACTCCAAGCTTGACGGCCTTGTCGTACTTGGACCCCGGGTTGTCCCCCACCACCACGAAGGAGGTCTTCTTGGACACGCTCGAGGACACCTTCGCCCCATAGGCCTTGAGCGCATCCGCCGCCTCATCACGGGAGAGGCGAAGGTCTGTCAATGTGCCGGTCAAGACGAACGTGAGACCCTCCAAGCTCTGGGGCTTAGCCTGTCCCGGACGCGCCTGCACGGCCATGGCCACCCCCGCCGCTTGCAAGCGCTCGAGCACGCTCACGTTATCCGGTGTGCGCAGGAACGCCCAGATGCTCGCCGCCGCCCGCTCCCCTATGCCGTCGATCTGTTGCAGCTCCTCTTCGGAAGCCTCCATCAGCGCGTCCATAGAGGGATATGTCTCAGCTATCTCGGCAGCCATGTTCTTCCCGATATGCCGAATGCCCAATCCGCAGAGCACGCGTGAGAAGCCCCTCGTGCGAGAGGCATCGATGGCCGCCGCCAGCTTCTCGGCCACAGTATGGCCCAGGGTGATAGCCGCACCCTCTTTGTTCACGCGCCCTGTAGTGAGGGATGCCAGCTCAGGTTCGGTCAGCGAGTAGAAATCCGCCACGTCGCTCAAGCGGCCCACTTCCACCAACCGTCCGATGATCTCCTTCCCCATGCCGTCTATGTCCATGGCGTCTCGGCTCACCCAATGGAGGAGCCGTTCTGCCGCCTGAGCAGGGCAATCTATGGACACGCAGCGCAACTGGGACTCTCCCTCCTCGCGCACCACAGGCATCCCGCAGCTGGGACAGACCGTGGGAGCCTCCCATGGCAGGGCATCATCAGGCCGCAGCGAGATGACCGGCCCCAAAACCTCGGGTATCACATCCCCAGCCTTGCGCACGATGACCGTATCCCCGATGCGCACATCCTTACGATGGACCTCATCCTCATTGTGAAGGGTGGCCCGCGCTACCACAGATCCTGCCACAGCCACAGGCTCTAGCTCTGCCACGGGAGTGAGGGCCCCCGTTCGCCCCACCTGCACGGTAATGCCTAGAAGGCGTGTGGTCTTCTCCTCGGGGGGGAATTTGAAAGCGATAGCCCATTTCGGAGCACGTGAGGTGAACCCCGCGGTGTCTTGGAGAGCGAAGTCGTTCACCTTCACCACCACGCCGTCTATCTCATAGGGCAGCTTCTCCCTCTTCTCCAGGCAGGCCGTGCAGAAGGAGAGGACCTCCTCCCGAGTGGTGCAGAGTTGGACATCCGGATTCACGGAGAAACCCGCCCCCTTCAACCATTCCAGAAGCTCCCACTGACCCTTGACCCAAAGGGCGCGATTGTCGGATATGGAGTACATGAAGGTTGCCAAATCCCGCTTGGCAGTGACCGTGGCGTCCTTCTGTCGCAGGGAGCCGGCTGCAGCGTTGCGGGGATTGGCGAAGGGCTTCTTGCCCTCAGCCTCCGCTTCCAGGTTCAATGCCTCGAAGCTGGATTTCGGCATGTACACCTCACCACGCAGCTCAAGGGGAACGTCCGGATCTGCCACCTGCTCCAGGGATGACCGTTCGAGGGCTTTGGGAACATCCCTCACCCCCATCATATTCGCCATGACATCTTCGCCGGTGGTGCCATCTCCTCGGGTAGCTGCCTGGGTGAGCAAGCCCCTCGTATAGGTAAGAGCGATGGAAGAGCCGTCTATCTTGAGCTCGCAGCAAAGGGCGGGTAAGTGGCCATAAAGCTCTTCGATGCCCTCCATCCAGTTGATGAGCTCCGCCTCATCCATAGCGTTATCAAGCGAATACATGCGGTGAGCATGGTGAACGGGGCTGAACTGCCGCTCTACATATCCGCCCACACGCTTGGTGGGACTGTCATCCCGATCAAGCTCCGGAAACGCCCCTTCCAATGCCTTCAAGTCGCGCAGCAACGAGTCATAGGCGGCATCTGATATCTCCGGCGCATCCAATGCGTAATAGAGGTAGGTATGGTGCTCTATCTCTGCCCGCAGAGCCGCTATTCTCTCTTTGGCTTCTTCGAAGGTCATGGCCTGTTCCCTCTCTGACATATCCCCGTCCTTCGCCCCGCTCTGCGGGTGTGGGTCCCGTGATGTTTTTGCAAGTTTGAACGATTTTGCCGTGATTATTGACTATAATCCATAGTTGATTGTGAGCAGGCATGGAATGCTTGCCGAACGTTTACGTGGAAAAGGAGCATCTACATGAATGAGGGACTGAATCTCCCGCGCCTGCAAAGCCTGAATGACTGGATGATCACCAAATCCGAGATGGACCGCATGTCCGAGACCGAGCTGATCGATATCGTGAAGGATCAGAAGGTCAAGGTCATGATCACTGATGGTCAGGTCTCCTCTGTGCTCATCTCCCCGGATCTGTACAACACCTTCGTGAGCACCGTTGAGAAGTTCGCAGCCTCTCGCGCTGAGTAGATCTCACTTGCTTTGAGAAGAGCCGCCTGCGGGCGGCTCTTTTTTATCTCATCAACACCGCTCCCAATAGAGCAATGCACAGGACTCCTGGTGGAACAGGCTGAAGAACCCTAGCAGGGATCATTCGGAAACCACCTTGAATTCTGAGACATTGGTGGAAAGCAGTTCTGTGTACGTTGCCTCATCCAAGTCATCCCGCGGAGAACTGACCGTACACTCCACTTGTTCTGCTGTGGCAGTACCGTCCACGAAGTTCGAGCCGTAATCCTGCTTGAGCTGCTCAAGGAGGCTATCGGCGTCCTCTTGAGAATCCACCGATATTCGCAGGATGCTGGAAACGAGCTTGCCGTCTTGCCCGAACGTAGCCGTCTCGATGGTCTCGTGGGTACCACCATCCACACCGCGCACCACATAGCTGAATGTCTTCTCAGTAGTACGGCCAGCGTCAGCTGTTCCCCCGCCCCCTTCCCCGCCAGACGGAGCACCAGGCGTCGTCTGACCGGAAACCTGAGAGGGTGCATGGTTGCTCCCTTTCGAGCCTGTCAGATCGAACGTGCCGGTGATCAGGCACACGGCTACGATGGCGCAAGCCACCGCTATGACGATCAGAGCCGCCCCGATGATATGGGTGGCCTTAGATGAGCGCTCTTCTTTATCAAGCGCCTCCGAAGCAACGGTCTGAGCAGGGGGAGCCACGAGAGGTGGTGGATACACAGGATGCTGATAGGCCACGGGAGGAGGCGGAGCGTAGCCGAAGGGCATAGGAGGTTGCGATCCTCCCCCGGGAGGAACCAAGGGCGTGCCAGTATGCTCAGGGAGGATGACAGCCTCAGCGACCAGAGGCTCTAAGGGTGCAGGTGGTTCTGCTTCGGCCGGAGCCGGAGGGGTCTCCGGGGCTTCTTGAGGAGCAGCGGATTCCTCAGGGGCATCCGCATCCGGAGCTTGGGCAGGCGATTCAGCCACCACTGCAACCGCTGGCTGAGCAGGAGCCACAAAGGGACGTGTCATATCTTGGGAAGCTATCCCCGATTCCCACGAAGAGGCAGCGGCAGGCTGCAGGAGGTCAGCTGCAAGATCCTGGCTTTCTAAAGCGCCTTGACTCTCAGGAACAGCAGCTTCGACCGGCTCGAGGGTTGAGATGCCCCCAGAGACAGCCTGCTCAGGTAGCTTGCGACCCTGCTCTAATGAAGCGATGCGACCCGACGGCATCTCAGCAGCAGACGGCCATCTCCCCTGAACGGGCTGACTTTGTTGGGGCCTCTCCGGAAGAGGTTGCATATGAGCGCCCGGTTGCCCCCACGGCAGAGGCTGACCCTGGGACTGAGACTGCGATCCAGGATAGGGCTGCTGGGTGGGGACGGGGTGCGGCATCCTTCCCTGAGGGAATGGATGGGGTTGCTGGGGTTGGTAAGGCTGCCGGGGCGGCCAAGGCTGAGCGGAGGAAGGATAGGCCTGCTGAGGGTGAGGTTGGAAACCCGGAGCACCCTGAGGAGCTCCTCCGCTTCCCGCAGAGACGCTTCCCTGAGGAGCGCCTCCCGAGGAGAGGGGCTGCAAAGCCCCGATCCGCTTAGAGGGCAGAGGATGCGTCTGAGCGGGTAGCGGTTGAGTGCGAACATCCTCCAGGGATGAAGGGTCCTCAGAGCGGCCCTGCTCTTCGGCTACAGCACCCTCCTCCTTCGCCTGGGTCATCTCCCGTTCCCATTGCAAGGCTCGATCGCGCTGCTCTTCGCGCAGCTCCTTCAGTTCTTCTTCCCTTGCCTCTGAAGAGCCGTTGGTCTTGGCACCTTCGATGGGCAGCGTTGATTCAGGGATCCCCAGCGCATGAAGCAGGTCGGCCTCCGTGGTATCAGGCGCCTTCGGGACATCCTGTACCGGAGGAGCAGCCTCCTGCTCAGTAGGAGCATCTTTGGGCTCTTCGGCTACCCCAAAGGCGGCGAAGAGGTCGTTCAGGGAAATCTGGTCTGTTTCTTGGGGGGCCATGGGGTTCCCTTCTGAAGACGGTGTCACGCCTTCAGGGCATTGCTGTATGAGGCCGAAGCAATGCTTGCCCGCGCTTTACGCGCAGAGGCGATGGACCGAGTGCCCAGAATGGCACAGAGCAGCCCCAAGGCAAAGGCGAACGAGGCGCTCATCAATTCAAGGGTGCGGTCCTGCTGGACCCGTTCTGCCGAGATGACGCCTATGACAGCATCGCGTTCGACCTTAGCCGCCGAGACGGCCTGAACCCGCTTCTTGGCAGAGACGACCGCATCCTCATCAGCGGCTATGCCGGGACCCGTGGTCTCGGTCACGGAAGCATTGACCTTGGATGCCGCCCGGACCGACGAGGCACTGGCGGCGGCCGGAGAAGAATCATCAGAGGTTGCCTCTGTCACGTAATCAGCGTCTTTGATAGGAGCAGCGAAGATGGTGCCGCCGCCTTGAGAAGAGAGCCCTTCATCCCAGATGCTGGCGGCGAAGCAAGGAATAGCATAGGTGACCATCAACAGGGAAGCCACGAGCAATGCCACACCCTTGAGCTTGGCGTGCCCTTTGGAGCGCTTCTGCGCTCTCCTGCAAGTGACCGCCTGCCTTCCCGTGCGCAAGGGCATTCTCCTTCTTCATTAACGATACGGGCGAGAATGTATTGCTCCCATGATACCAGACCCTAGGGGCCTGCGGGCAGCGAAGACCTCCTATTTCTTGAGTATGACCAAGTCATCTACGCTATAGCGAAGGGCATTCTCATAGCTTTGCCTATCAAGACCCAACCCGCTATTGTCAACGGTGACCGTGGCATTCGCTCCATTGAGGGAGTCAAGGGTATATTTGGCCCCCAGATCCCGGGCTAGGCTGTCCGTGAAATCCTTCGCGGCCGCTTCTGTGGGGAACTGCATGGCCATGGTCGTGAACGTGCAATTGCCCGCATCATCGAAGATGGTCTTCTCCTCTACGGAATACTCTACCCCCGACGCGGTCTTGGCCGTATAGCGATAGGTGACCGTTCCGGCCCCGTTGCTGGGAGGCTGTACCCCATCATCATCGGAAGCCGCCTTGTCATCAGCAGAATCACCCGCCGGTGAGGTCTGACCCCCTTTGCCGATGTTATCAACGGTGGTGATATGGAATTCCGGTACAGGGATGGTGCCGGTCGTACCGATGAAGGCCAAGACGCCTACCAGGGCTACGATGATGAGCACAAGGCTGCCTATGAGGAGCTTGCGGCCCTTGTTCCGGCTCTTATCCGCATCCTTCATCCCCTCGGAGATGGGAATGGGAGGCTCATCGAAGATGGTGCTCTCTTCGATGGCATGGGAATCCAGCAGCGGCTGAGCCGGATTCATGGCATCTGATGGGCGTACCGAAGGGGAAGGCGCTGCCGAAGCTGCCTGAGGAGCCGCAGGAGCAACCGGAGGAGCCGCCGAAGCTGCCACAGGCTGGAGTGGTGAGCGCTTCGCTGGCAGCGGGCCGCTGTTCCGGCTCAGAGCAGAAGGGATGCTGGAGGAATGAGCGGATGTGGGCATCCAAGGGTCCTTGGGACCAAGCCCTCCTGTCCACGACTGGGTGCGAAGGGGCCCAGAAGCAGTCGGCGCGAGAGCACGCGGGCCGAGAGCGGTGCCCTTGAACCCTTGGTCTTGCCACTTCAAGGTGGCAGGAGCGGACTGCGTACGGGGCGCATAGCCCTCCGGGCGGGATACAGCCGACCGCTTCGCAGGAGCTCCGCTGAAGGCAGCAGCCATCGAGGGGAAACGGGGTGGAAGATCAGCAGAAGCCCGCGAACCCCGATCAAGGGACCCGGAGACAGCAGGGATGCGCGCGGTCTTCGACGCCGCTCCTGCAGCTGCGATGGTCCGGGAGGGACTTGGGGGCATCTTGTGCTGGGTGCGCGCTTCAGCATCGCGGATCATCTTCTCGTAGCGAGGATTCAGGTAAGCCGGCCCGCGCCTTCCGGCGCGGTCTGCTCCCCCGAAGCCCGAGGCAGGAACTCTCCCCGCTTCACCGAAGGAGACATCTTCCCCATCAGGGTCAAAGGGATCATCATCAAGGTACCTCCGAGCATCAAAGGCCGGGTCCCGTTCCTCCTCCGCATCAGGGAAACGGAAGATGAGCCCGTTGGGTATCTTGGGGAACGCAGCAGCGAACCGAGCCAGGTCCTCCGCGTCTTCTTGCTGCTGCCCAGCGTCTGGCACAGCAAGCTCCTCTGGCTGGGGCTCAGCCTCGAGGACGATGCGCAGAGAGGGAGACGGATTCTGTGGAGGGATCTGCTTGGGAGCAGCCGCCGGTTGAGACGCCTGTGGCTTGCTCTGAACGAAGTGAACGGCACTCCCGCCCCGAGGCACACGGAGCCGCTTCTGCCGCGGAGTAGCAGAAGAGACAGGCGGGGCTCCCTTCTGCCTGTCCAAAGGCACCGACACGAAGGGATTCGAGGATAGAGGTTCAGTGGCTTTCAGCTTGATCCCCGAGGATACTGCACCGCTCTCAAGGCTTTGTTGGTCAACGCTTCTCATTTGGCAGCATTATACGCGCTACGGACCTACGGGTCTGCATATCATAGAAACAACGTCAGCACTTCAGGTAGATTTAAGGAAAGACGATCCGCTCAACAGAGCATGGAGAGCGCATCCGGGATGGCGCCCAGTACATCCTCTGCGCAAACGCTCGCGACACCCATCTCCCTTACCATGGATCGCGCCGCTTCTGCATGAAGGACGGAAGCCAGCACACAGGAGCTTGAGCTCTTCTGCCCTTGAGCCATGAGCGCACCCACCATCCCCGCGAGCACATCCCCCGTACCCGCCTTCGCAAGCGCCGCCGATCCTCGATCCATGAGGAAGACGGTGGGTTCTTCCGAGGATGAGCCCCCTGAAGGCGAATCCGCAGCCGCCGTGGCGATGAAGCTCTGCGGCCCCTTGAGGAGCACGGTGCACCTAAAGGCAGCCGCGATCTGATAGGCGAATGCAGCAAGGCTCTCCAAAGGCGCACCCTCCTCTGGAGCGGAGATCCCAACGGCTCTCGCCAATGCTACAGCTTCTCCGCCGTGTGGGGTCATAGCCGTAGACCGTCCGCTCGAAGCGCGTTCCTGGAGGAGTGTTTTCAATGAAGCCTGGCCGACCACCCTCAGCGCCCCCCCGTCCAAGATGAGAGGAATGGCACAAGTGGTCAGAGCCTCTTCGACCAGAGCGCGTTGATGGGCTCCGTCATCTTCCATGCCGCACCCGATGAGACAGGCCTGAGGATGGTGTTCATCCACCGGAGCACCCAAAGAGGCGCGCACTGCCTCCGCATCCCAGGGACGGGCCACAAGGGATGCCATGTATCCTTGGATGAGCGGCACCGTTTCCGGAGCGCACAGGCATTCCACATAGCCCGCACCCGTCCGGAATGCAGCGGCACCGGCAAGGCATGCCGAGCCAGGATAGCGTGCTGACCCTCCGATGACGGTCAGCTTGCCCCGTGTGTATTTGTTGGCATCAGCAGCTGGAAGGGGAAGCAACGACTTCAAGCTGCGCTGCTTCGCCGACACCACGTTGACCCTCATCCACGATCCTCTTCGGCCTCGGGCGCCGGAGCGTCTATCTCATCCAACAGGGAGCGCGTCTCCTTGAACCGACGCGCCAGCTCATCAGCAGCCGAGACCTTCGCCACCTGCTTCTTCGCTGCATCGGCATTCAATGCCATGGCACAGGCGATGGCATCGGTGCGCGTATGGGAAAGAGAGAGGGGTATCTCCGTCACGCCGTGCTCTTGGGCCACCTCTTGGGCGCGGCCCGAGAGGATAGCCTCCGGCCTACCGGCTGACGAGCGCCTGACCTCCACATCCCGCACGGAAACGCCATCGGTGAAGCCGCACCCTAACGCCTTCACCACGGCTTCCTTGGCAGCGAAGCGAGCTGCATAGTGCATAGCGGGCCGCTTCTGTCGGTCACAATAGGTGCGCTCTCCTTCGCTGAACACCTTCTCTTTGAATGAAGGAGTGCGCGCGAGGATCCGCTCCATGCGATCCACCTCCACCAGATCGACCCCCAACCCTACGCTGGATTGGGCCTGGCTGATGGAAAGGGCATCATCGATGGCGGCCTGGGCCTTCTTACTGCGTGCCATGGCTGCTACTCCACAGTGACGGACTTGGCCAGGTTCCGCGGCTGATCGATGTTGCAGCCCCGGAGGAGCGCTATCTGACGCGCCAACATCTGAAGCGGGATGATGGCCGTGATGGGCGAGAAGGCATCGCGCACCTTCGGGATGGATATCACGTGATCAGCATAGCCGCCGATGCGCTCATCCCCTTCTGTCGCCACCGCTACCACCATGGCACCCCGAGCCTTCGCCTCTTGGATATTGGAGAGCACCTTCTCGTAGGTAGGGCTCTCCGTGGCCACTGCGATGACCGGAAAACCGGGTTCGATCAGCGCGATGGGACCATGCTTCATCTCACCGGCCGGATACGCCTCAGCATGGAGATAGCTTACCTCTTTGAGCTTGAGCGCACCCTCCTCAGCTACGGCAGCCCCCATACCCCGTCCGATGAACAGGGCGCTCTTCGAATCCTTGCAGGCCTGAGCAGCAGCCTGGATGGCTTGGGTGTTCCCCAAGATGACCTCAGCCTGCTCGGCCGTCTGAGCCAGCTCCGCGAACAGGAGCCGCATCTGACCACGAACGAGACGGCCCTTGGCCTGGGCCAAGAGCAGGGCCAGCAACGTCAAGGAGACCAACTGACCGGTGAAGCTCTTGGTGGAGGCCACCGCTATCTCCTTGTTCGCCCGCGTGTAGATGACACCGTCGGATTCCCGCGCCACCGGTGATCCCAAGACATTGGTGATGCCGAATACCTTCGCCCCCTTGATGCGGGCATCGCGGATGGCAGCAAGGGTATCTGCCGTTTCCCCCGACTGGGAGACAGCCACCACCAGCGTAGTGGGGGTGATGATGGGGTTGCGGTAGCGGAATTCGCTGGCCACTTCTACCTCACAGGGGATGCGCGCCCAACCCTCAATCAGATTCTTGGCCACCAGCGATGCATGGTAACTGGTCCCACAAGCGATGACGCAAACCCTGTCTATCAGGTTCATCTCCTCATGGGAGAGCTCCAGTTCGTCAATGGAGAGCTTGCCGCCGTCGAAGCGATTCTCCAATGTATCACGGATGACCCGAGGTTGTTCGAATATCTCCTTCAGCATGAAATCAGGGAAGCGCCCTTTATCAGCCCCTTGAAAGGTGGGATCGAGCGGGGTCAGCTCAGCTTCCGTAAGGTGCAGCTCCATCCCCGATGACCGGAAGACGTCGAAGCCATGAGACGTGACCTCGGCGAGCTGACCATCCACCAGAACACAGGCTTCACGCACCGATCCTGCCAATGCCGCCATATCAGAGGCTACATGAACACCATCCTTGCCGATTCCCAGCACCAACGGCGATTCCTTGCGGGCACAGACGATGGTGCCTGGTTCGAGCTCAGAGAGCACGCAGAGAGCCCAGGAGCCGATGAGGAAGCCGCAAGCCATGTTCACCGCCTGGGCCAAAAGCGAAGGCTCATCATGACGCAGCTCGTCTTCGGGGGTATGGGGCTGGCGTTGGCCGAGAGCATCGGTCAGGTCATCGGATTCGGATCCTTCGAAGGCCAGTTTGGTATAGGCGTCTTCGATGAGGTGGGCGATGACCTCGGAGTCGGTCTGGGAGGTGAAGCGATGGCCCCTCCCCTCCAAGATGCGTCGAAGCTCGGTATGGTTCTCTATGATGCCATTGTGGACGATGGCGATCTTCCCGTCACAGGAGCTATGAGGATGGGCGTTCAACTCTGAGGGCACCCCGTGAGTGGCCCAACGCGTGTGACCGATACCACAGGTGCCTGTAAGAGGGATACCCTGCAAAGACTGCTCCAACGCCGCGATCTTCCCCTTGCGACAGACCGTCTGGATGGTGGCGCCTTCCTCAACAGCGATGCCCGCTGAGTCATAGCCGCGATACTCGAGCCGCTTCAGACCCTCTAGCAGGATAGGCACGCAAGGCTTATCCCCGGCAAATCCCACGATCCCACACATAGATCCTCCTGACTGGAGCGTTTCTCAAGAAGACAAGATTCTAATCCAAAGAGCTGCCCTGCGCAGGGCGCGACGGCTGCAGAGGCGCAGCGTCAACGGTGAAGCTGCAGTACCTCTCATCCCCGATATATTTCATGTTGCCAATGCTTTGCAGACGAAATATCGACAAATGGATCATAGTTTGAGATTATGGATACTGGTTTCGGATTGCTTGATCGAAGGGAAGCATCATGTGGAGCGGCTGTCATCCTCAGTCAGATTCTGACCTGGCCGAATGCTCTGAGCTCGGCAAGTCGCTGAGCAGGCTCTCTCAGCCCACCATCCTCACATTGCTCGCCCAAGCCAAAGAACCCATGCACGGTTATATCATCGTGCAGAAATGCTCAGCCTCGCCCATGTTCGGGGGCAAGAAACCGGATGCCACCGGCATCTACCGCGCTCTCAAGCGCATGGAAGCATCCGGATTGGTGACCAGCGAATGGGCTATGCCCCAGCAGGGATCGGCGAAGCGCATGTTCACCCTCACGGACAAGGGCTTCTCCTGCCTTCGCCGTTGGATAGATGCCCTGGCCTGCTATGAGCTCACCATCGAGGAACTGCGGGAACAGGCCGCCTGCGCTTTGGGGATAGACCTCCCCCCCACTCCCACCTGCATGCACGAATCAGACGCAGGCTAGCAGGATCACGTTCTTATCTTGACCATGGGCACGGGTGCGCATTCGGCCCTGTAGGGACAGCCGTCACAGTCTTCGGTGACGGTCAGATCGACCTCATCCCAGGCACAGGCAGCGAAACCTTCTCGCTCATAGAAGGGTACAGCGCTTCCCCGCGCCACTAACCTGAGCTCCCCCTTCTCAGCCAAGGCTGCTTCAGTGAGCGCACGACCTACCCCGTATCCGCGCCAGGGACCGTAGACCACCACCGGATTCACATGCCAGAAGCCGTTGGCTCCCAAGACCAGCCGCAGGAAGCCCACAGGCTCCCCTTCGGCATTCTGAGCCACCGTGATGCCCTCCGGACTCCCCACAGCGTCCATCCCCTCAGCCAGGGCATAGGCATCTATCAGAGCCATGTCCTCTTGAGTGGCTGGGCGCAATGTGAACAGATCGGCCATGATCACATGATGGGTGGCACATAGATCTTGTTCCGGGAGTCCGGGATGGCCTTCTTCGCCAATTCCACAGCACCCTTCGCAATGGTGGGCAGAAGGTGGGTGGGAACACCCATGAACATCATGTCATCTCCCACGTCCGTTGCCGCCCGGCACCCATAGCAGCCGAAGGTGATGTTGGGCTCATCGTTGGACAGCGGCAAGAGCACCGCTTCCACGCACATGGAGTTGAATCCGGAGGCATGGAAGTCATGGCGATGACCGGTGTAGTAGCTCATGGACATGGAAAGCCACATCATCTGCTCGGGAGTGCCGGTGAAGACCACCACCTCAGGGACGCGGACGGTGGCAGCCAAGGGTGCCACGTAGGTGGCTCGGCGGCTCTTCGGCGGCAGCGTCGGCCGCTCAGCCACCATGCGCGCAGCGGCTTCAGCTGTCTCCACCTTATGGAACAGCACGTAGATCTCTCCCGTTGCCAGCTTCGGAGGGACACCGGTCATGCCGAAGATGGAAGTGCCGTCAGGGCACGAATGCCGATGGGGCGGCATGAGGATGGAAGCACCCCGACGCGCGGCCATCATAGCCTGACAGAAGCGCAGGTTCTCAGAGGGGATCGGTACATCCGGCAGAAGCTCATCGGCCTCTATGAGGCTCACGGCCACCGGTTGCCATCGCAGATCGAGCGCTTCCATGATGGTGCGTTGGAGCTGGGCATATTCCTGCTGGATAGCCACATCCAAGGGCTTCGCCCGCTCTTCGCCCGCGAACGGATCGAAGACCGCCTCCCCGAGTGCCTCCACCGCAAGGGCGCGCTTCGGACAGTTACCCGAACAGGTCATGCAACCGACGCATTCCTCGGCGCTGATGACGTGAGGATGACCATCCTCCCCCACTTCCAGGATGCCGGGGATGGGACAGAACGCCACGCACAGACCGCATTTGACGCACCGATCCGGGTCATTGGTTATCCGATACTCAGCCACAGGTACCCTCCTTCGCAGCTTCCGAGAGCGGAGAGGGCCCTTTGCACCAGGGTGGGTAGATGCGCTGGCCCGCGCTATTGGTCAGATGGTAGGAGCAGAACGGGATGGCGCGGCCATCAGGCACGCAGACCATCATGGAGCATTCACGCAGCCGATCCGTATCCATGCTGTAGGCATCCATGTAGTTCATCACGATGACCGAAAGGCCGTCGGAGACAGGAACGCCCTTCGACACCAGGATATCCAAGAACACGGAGCCCTGGGGTGAATCCGGGCTGTACCCCTCAGCGTATTCCTCCATGGTCATGAGCTGAGTGGCGGGAATGAACCCGCTCCCATGGACGGCTTGGGGTGACTTCACCAGGAAGACGCCCGTGTCGCATAGAGGATGCGAACACCCGAGCGGCCACACATCCCGCACCTCCAGGAGATCGTCGGATTGAGCGCAGAGATTGAAGATGACATCCCCGGAGGACATGGGGATGGCCCGGGTGGCATCGAAACGGCCCGAGGTGAAGGCCGGCTGCAAGGCAAGGCCCGCCACGACATCGGAGTTCTCAAGGCTGAAGCGGAGCAGATCCCCCAACTGATCGTCATTCACGCCAGCCACCACTGCTACCGAGAGCACCACTTGGATCCCACACTCGCGACAGCGTTCGATGGCCTTGAGCTTGGTGGCTAGGATATCTCGACCGCAGGTGGCCTCGTAGACCTCAGGAGTGAGCCCATCGAAGGAGAGGTAGACGCCTGTGAGCCCGGCACCCACCAGATCCTCCAGATACCCAGGATTGTTCGCGATGACCAATCCGTTGGTGTTGACCTCTATGCCCCAAAAGCCCATCTCTCGGCCCAGATAGATGATGTCCTTCAGATCCTTGCGGGTGGTAGGCTCTCCCCCCGTGAGCTGAACGGCCCCATCCGTACCCACAGCATCTGCGATGACCTGGTACATGGCCTTGATCTCTTCCATGGTGGGGTCATATTCGCCTGTCTCAGAGGAAGCGAAGCAAACCGGACAATGCAGATTGCAGTTGCGGGTGACCTCTATCTCAAGGAGCGTCCCGCGCCGCCCATGACGAGCGCACGTCCCGCAGCCGAAGGGACAGTCCTCCGTAGCCGGGATGGTGTTCTGCGGACGCGTCTTCGGAAAGGCCTCGGAGCACAACCACTGATAGTGATCCGCATCCGGCCACATGCGAGTGGCAAGCACCCCGTGCTCAGGGCACGTGCGTTCCATCCACACGATGCCCTCAGCGTCTGCATATACCTCAGCAGGTAGCTCACGCAAGCAATCCGGGCAGAGCGCCCGGGTGGTATGAAGGAGGTCTCTATTCTGCATCGATATACTGCCTTGGGTCATGCTCTTCATTAGGCGGTGTGGATACGCTGATGCCCATGAGATCGCACCAGGTGAGCACCCGATTCGGCACGAAGAGCTCTGATTGGAACTGAGCTGCCTTGCGGATGGCCTTCATGCAGGAGATGGCATGGGCGAGGTCTGTGGTCTCGTCGATGTCAGCCACCGGGGAGAAGTAGGCCACCGGGATATCCGCCTCTTCGATCTTGCGCATATAGGCATCCAAGGCAGGTACGCCATCCTTGTTGTAGTAGACGCCTTGGTTATCTATGGGCGTGTCCTTGGACAGGCCGATCAGCGAGGTGCCGCATTCCTGACAGGGGGCTAGCACGAAGCCAGGACGCCCAATGGACTGGAAGTACTCCAGCCACTGGAACGCGTATTTGAGGTCAGACTTGGGCAGCGTAGGGATGTCTCCGCCAATGGAGACGATGTTGTCATAGCCCATGGCGAAGATCTGGGCAATGGCGTCGTCGAAGTGGTCATCGAAGGTGGCACCGGAATCCGTCAGGAAGTGGATCTCCATGGGCCAGGGGCCTATCTCGTCGAAGGTCTCCTTCATGAGAGGCAGGTTGCTGGCAGGAGTGGTGGACAGGAAGAAGTCATAGGTGACCTTGTCAGCGCTGGGGTCTGCCGCCACCAGCGCATCATTGTCCCGCTGCATCTCTATGAGAGCATGCATGGCAAGCTCTGAGACGTCATAGAGGCTGAGCTTGAAGAACTGAGCTGCCTGCTCGTCGGTGAAGATGCCGCCATGAGCCTTGGTGAGCCGCGTCTTCACCATGCCCGGGATGGGCGGTTTGCTGAATACCAAGAGCGCTTGCTTGCGTTCGGTCATCGTATCTCCTTGCATTCTCATCCGTCCTCCGCGCTCAGGCGAAGGAACTCTTCTTCACTATGGCATCCGACCAGGTCAGATGCACGTCATCCACCTTGGCCATGCAGTCCATGGCGTTATAGGCCCAGGTCCCGATCATGGGTTCAGACTGGGCAAGGGAGCAACTGGTGAGCGTATTGATATTGCTCTCGAAGATGCCGCCGAAGCCAGGGGCTTGAACGGTCTTCTCTGGATGCCACCAACCGTAGTCTGCATGGATCACACCTTCGATCATGGGGATTATATCCAGGACGAATCGCGCTTCTCCCTTGTCGGTGGCGAGCGCTACGACATCTCCCGCCTTCGCACCCAATCGGTCTGCCGTTGCCTGGCTCACTTCAGCCAGCGGATAGGGCTTCCGGTGGCGGAAGGGCGGATGATTGAAGTACATGGAAGCGTTATAGGGCTGACGACGACCTCCCGTGATGAGGGTCAGGTGAGTCCAACCCTCCTCTTCGCGCACCTTCTGGAAATCCTCGGAACAGAGGGAGTAACCCTCTGCGGGTACAGGAAGGCGCGTGGAACCCATGGCCTCCAGCACGTCTGAGGCGAGTTCTACCTTGCCCGTAGCGGTGGCGAACCCACGCTTGCTGCCGTCCTCCAAGGGCTCCTCATGCTTCAGGGGTGGTACCGGCACAGCATACATGCCCATCTGGCAATACCCCTCCCAGTCCAAGCCTGTAGGCGCTAGCACACGCTCGCACGCCTCTTCGAAGGTGGCATCAGGCCAGTAATCTTCCTGTCCGCAGCGCAAACCCAACTCCCGGAAGATCTCATAGTCAGACCTGCGCTCATAGTAAGGATCTGTGGCCTTCGCACCCCCGTAGACGAAGTTCGCAACGCCCCCATGGGCCTGGAAGGTAGAGCGCTCCATGGCACCAGCCGAAGGCAGGACGTAATCAGCCAGGGCAGCCGTAGGGGTCAGGTAGTAGTCCAGCACCACCAATAGGTCCAACCCCTTGAACGCCTCGAGCACCCGGTGGGTGTCGGCATAGGTGAGCAGCGGATTGGTGGCCTCGACGATAGCCGCCCGCACCGGATAGCGCCCCTGACCCTCCATGGCTCTCAGCAAAAGATCAGGATGCACGCTGGTGAGGTAGCGGGCCGGAAGGCGCTTGCCCACAGCATCCATGAGCCCCTTCACGCGCCCATAGCCTTCATAGCTCTGAAGGGGCGTATGGCCCGTATTCAAGCTGAGCTCGGAGAGCGTGTCCCACTCCTCCAGCGTGCATTCCAAGTCGAGCTCGGAGGTGAAATCGCTCGTCTGGAGCAGAGAGCAGCCACCGGGACGGTCAACATCGCCGCAGATGGCCAGAAGAGCGCACCGGGCCCGATGGGTGGGCAGAACGTTCTTGCCTATCTGATCTATACCACGGCCCGTGATGATAGCCGAAGGAGACTGAGCGAAGGTGCGGGCCACATCGCGCACCAGCTCCGGTTCAAGACCGCAGACCTCGCCCACATGTTCAGGGGTGTAGGGGGCCACATGGGCACGTAGCTCTTCGAATCCCACGCACCATTCATCAACGAAGGCATGGTCGAACCGGTCCTCTTCGATGATGACGTGGAGCAGCCCCAAGGCGAAGGTGCAATCCGTTCCCGGCTTGAGGGGCACCCACAAATCAGCGATGCGAGCGGTCTTCGTGAAACGCGGGTCGATGACCACGATCTTGGGTCGTCCCACCTTGGACATCTTCAAGAGAGACCGCCAGAAGACGGAATTGTCCGATTCGGCCGGATTCGTGCCCCACACCAGCAAGCATTCGGTCTGCTCGGTGATGTCAGGCTCGATGGTCCAGCCGAAGGCGAGCGTATCCGACCAGATGCGCGGATTCCAGCAGATCTGGCCGATACCTGCATTGTTGGGAGAGCCGAAGAGCGACATGAACCGATGAAGCGGCCAGAAGGAGGTATGGGGGCCGCCGATCAAAGAAGCCACCACTCCGGGGTTGTGCTCGTCCCTCAGACGGCAGAGCGCATCGGCTATCTCATCCAGAGCCGTGTCCCAGGATATGCGCTCCCACTGACCGCTCCCCCGCTCTCCCTTGCGTCTGAGGGGATGATTCACCCGGTCAGCTCCGTCGAGCACATCCAGGTTCATCCTCCAACGCTGGCACCCTGCCAGCACCTGTTCATCATAGGGGTAGCGCTCAGGATCAGGGGTAAGGCCCACGATGCGGCCATCCTGCACATCGGCGATGAAGCCGCAGAGATACCCGCAGAAGTGACAGTTCGTCTTGCGCTGCTCCATGGGCTCAGCGATCCTCTTCGATGATGGTGGCAACATTCACATTCGAGAGCGCGACGTCCTTCGCCGCCTCCGCATCCTGCGCATCCAAGCCGCCCTGCCCTTCGCAAGCACGCGCCTTCTCATCAGCCACCGTCGCATTAGAGCTTGGCTTCCCACCGAGGCCAGCGAAGGTACGGTCGTCGCTTTGCGCCTCGGTAGCGCCGAGCGTCTCGTCGAACAGGAAGCGTAGCTTCATCCATGAGCCGACGGTACGCCAGTCGATGCGCCAGTCGAACAAGAGCTCCAAGTAGTGCACGCACTGGACGTAGGGCTGAGCCATGTTCAATTGGAACGTGCAACTCATGCAGGCCGTGACGATGGCATCCGCTTCGATATCCTTCGCCTCCTGGCCATTCAAGAGCGCGCATTTGTCCGCCTGTTCGAACTTGCCAGCGGCCCGGGGCAGGGATCCGCAGCAGATAGAACGCTTGCGAGCATGGGTGGGATCAACCCAAAGGCCTTCCGGCATGAGCGCACGCAACCCATCGGCGAACTGGCCGTATTCCCTGTCAGGGCATGAATCATGGGTGCAGAGGAGCACGCCTGCGTCCGCATCCCCCTTGATGAGGCGCGCACAGACCGGGGGATCCAAGCGATACCCGCGCGCCGCCAACACCTCGGGCAGTGCCTCTATCTTGATGTCCTTCGTGCGGGGATCCAAGCTGAGCGCCTCGCGCAGCGCCTTCACGCAATTGGGACAGGCGCACACCATGCGCTCTATCTCCGCATCTACCAGATGCTGCCGCAGATCCTCCTCGAAGGCATCCCGCAGAAGCTGTCCTTCCGGCTCATAGGAAAGGATCTTGCCACAGCACAGCACCGATATCCCATCCACCTCCCCAGCCTGTTGCAGGAGATCGAACGTGGCAGCCACTAGCGGCATGGCATAGTTGATGAAGGAACACCCCGGGAAGAAGAGCGATGTCGCCTTCACGGCAGCAGACGCACCAGGGGTGGGGACCACCTGCGCACCTTGCGTGCCAAAGTCGAATTCGATGATGTCGCCCGTGAGCGCATCAGTGATCTTGAGGTCAGCCACAGTGCATCCTCATCTATAGGATAGTGTCTAATGTTGGGGTGATTATAGTGGGCAGAGGGCCCCCAGGCAAACCCGAGCCGAGGGGCCGCATCCCATGGGATGGAACGCTTCGCACACCTGCGCAGTGCTATCTGCGCGGTGCTACAGCTTCCACGTCTGTTGATCGGTATGGAGCAAGTGATGAGCGCACTCTGAGAGCGGGGATCCCAAGAAGTCCTCATAGCATGCGCTCACATGAGGATTCTCATGGCTGAAGCGCACTGCGCGACACTGATCCAGGTCATAGAGCACCCGCCCCCGATCCCCAGCGAGCTCACGCGCTTCATGGATTGGCTGTCCTCCACCGCCAGCACAACCACCCGGACATGCCATGACTTCCACGAAATCATAGTCCACATCCCCCGCTTCCAGAGCATCCAACAGCCGTGCCGCATTGGCCAAGCCACTGGCAATGGCCACGCGCACGCATCCGCCACCGATATCGAAGGTGCGCTCACGCCACCCGTCCATGCCACGGACGTCAGAGAACGCATCCGCATCGGGGTTGACCCCGTTCACCAGGAAGTACGCGCTTCGAAGCGCCGCCTCCATGACACCACCCGTAGCACCGAAGATGACCGCAGCGCCCGACCCTTCGTCCATGGGGTCATCGAAGGGAATCTCCGCCAGCTGCGCAACATCCACGTGCATGAGGCGCACGAGGCGAATGAGCTCACGCACTGTCAGCACCGCATCTACATCCGCACCCTCTTCGCGCGCCATCTCCTCCACAGCCGCCTCGTACTTCTTCGCCACGCAGGGCATGCAAGAGACGTGGAAGATGCGCGTCGGTCCGTTCTCAGAGGTCATGCCGAGCTTCGGGCCGACATGCTCCTTCAACAACGCCCCGAACATCTGTTGAGGTGATTTCGCGCTGGAGAGGTTGCCAAGCCATCCTGGCCTATGCGCCTTGAGATAGCGCACCCACCCCGGACAGCACGAGGTGAGCAACGGCAGATCGCCGGAGCCCCCCAAGCGCTCTACGAATTCGCTCCCTTCCTCCATAATGGTCATGTCAGCTGCGAAGTTCGTATCGAATACATAGTCGAACCCGAGCGCTTTGAACGTGGCTGCAAGACGACCTTCGGTAGCCACCTCCAAAGACAGCCCCAGCGCCTCGCCCCAGGAGGTGCGCACGGCCGGTGCCACCTGCACCACACATGCGACATCCGGATCAGCCAAGGCTTCCAAGACCGCATTCACGTCATCTCGCACCCGAAGCGCCCCTGTGGGGCAATGGGTGATGCACTGCCCGCAGAGCGTGCAACCCGCCTCTTGGATGGGCAAGCCCGCACACACGCCCACATCCATCCGTGTAGCACGGTTCTTGACCTCCCACACATCACAACCTTGGACCTTGCTGCATATCTGCACACAGCGCAGGCAGCGCACGCATTTCGACCCATCCCGGATGAGCGGGAAGGCGCCATCCCAGGCCTCGGTGCGAATGGAAGCCTCATAGGGCACATCCAAAAGATTGAGCTCTTGTGCCAAGCTCTGCAGCACGCAATTGCCGTTGCGCACGCACAGGGCGCACTCAACCTTATGCTGGGAGAGGAGCAGGCTGACATTCACCCGACGCGCCTCGAGCACCCGCGGCGTATCCGTCTTGATGACCATGCCTTCTTCAAGAGGGGTGTTGCAAGCAGGCACCAGGCGCTCGCACCCCTCCACCTCTACTACGCATACACGGCATGCGCCGATATCGCTCACATCCTTGATGGTGCAGAGCGTCGGCACCGAAACACCCGCAGCGTGGGCGGCGCTCAGGATGGAGGATCCTTCGGGCATCTCGATGCTGATGTCATTGATGATGGCCTTTACCATGAGAACGTCCTTCCTCCCCCCAGCGCACCGAGACCAAACCTATCACAACGCAGGCAGCGACCGGATTCCTGGATCGCTTCCTGTGCGGTCAAGCCATGCTCCATCATGGCGAAGTCAGCCATACGGTCTTGGGCGCTGCGCTCCATCGTGTTCGAGCGGCCGCAGGGTGCACGATCCGCTGCACAGGCAGGAGGGATGTCCACATCCACCGAGATGATGTGATCGAAACCGAGGAACTCGTCTATATTGCGCGCAGCTGCCTTACCTGCAGCGATGGCACGGATGACCGTCGCCGGACCCGTCTCGCAATCACCGCCTGCGAATACACCTTCCACACCGGGCACCTGTCCGAACGGGCCTGCCACGATGCGACCCCATTCGACGGGCAGATCCCCTGCATCCAAGGCGGCGGCCCCCACCGCTTGGCCCACTGCCATGAGGACCCGGTCGCACGGGATGACCTCGGTGGGGCGCGCAGCCTTGACCGGCTTCGGGCGTCCGTGATCGACGGCTCCGATGACCTGTGGCTGCACCTCCAGCCCTACCACGCGCTCGTCCTCTGTGACGATACGGACCGGGGCCATGAGCTCGCATATCTCGCAGCCCTCAGCGATGGCACCTTCTATCTCCTCAGCTTGAGCTGTCATATCTTCGACGCGGCGGCGATAGACGACCTGGACTGACTCGGCTCCCAAGCGCATGGATGTACGGGCCACATCCATGGCAACGTTGCCGCCGCCCACGACCACGATGCGCTGACCTTCGAAATGATGGAGGAAACCGTCTCCGATGGCGCGCAACATCTCAACAGCAGAGAGCACCCCCTCGGCATTCTCGCCCTCAAGTCCAAGGGTCTTCTCATCATGGGCGCCGATGGCGATATAGACCGCATCGAAATCGCGGCGCATCTCTTGCAAAGTGATGTCATTCGGCACCGTGATACCCAAACGCACATCGATGCCCTGGGATACGATCCACGCGATCTCGCGGTCAAGCTCAGAGCGCGGGAAGCGATAAGCGGGGATGCCGTAGCGCATCATACCGCCCAAATGCTCACGCTGCTCGAATACGGTAGGAGCGTGCCCCATGAGCGCCAGATAGTACGCAGCGCTCAAGCCCGCAGGACCGCCGCCGATGACAGCCACGCGCTTACCCGTCTCGGGATGATGATAGGGAGCAGATGCGGCCGCGGATCCGCGCTCACCTTCGCCATCAGCTGCATCCGTGTCCGCGCCTGTGCTTACGCCTTCGATCTCATCTTCGTCATCCACCGCGAACATCTCCGGTGCATGATCGACCGCATAGCGCTTGAGCGCACGGATGTTGATCGCATCATCCACTACTCCGCGCCGACACGTGAGCTCGCACGGATGCTCGCAGATGAGCCCGCACGCCAGCGGGAACGGATTATCCTTGCGGATCAGGCGAACGGCATCCGCAAAGCGGCCTGCACCAACCAATGACACATAGCCGGGTATATCCACGTGAGCTGGACAGCCTGCAGCACACGGCACTGCATCCCGGGGTCCTCCCTCACAACGGCCCGTGCGTACGTGTGCCTCGAAGTCATGACGGAAGCCCTTGAGCGAACGAAGCACCATAGCACCTGCTTCATAGCCGATGGCACAATCAGCGCTCACGTAAGCTGTCCGGGCCGTGCGTTCGAGCACATCCAGATCCGCCTTCGTGGCATCGCCATCGAGCACAGCGTCGATCAAAGCGCCTATCTGGGCCAACCCTATGCGACAGGGCACGCACTTCCCACACGACTGGGCTGCACACAAGCTGACGAATGCGCCTGCGAGCTCGACAGGACAGATGCCCGCCGACCCCGCCGTTGCGCGCCGCACGATCGTCTGACAGACTTCATCGATCACCCCTTGCGCCGATCGGGGCTTCTCTATCTCCATCAATGCCATAGGCCTGCTCCTCCGTAGGCTCTGCACGATATCTGAGATTCGATATTGTAGGATAGCCAGATATCCCTCCACGCGAATGGATAGCTCATGAAACTTGAACTTAACGTGAACGCCCGGTCTACGGCACCCCTCACTCTGGCAGCGGTACTGCTCGCGCTCGTGGGTTGCCTGCTCTTCGGTTGTACTGCCACTTCCGACAGTCAGCCCTCCTCAGATGCGGCGCAGCATCAAGAGAGCACAGGGGATGCAGGTACGCCCGTGCGTGTTGCATCCATGAAGGGCCCGACCTCCATCGGGCTCGCTGCCATGATGAAGGAAGAGACGCGAAGCTCCTATGACTTCCAGATCTACGCCACTGCAGACGAGATAGCGCCCAAGCTGGCATCGGGAGAGGTGGACATCGCCCTTATACCCGTCAACCTTGCCGCTACGCTCTACCACCGCACAGAGAAAGGCATCAAGGCCATCGACGTGAATACGCTCGGTGTCCTCTATGGATTGACTGCAGACGATGCCCTCAAGGACAGCGGAGCCACCATGGCCGACCTTGCCGGGCGCACCATCTACATGACCGGCAAGGGCACTGTCCCTGAGTACACTGTCCGGGCGCTCCTGGCGAAGGCAGGACTCTCTGAGGCTGATGTAACCTTGGAGTTCCGCTCAGAGCCAGCAGAAGTGGTTGCACTGCTGGCAACGGATGCGAGCGCCATCGGCATCGTGCCCCAACCCTTCGCCACCTCCGCTGTAGCGCAGGATGCCTCCTTGGCCAATGTGCTCGATCTGACCGAGCAATGGGATCTCCTAGCTGCTGGCGATGCGTCCTCCCTTGCTGAGGGCAGCCGTTTCGTCACTGGCGTCACTGTCGTGCGAACATCATTCTTGGAAGAGCATCCGGATGCCGTGACTCGCTTCCTCAAGGATCACCGAACATCAGCGGATACTGCAGCCAATGACCCTGCCGCTGTAGCAGATACGGTGGCGGAGCTTGGGATCATCCCCAATGCAGCCATCGCAAAGACAGCCATCCCGCTTTGCAATGTGGTCTGCTTGAACGGCGAAGAGATGCACGCTGCCATCTCTGGCTACCTCCAAGAGCTCCTATTGTGGGCACCGAATGCCATCGTCGGTGGCCTTCCTGATGATGGGTTCTACCATCTCTAGGATGCAGACTGCCCTCAAGCAGCTCGGCACCATCGGAGCATGGCTCATCCTCTGGCAGCTCGCCTCCTGGGCCATCGGAAATCCCCTGCTCTTCTGCGGCCCCCTCGAAGCGCTCGACGCACTGCTCCGTGATATCCTCACCCCTGCCTCTTGGCTCGTCATCGGATGGTCAGCAGGGCGCATAGCAGCCGGGTTCGCTGTCGCCTGTATCCTCGGTCTTTTGCTCGGCGCCGTCGCGGGGAGATCCGAGGCTGCCCGAACGCTCCTCGCACCTACGCTTCATGGCATGAAGAGCACGCCTATCGTTTGCGTGATAGCACTGCTCTTGGTCTGGTACGGATCGAGCCTTGCCACCTCCATCGCCGTTGGCCTGGTCGTGCTCCCTCCGTTCTATTTCGCCATGCTCGAAGCCCACAGCACAGCGGACCCCGCGACCAACCAGATGCTGGAGGCCTTCCAGGTGAGAGGTTGGCGACGCAGCCTTTTCGTACGCTGGCCTCAAGCAGCCCCCTTCGTGCGTGCAGCAGCGCGCACGAGCACGGGCATGGCCTGGAAGGCAGGGGTCGCCTGCGAGCTCATCGGGCTTCCCACCCTCTCCATCGGAGAGCAGATCTACCTGGGGAAGCTATCGCTGGACATGTCATCCATCGTGGCCTGGACCGCCGTGATCATCGCATTGGGATGGCTCTCGGAGAGGATCGTCATCGCTGCCGTGGATGCGACGGCGAAGCTGCCTGCACGCATCCTGAATAGGGAATATGCCCGAGCCACACCAACGGACCAAGCGCCGCCGATGCCCCCTGCCGAGGCTGTCATCATCCGTGACGGATGGAGATTCTTTGGCGGAGAACCAGTACTGGAAGGCTTCTCCCTTGAGGTGGAGCGGGGCAGCATCGCACGGCTGACCTCGCCGTCGGGTTCAGGCAAGACCACGACCCTTCGCATCATCGCGCAGCTGGACGCCTTCGACAAGGTTTCCCCCACCTCGGTGCTCCCAATATGCGCTCCGAGCATGGCCTTCCAGGAACCGCGCCTTATCGAGAGCCTAAGCGCCCCTCAGAACCTCGCCCTTGTGGCATCCAGCGAACAAGAGCTCAGATTCGCGCGGTATCTTCTGGATGAGCTCATCCCTGATGAGCCGCTACTTGAGAGCAAACCCGTCTCGGCGCTCTCGGGCGGTCAGCGCTGCCGCATTGAGCTGGCGCGAGCACTCGCACACCCCTCATCGATCCTCCTGCTGGATGAGCCCTTCTCGGGATTGGATGAGGCGAATGCACAGCACGCCGCGCAGCTCATCCATGAGCATCGAGCGCATAGGACACTCATCATCGCCACCCATGACCGTTCGAACCTCATGAGAGCAGAGGGCTGATGCAACATGCTCCGGGCCGACCTTGGTCGGCCCCTACAGACAACCTGACACGTATGGTTTTCCCGGGTGCAACGACAGGCGAACCTAGGGGCCGACCACGTGGCCGCAAAAGAAAGACGCCCCGCAGATGCGGGGCGTCTCATTACAACTGAGCGAAGCTCGTCTGAGCTGAGATCCTAGAACAGATTCTCACCATAGGTCCACTTGGTGATGAACTCAGCATCCTTCGGCGGAAGCTTCTTGAAATACATATCTTCGCCCGGCAGCGGAGCGCGCTCGTCGGAGTTGACCACCATGAAGCGGAGCAACAAACCGCCCAGAAGAACGAGGACAGGAGCGATGACCGTAGAGCCGATGGTCTCGGGAAGGCCGATGTAGAGCAGTTCCGGAATCACCAGACCCATGGCGATCATGCCGCCCCAGAAGGCGAAGGCGTAAGAACCATGGACCCACTTGTGGGCTACGCGGTTCGCTGTCTTGTTGCCAGCACCCAGGAAGGAGAGCACCATGACCAGAAGGACGACGATCTCACAGACCACCAGGATGACATCCACGAGATGCACGACCTCATGGACAGCATGGGCAGCCAGGAGGTTCATGAGCGCAGCCTCGGTGTAGATGCCCTGAGGGGCAGGCCACCAACCAGCGGACAGCGAGATGGCTGCACAAGCCGTGGAGAGCGCGGACACCGTGAAGAGCACGGGGAGCGCCGGAGTCGCCCAGAAGGCATGGGACTTCAGGGTAGAGAGGAAGATGCCCGTATAGAGCATGATGCACGTGCCTGCAATGCCCGCGATGGCGATATTAAAGGCACGGAACGGCGCGAAGAAGTTCGCGATAGGAGCGAACCAATCCCACGGCACGTAGCTGGCGAACCAGAACAAGCCGAAGAACATGCACACCGTGAGGAGGCGAGCACCCCAAGCCAGAACGCTCGTGCTCTTCACGAAAGCGCGATAGAACACCATAGGTTGGCCCAGATCAGCCACGAGCATCAGACAGCCGAAGCCAAGGGCGACGATGGCTAGGAAACCAGGCCATGCCATGGCCATGGGGACCGCGTCCACGCCGGGATAGACGCACAGGGACAGCACGGCGATGAGGCAGAAGATGCCACCGCCCAGTCCGCCTAGGAACAGGTAGGTTGGGATGGGCCATTTCCAGAAATGTCTTCTCATCTTGCAGTACCTCCCAAATCAGGAATGTAGTAGATCTGCGGGCCGGTGCCCATGTCCTCCAACAGACGGACCGTCTCAACAGAATTGACCAGCTTCGACACCTCGGAGTTCGGATCATCCAAATCTCCGAAGATGCGGGCCTTCTGATGACAGGTAGCCACGCAGTAGGGCTGAGCATCAGGGTCCATCTTGCGCTTGTCACGGCAGAACGTGCATTTGCGGACGAAGCGGTGCAGATGCGGCTGCATCTTCGACTGATCGCGCATGCCGTAGGGGCAGGCGTTCACGCAGGCGAGACAAGCCATGCACTTGTCGTACTCGATCCAGACCGTACCGTCCTCATCCTGCTGGCTCGCACCCGTGGGGCAACAAGGCACGCAAGCGGGCTTCTCGCAATGCATGCACAGGGTGGGCGTCCAGTTCCTATGAACGTTGGGCCACTCCCCTTTCACACCCTCGGTCAGTACGGGGTTGTACACGATATCCAAGGGCAGCTCGTTCCAGGTGCGGCAAGCTACCGTGCAAGAATGGCAGCCGATGCAGCGACGCTGGTCGATGACCATGCAATATCTCGTCATTACTTGACCTCCTCATCTGCCGCAGCCGGGTCAGAAGAAGCCTCGGCCAGCTCTTGAGCCAAAGCGGTATCTCCGGCCTCGGCAGCCTCAGCTGCAGCGGCGTCCATCTCCACCTGAGTCTCAGCTGCAGCAGCCGCATCGGTGTTCTCCTCAGCAGCAATGGCAGCCTCGTTCACCGGCAGCTCCTCATTACCCGTGATCTGCTCGTAGTTCATGGTGTAGCGCAGACCCGTCTCCATATCCACGAGGCAGTTGTCATTCGGGTCGTAGGCATAACCGCGATGCTGATCATAGTAGACGTTGTCTTCGATGCCGATGACCCACTGGGTATCCGGGTTGAAGATCTTGCCTTCGCCCTTCGCCCCTTCGAAGGTGGCGTAGCCCTTCTCCTTATCCCAAACCAGTGCCTGGCCTGAGATCTCATAGGGAGCATCCTGACCGGGATAGGTACGGATGCCAGCCACTTCCACGATCTCTTGACGATCCATGGTGTACTTCTTGCCAGAGCTCACATCCACCAGGCAATCCTGGTTGGCATCGTAGCGCCAGCCGGTGTAGGCATCAATGTATGCCTTGTCCTTCGGATCGATCAGCCAGCCGGATTCATCCAGACGGAAGCCGGTGCCCTTCTGATAGATCTGATCATCCTGCCACGTCCAGACATAGCCCTCAGGAACCTCACGAGTGGGTTGGGGCTCCTCGAAGGGAATGGGCTCGCGGCAGAGCTTCATCTCAGAGGGCATCATGTGGATACCAGGAGTATCAGCATTGCCCGGGATGGAGAACTGAGCATCCTCGGCAGTGAACGATGCGTCCACCTCGCCGCATTTGTAGACCTTGCACATGAGGCCACGGTTGTTCCAAGAGCCACCCATGGGATCGCAATCAGGGTCGTCTACGCAGGTGAGCGTGTTGACGTTGGACTCAAGGCAGCCGAATGGGTTGTTCAGGTCAGCGGAACCATCGCGCTCGGGGAACCACCAGCCACGGGGGCACATGACAACGCGCGGATCGACGATGGGCTCAACGCTGGCGCGCATCTTGATACGACCACGACGCGTCTCGATCCAGCACCAATCGCTCTGCTCGATACCAAGGCTCTCAGCGAGCTTCGGATTGATGAAGAAGTAGGGATCAGGATAGAGGTAGCGAATGGCCTGCATGTTGAAGTGCTCAGAGTGGTGATAGGGCATGAAGCCGCCGCCGGTGGTGAGCACAATGGGGTATTCAGCTGCCACCTCCGGGGTGGTAAGCTCAGATTCAGCCATGCCGGTGTAGATGGGCATGCCCGAGTAACCCAACTCACGCAGGATGGTGGAATTGCACTCCACCTTGCCTGAAGGCGTCCAGAAGCCACCGTTCTGCTCATACTTCACCTGATGCAGCGGCGGATAGTACATGCGGACCATGTCGACGAAGTCATTGTAGCTCTCGATGGGAAGCCCGATGCCTTCGATGATGTGCCAGTAGGCCTCTTCCTCGGTCTCCCAAGGCCACATCTCCGGATCCTGCCCACAGGCCAAGCCCAGTTTGCGCCAGAAGACCATGTCGGTGTGGCGATCGTACTTGGGCTGGATGGCACGGCGGCCGGCCATGAGAGAGTCCGTTGCGCCGTAATGGGTGATGATAGTAGGACGCTCCAGAGCACCCGCGGCCGGGAAGACATAGTCGGAGAACAGAGCCGTGGGGGTCATCCAGTAATCAACCGTGACCAGGAACTCCACTTCCTTGAGCGCGGCCAGCACCATCTTCGCGTCACCATAGGAGTTCACCGGATTGGTGGCGTTGCAGATGAGGGCGCGTACCTTGTAGGGGTCGCCGGTGAGGATAGCCTTGAACACGCTGGGGCCGTGGGCCTCGCAGAACCATTCGGTGGGAAGGGTCTTGCCCCACTTGCGGATGGCGTTGTCGGAGATCTTCTGATAACCAGG
Source organism: uncultured Eggerthellaceae bacterium (assembly GCA_910588205.1). GTDB lineage: Bacteria > Actinomycetota > Coriobacteriia > Coriobacteriales > Eggerthellaceae > MGBC163016. The sequence continues at coordinate 49,650 of CAJUQK010000010.1, forward strand.
CCAGCTGGTCAGCTTGAACTTATTGGAGCCGATCTGCTTCGCCTTCATCTCCTCAGGCAGGCACTCGTTGGCTTCCATCTCCTCGTCGGTCAGGAAGTTCAGAGCCGGGCCGGGCATGCCGTCGCCACCGGGCACGTCCAGGTTGCCGGTGATAGCGCGGCAGAGTGCCAGGGCATGGCTGGCTGTGGTGGAGGTGGAACCATTCTGATCCCACGTGCAGCCCCACTGGATGCAGCCAGGCTTGTTCATGGCGTACATGCGCGCAGCGTTACGGATCTGATCCGGCTCCAGCCAGGTGATCTCAGAAGCCCACTCGGGCGAGTAGTCCGCCATGTGGCCCATGAGCTCTTCGAAGCCATCGCACCACTTGGTGACGAATTCGACGTCGTAGAGGCCTTCGAAGATGAGCGTATGGAGGATAGCCAGGGCCAATGCCGCGTCAGAACCGGGACGCAGAGGCAGCCAAAGATCAGCCTTGGATGCCGTCTCCGAGTAACGCGGGTCAACGACGATGATCTTGAGACCATTCATCTGAAGGTCAGTGTAGCCGTGCATGCCGCCCAGCGTGGAGGCCGCCGGGTTCATGCCCCAGAGGATGAGGCTGCGGGCAGCACCCAGATCGGTCTCGAAGGGTGACCAACCAGCAACGCAGGTCTCCGCCATGAACGTGGGGATCCAGCACAACAGAGCATTGTGGAACCCGTTCGGCGTGCCGAACTGGTTCAAGAAGCGTCTGCGTGCCCAGTCATCGGTGCGCGTGGTGCCACCGGCTGAAGCCACGTACTCGGCACCGGATTCCTGCTTGATCTGATTCAGCTTGTCGGCAACCTCTTGGATCGCCTGATCGTATGGGATCTGCTCCCACTTGCCCTCGCCCTTCTCACCGACGCGCTTGAGCGCATGGTTGATGCGGGCCGGGTGATTCACGTGCAGAAGAGCGCTGGTGCCGCGGCAGCACAGGCCACCTTGGCTGGAATAATCAGGATCGCCTTCGATCTTGATCACATCCCCATCCTTGACATAGGCAAGGACACCGCAGTTCGCATGGCAGAAGTAGCAAAGCGACTTCACCATCTCGACTCCCTCTGCGTGGATATCGATCTCCGCCATAAACCTTCCTCTCTACTTCTCTAAACCTTCGCGCTTGCACGCGAATGGACAGGCTTCCCCCTGTACTCCTGGATTATAGCGACTCAGCCGTATAATCGGGAGAGGCACCAAAGCGCGTTTCGTTGAAGACGGCAAGCGGCTATGGATATCCCGGGAGGCATCGATGGCAGAGCATCTGTTCACATTCATGGGCACCGCAGCAGGCTGTGGCGTACCCTCTTTCTTCTGCGAATGCCCCGCTTGCGAGGAGGCTCGGGCAGATCCGAGCCTCGCCCGAGGGGATTGCGGCGTGATGGTGCGCAGGGCGGGGCTGCCCGAAGCCGAAACTCCTACCCTGGTGATAGATACGCCCCCCGACGCACGTCACCAGCTGCTGCGCGAAGGTGTGCGCCGTGTGGATGAGGCGCTGTTCACCCATTGCCACTATGACCATATAGGGGGGTTGGGAGAATACGAGTATCTAGTGGCGCTCGTACGCGGCGGCGAGCCGCTTCCCGTGTTCGCCTCCCCCGCTGCACGGGAAGGCATCCTAGCAGAGTTCCACTATATGGACTACTGCTTGGGCTTCCATGACCTTGAGCCGTTTGCGGTGCACGAATTCGACGGCGTGCGCTATACGGCGCTGCCCGTCATGCATGCGCCGGGCACCTATGGCTACCTCATAGAGAGCGCCGATACACGCCTATTCTATGCATCGGACACCGGTCCTCTGCCGCCCGAGACAGCCGATGCCATCCGCGGCGTGGATATCCTGGCCATGGATGCCACCTTCTGGAAGCGCAACTGGAACCCGGATGCCCATCATTCCATCCAAGAGTGCATCGAAGAGGGGTTGTCGCTGGATGTGGGCAAGATATACCTCACCCACATGTGCCTGCACTATGATGAGCCCATCACCATGGCCGAGCTGACAGAGTGGCTCAAGCAGTTCGATGGCCGTGTCGAGCCAGCCATGGACGGTCTCACTATCAGCATCTGATCAGGTCGATCCCGCAGGCGCTCCAACATGTGCAACCAAGGGGACCTCTGTGGGCGTGCTGACGAAGCGCGCTATACCCCGGAGGGCACCCCCCTCCCACCTGAGGTGCGCTTCGCCTTCGACATCAGCGCAGCTACGGACAACCTTTCCTGTCGGGAGCGCAGCGATGGGTGATCTGGGATGTACGTGCGGTCTCAGATGTCCAAAGCGGCGTGGTAGGCCTCGTAGATAGCGAACGTGATGTTGGCTGGACGCAAGGCATCTCCCACCACGCGTACGAAGGGGGCTCCGTCTCGCAGAGCATCAACGGCTTCGCTGCGGCTGCGGCGCCCGATGGCAGCCACCACCGATGATCCGATACCGCCAACAGTACGCTCGCTCCCATCTGCAAGGCTCACCTTCACGCCATTCAAGGTTACCGCTTCGGCCCGAGCATCCGTCAACACCTCCACCCCTGCCTCTTCAAGCTGGGATAGGAGGATGGGTCTGTGACGGATGTTCGCATCCGGTGCCAGCTCCGGCCCCATCTCGATCAGATGGGCGTTCCTGCCCTGCTGGGCCATGAGCAACGCGCATTCGCAACCGGTGAGGCCACCCCCGATGATCACAACATCATCACCTGGGTCAGCGTCCTCTAGATACAGCTCATCGATGGATATCACCCATGCGCCCTCTGCTACGGGCATGGGCAGCTCGAGCTCATCAGAGCCTACTGCGATGATGAGGGCATCGGGCTTGAACGCATCGCAGAAGGCAGCGTCAACAGCTCGGTTCAGGCAGATATGCACGCCTGCCTCTTCGCACAGGCGCTCATAGGTGCACGCCAGATCATACATGTCATGCTTGAAGGGCAGCGCTTCTTCGGTGTTCAAGATGCCGCCCAGACGCTCCCCTGCTTCACAGAGGGTCACATCATGACCACGCAGAGCAGCGGTATGAGCCGCCTTCATGCCCGCGATGCCCCCGCCTGCCACCAACACGCGCTTCCTGTGGAGGGCGACCTCGGCTATCAGGTTCTGTTGGGGCTGCACGACCGAGCGCACCTCCAACCCTTCGAGCTCACGTCCGATGAGCGGGTTCACCGCGCAGCGTCGCGTTTGAGTGACCGGACGCTCAGCCATGCAGGTGAAGCAGCGCACGCACTTCACCACATCGTCTCCCCTATTCGCCATGACCTTGTTCGGCAGCTCCGGATCAGCCAGGAGCCCTCGAGCCATGGCGACGATATCCGCCTTGCCAGAGGCGATGATGGATTCCATCTGAGCTGGATCGGATAGGCCACCGATGGCGGCCACCGGAACGCCCACGCATTGCTTGACCTGCGCAGCAAGATGCACGTTGCAGCCATGCTCGCGGAACATGGACGGGTGGGTGATGGAGAAGCCGAACTGGTAGGACCCGGCGGACACATGGATGATATCCACCAGGTCCTCTAGGGCCTGGGCGATACGGCAGCCCTCTTCGATATCGTAACCGCCTGGGAAGAGCTCGGAGCCGCTCATGCGCAGCTCTATAGGGAAGCGCGGACCCACAGCCTTGCGCACAGCGCCCAGCACCTCGCGAGCCAGGCGCAGGCGCCCCTCAAGGGATGCGCCATAGCCGTCAGTGCGCTTGTTGAAATAAGGTGAGAGGAATTGATTGATCAGCCATCCGTGGCCTGCGTGCACCATGCACATCTGGAACCCAGCCCGCTTCGCCAAGGCAGCGGCGTTGCCATAGGCTTCCACGATGTCTGAGATCTGCTCCTCAGCGAGCGCGCGCACCGGCAATCCGTCCGGACGCACGCCGTCGCTCGGCCCCCATTGGCAGAGCTCCCCCTTCGCCTTCTTGTCCACCATGTAGGTGCCCGCATACTGCCCAGAATGGGACAGCTCGATGGAAGCCACGGCCCCATGGCGCTTGATGGCATCGGCGACATAGGCGAAGGCGCCGAGCTGTCCCGGGGTGGATAATGACAAGTGGAGCATCTGCGATTCGTCAGTCTCGGGATGCACCACCAGTTCGCTCACCGTGACCGAAGCGGCCCCGCCTTTCGCCCGGGCTTCATAGAAGCCGAGGGTCCGTGGCCCAGGAGTGCCATCAGCGAGGATATCCGTAGCGCCCATGGGCGCTGAGGCCATGCGATTGCGCAGGGTCAGGTTCCCGATCTTGATAGGCTTGCACAGGTTCGGATAGTCGCGATCCATGACGCCTCCAATCAGGTTGGCAGTGTATGGGAAGCTTACTCCGCTGGCCGTGCGAGCGCAACCGCGAAGATCGGTAGGATACAAGTGCTCATCCTTGAACAGAGATGCGAGGCTGTGCATGATGGCCGGGTGACCATCGAACTCTTCCGCATCGGACACCGTCGTGATGTCTACCGACGGCTCTAATACTCGCTCACTCCTCCTCTCGTCACGCATCGCAGGATATGATCCCGCTGCCTAAAACCGGATCGGACCCTCTTCAAGCCCCTGACAAGACAGCCCGGGCTGACCACGGCCGGTCCCCACAAGAGAACGCAACAAGCTCCTGCGTAGGGGTCGATCATGATCGACCCAGGGCCGAACGCGTTCGGCCCCCACGAGTCCAGGATGATACCCTTCGCGCGAAGCGCGATGACGCGGCGATGAGCCGCCCGCGGTGGTGATGCGGACCCGGAGGGTCCCATCAGCAGTGCGGTGAGGATTTTTTTGTTTATGCAGAAGACAGCCCTTCCCCGTGAGGGGTTGAGGCCGATTCCGCAGGCCGAGAAAAGCGTGATATAAGCGAAGCATCACGTCTTTTCGAAGGGCGATTCGTGGCTTACCATCGTTGTAAGCCACGAACCATGGGTGTCAAGGCCTATGAGCGAAGCGTGCCTTGACACCCGTGACGCCTAAGGCCGAATGCCCCTTGCGGGGAGGGCATCCATTCCAGACGCAAAAGGGGCCGACCACGGTCGGCCCCTAAGGATTCGGAATGATGGTTCTGCAGAGCGTGTGAACTTAGGAACGCACTTCGGCGCCGGTGGCACCTTGAACCTTCTTCACCAGCTTCTCGTGAGCCTTGTCCACTTCCTCTGAAGTGAGCGTACGCTCTGGTGCACGATAGGTCAGGCGATAGGCCATGGACTTCTTGCCAGCTCCCACGCGCTCGTCATCTCGGTACACATCGAACAGGCGCACGCTTTCCAAGAACTTGCCTCCTGCGGAGCTCATGACCTGGCCCATCTTCTCAGCGGTCACCGCTTCATCCACTACGAAGGCTTGATCCACTTCCACCGCAGGGAAGGTTGGCACATCTACATAGTCGCGAGCCGGGCGATACGCCTTTTCCAGAGCCTTCATGTCCAGTTCGAAGGCCACCACGGGGGCTTCAGCGTCGAAGGCAGCCGTTACGAGGGGATGGACCTCCCCCACCCAACCGATGACCGTGCCACCAGAGAGCATGGCCGCAGCTCTGCCAGGTTGAAGCTGAGGAGCTTCTTCAGCGGTGAGCTCTTTGAAGCGCACCTTCGGCAATGCCAATTCGCGAGCCACGTTCTCCACGATGCCCTTGCCATCGAAGAAATCGAAGGGTGCGCGCTTCTCGTTCCACCCATCTTCGCCCATGGCACCGGCAAGAACACCCACGACCTTCGTGCGCTCCTTGGGCTTCTTCCGGCCCTCAGCCGTAGAGAAGACCGTGCCGATCTCATAGAGCTGGATGTTCTTCGTACCATGATGCTGGTTATAAGCCACAGACCGCAGCAACCCCGGCAGGATGGTCTGACGCATGACAGATTGATCCGCATTAAGCGGATTGAGCAGCTCTACGGCTTGTCCTAGATCAAGCCCCTCCATGCCGAGCGCCTGAACATCTCCGGGCTCTGCAAAGGAATAGGTCATGGTCTCGTTCATACCGCTGGCCCGCAGGGTGTCATTCACGATACCGCGGACGATCTCGGACTGCTCGCGCACGCCAACGCGGTCAGGAGACGCAGGCAGTGTGGAGGGAATGCGATCCATACCCCAGAGGCGCACTACTTCCTCGTAGAGGTCTATCTCCCGCTCGAGGTCAGGACGGAAGGTGGGTGCCACCACATCCAATACGACAGGATCGGAAGTGGAATGCACCTCGCAACCTAAGCGCACCAAGACATCCACCACGAACTCAGCAGGGATGTCAGCACCCATCATGGCGTTGAACCGCTGAAGGCGGAAGCGAAGCGGGATGGGCTCTGATCTGACAGGATAGAGATCAACGATGCCCGGGCGGACGGTGCCACCGCAAACCTCAGCCATGAGAGCCGCAGCCGCAGCGGAGATATCAGCGATGTGCACATCATCCACACCACGTTCATAGCGCATGGATGCCTCAGAGATGAGCCCTAGGTTACGGCTGGTGCGCGAGGTGTGAGCTCGGCTGAACGTAGCCGTTTCCAGCAGGATGGTGGTGGTGTGATCCTCTACCTCAGAATGGAGACCGCCCATGACCCCCGCCAAGGCTACAGCCGAGGCAGGCGTGGCGATGACGGTCATGTCAGAGGTCAGCACGCGGTCAGTGCCATCGAGGGTGGTGAACTCCTCCCCCTCTTCGGCCGGGCGCACGATGACCTTCACTGTGCCATCTTCACCCATCAGCGTGTCGTAATCAAAGGCGTGCAGCGGCTGGCCATAGAGGAACATGATGTAATTGGTGATGTCTACCACATTGTTGATGGAACGCGCACCTGCTGCCACGACTCGCTCAGCCAGCCAATCCGGAGAGGGCCCCACTTTCACGCCTTCGATGACGCGGGCGGTATAGCGCTGACAGCGGTCAGGATCCGTGATCTCAAGCTGAACGGAATCAGTCACAGGGGCTCCCGCAGTGACCACATCCAGCTTCGCCTTATCTTCCGCCAGCGGGAACGTCACAGGTGAGCGATACATTGCGCCGATCTCCCGGGCGAGCCCGGTCACGGACAGGCAATCAGGCCTGTTCGGAGTGATCTCCAGATCGAGCACCGTATCACCCGCGCCCAGGTATTCCATGAAGGCCATGCCCGTGGGTGCATCCTCAGGCAACACCCAGATGCCGTCATGGTCATTCCCCTGGCCCAACTCGCGTCGTGAGCAGCACATGCCGCAGCTGACCACCCCGCGCAGCTTGCTCTTCTTGATCTTGAAGCCACCGTCTTCGCTGGGCAGTACCGTACCCACTGTAGCCACCGGCACCTTGATGTCAGCAGCGATGTTCGGAGCCCCGCAGACGATCTGCACGGGTTCCGCTTCTCCTACATCCACCGTGACTACGTGCATATGGTCAGAGTCAGGATGCTCATCGCAGGTGAGCACATGGCCCACGACCACGCCTTCCAAGGCGCTCCCGAGCTTCTCCACGCCTTCAACGCCGGTACCCGTCAGGTCGAGCCGGTCGCAGAAGGCTTGGGTATCCTCCGGCACGGCAACGTAATCGCTTACCCATTTGAGTGAAAGTCTCATCTTCTTCTCTTCCTAGAATTGTCTCAAGAACCGCATGTCCCCCTCAAGGAGCATGCGCAGGTCAGGGACGTCGTACTTCAAACAGGCAAGGCGCTCCACGCCCATGCCGAAGGCGAATCCGGAATAGACCTCAGGGTCTATGCCGCTCATCTGGAGCACGTTCGGATCGACCATCCCGCAGCCAAGGATCTCAAGCCAGCCGGTGCCTTTGCACATGCGACAACCCTCACCATGACAGATGCCGCAGCTCACATCCACTTCCGCCGAAGGTTCGGTGAAGGGGAAGTAGTGAGCACGGAAGCGGGTGCGACGCTCGGGTCCGAAGATGGCCTTGCAGACGAATTCAAGGGTGCCCTTCAAGTCTCCGAAGGTGATGCCCTTATCCACCACCAAGCCTTCTATCTGATGGAACTGGGGAAGGTGACTGGGATCAGCAACGTCACGACGGTAGACCTTGCCCGGCACGATAACATAGATGGGCAGAGGCCTATCTTCCATGGCATGCACCTGAGCACCAGAGGTCTGGGTGCGGAGGAGCACATCCGACTCTCCCTTCACCGCACTGTCGTCACCGGAAAGATCCTTCACATAGAAGGTATCTTGCATAGAGCGGCTCGGGTGATCAGGAGGAGCGTTCAGGGCCTCGAAGTTGTAGTAGTCCGTTTCCACTTCCGGGCCTTCGATGACGGAATACCCCAACCCCAAGAAGATCTGGGACACCTCATCGATCATGGCGTTGATGAGGTGTCGCGTACCTATCTGCTGGGCCCGGCCTGGCAAGGTGACGTCCACCGCATCAGAGGCGATGGAGGCAGCCAGCTCTTGGGCCGCAAGCTGCGCTTTCGCAGTGTCCAGTGCCCCTTCTACCGCTTCGCGCGTCTCATTGACGGCACGACCCACCTCAGCCTTCTGTTCCTTCGGCACGCTCCCCATGGAGCGCAGATAGGCAGTGAGGGTGCCGGACTTGCCAAGAGTGGCAACCCGGATATCTTCCAGAGCAGACGTATCCTGGGCCTTCGCAATGGCATCCAGCACGTCGCTTCTCAAAGAGTCGAGCTCTTCGATGATGGTCATCTATCTTCCCTTCTCATGCTCAAAGACACGTTGGGATTATAAGCGTCTTGGAGGTGACTGAGGAGGGATTCACTCGCGCAGGATCAGAGGAAGCGGTATTTGACCGTACGCACGCCCCAGGCGTAGCAGTCACCATAGCCAAAGGCCTTGAAGACGCCTGGCTGAAGATCCAAGGCACGTGAGCCTCCGCCCATACTGCCACAATCATTCACGGTAGCGTAGACGGTCATGCCGTTGTAGACGATCTCAACGGTACGGCCGAAATAGCTCCGGTAGTTAGGCATGGACATGGGCAGCGCCACACCCGTGGAGTAATCATCGCAAACAGCACCCGTGGCTGTGATGCCGGGGTTGGGCGTATAGGGATCAGAGGAGCCACCGTAAGCGGAAGCGATACCTGTGCGATACTCCCCTTCCGGGGTGCTAGGAACAGGGTCAGGAACGGCCGGGGTCTCAGGCGGGATGACCTCGTCCCTATCGACCGTGTCTGCACCGGGGTCTATCACGGGCTCCGGGTCTTGTGATTTCCATATGAACTGCTCTGCTTGCTCTTTGAGCTCTGCGAGCTTCTCAGAGCTCTCATCCACATAGCTGGAGGCCTCGTTCACAACCGCCGCTGCCTCCATCCGCTTGGAGTTCAGCACCTCGAGCTTCTCATCCTGCTCGTTCTTCTGACGAGTCAGTTGATCAGAAACCTGGGTGAATTGATCCTTGAGCTCCTTCTGTTGGACTATCTCCTCGCTCTGCTGGTCCATGACCTTGCTGACGTAATCTACATTGCGAGAGAGTTCCTTCCAACTAGAAGCCCCGAGGATGGAGCTCAGGAAGTTGGAGATCGAGGAGGAGCGATATTCATAGACCGCTGTGTTAGCCAGAACGCTGCGCCCTTCCAGCATGGAGGCTTGGACTTCGAGGACCTTGCTGGCCTGCTCGTCAATCTGAGCCTGGAGCGCATCGATCTCATCGGAGAGCTGGCTGTATTCCTCGGTTATGGCTGCCAGCTTCTCCTCAGCTGCAGCCAAGGCAGCTTCTGCGCTCTCGTACTTTGCTTCGGCGCTGGCTATATCATCCTGCTCAGTAGCAATGGCCGGAAAGGGAAGGGCCACGGCCAGAGTGAGTGCCAAGAGGATGCAGACGGCGTGTTTGGCCGGACGAACGGGACTGGGTGCGTATGTGGTCTGTTTCGTCATATTTATAAAATCATCCCGTAAGAAACGGATTATTTCAACCCATGCAGCAAAAATGCATAACCTTCGGTAACCTTCGCGGCCTTATAGGCACCGCTCATCCCCCTACAGGCCCAGAAGCTCTTTGGCATGGGTGATAGATGCTTCAGTGGATGTGCCGGAGAGCATCCGAGCGATCTCTGCGATGCGACCTTCCCCCTCCACCGCTTGGAGCGTCGTGCGGGCCAGGCCATCCGCCTCGGTCTTGGAAACGACGTAATGCCGCTCCGCCTTGGAAGCCACTTGGGCCAAATGGGTGACCACGATCACCTGATGGGTTCGCGCCAAGCGAGCCAAGACCTCCGCCAGAGCATTCGCCACCGCTCCTCCTACTCCGGAATCTATCTCATCGAAGATGAGAGTGGGCACATCATCGGCATCTCCCAAGACCACATGAAGAGCCAGCATCACGCGAGAGAGCTCTCCGCCGGAAGCGATCTTCGCAAGCGGGCGCTCCCCCATGCCCGCCGAGGGCCGGAACAGGAATTCCACCTTGTCAGGGCCTGACTCCGTCCACTGGTCCCGCGGCAGGAGATCCACCTGGCAGCAAAGCGATGCGCTCCCCATCTGAAGGGAAGCCATGACCTCGTTCACCTGTTCGGCCATGGAGGGCGCCTGCTCAGCGCGGGTGCTGTGGAGTGCCTCTGCGGCCTGAGCCAAAGCCTCCTCAGCCTCCTGCAAACGAGCAGCGGCAGCGGATTCAGCCCCTTCAGAATCTTCCATGAGCAACACCACACGCTGGGCCTCTTCGGCCCGGCGGATGACATCTTCAAGGGTGGGACCGTATTTGCGGATGAGCCCTTGATAGGCTGCCATGCGCTCCTGAGCTTGCTCCAAGGTTGACATATCAAGATCAACCGCATCCCGGAAGCGCAGGACATCCCGCGATACATCCTCTATGACATAGGATGCCTCCCGAAGGGATTCGGCATGGGTTCCCAACGGCTCATCGAAGCGTGCGCCCTCTTCCAGAGAAGCGATGGCGGCATTCAGCCCATCCAAGACCCCTTCCTCCCTGCAGAGTGCATCATAGGCCTCTGAGGAGGTGCGGGCCAGAGCCTCGGCGTTCTCCGAACGACGCACGAAGAGCATGAGCTCTTCGTAATCACCCAAGCTGGGTTGGATGGGTTCGATCTGACCCAGGATGAAGCGAGCCTCTTCGGCCTGAGCATCTGAGGTAGCCCTGAGCTGGCGCACCTCCTCAAGGTAGGCGGCTGCATCCTTAGCTTGAGCAAAAGCCTCAACGTAGGCCTCCTGAGGCGCCTCCACCGCTTCGGCAGCGAAGAGGTCGAGGAGGCTGCGATGGGATGAAGCGTGGGAAAGAGCCAGCTGGTCATGCTGGCTGGAAAGGTCGAGCAAAGGGGAGATGGTCTGAGAGAGCTCGGTCACGCTGGCTATCTCTCCATTGATCTTCACCCGGCTGCGCCCATCAGCGCTCATGCGCCGCGAGGCTACGATCTCTTGGGGAGCCTCATCCTTTCCGTCAGGACCTTTGCTCCCAGGAATGAAGAAGCGGCCCGACGCGCTGGCTTCATCGGCCCCTTCGCGCACCACGGTCTTATCTCCCCGCTGACCTGAGAGCAGCCGACAAGCATTGAGGATGGCGGTCTTCCCTGCCCCTGTCTCACCTGTGATGGCAGTGAGCCCCGGTGCTGGTTCGATGGAAGCCTCTTCGATGAGGGCGATGTTATGAACGCAGATCTCGTCGATCACGGATGCTTCCTCCTGCCGTATTTAGACCCCTTCCGGGCGTTCTTCTTCAATTCCTTCAAGGCGTCTTGCTCAGTGGTGCCCTCTACGGCCGAGCGCAGGGAGACCACCTGGTCACGCAGGCGCGCAGCCTCTTCGAAATCCATGCCCGCGCTGGCTGCTTGCATCTCCTCTTCCATGGACATGATGACGCGCATGACCTCTTCCCGGGAAAGCTCAGCAAGCTCCTTGTTGATGTCAGCGGCATCCACGCCAGCGGCCTCTTCGGTGATGGCGCCCATGATGTCATTGATGGCCTTGCGGATGGTCTCAGGCTTGATGCCATGGGCTTCGTTATAAGCCATCTGGATGCCACGGCGCCGACGGGTCTCTTCGATGGCCCGAGCCATGGAATCAGTTTCACGGTCAGCGTACATGATGACCTGACCTGATACATTACGGGCAGCACGGCCGATGGTCTGGATGAGAGAGCGATGGTTGCGCAGGAAGCCTTCCTTGTCAGCATCCAAGATGGCCACCAGGCTGACCTCGGGCAGATCAAGGCCCTCTCTCAGCAGATTGATGCCTACGAGCACGTCGAAGGCGCCCAACCGTAGGTCTCGCAGGATCTCAACGCGATCCAAGGTGGCGATATCTGAATGCATATAACGGGCTTTGACCCCCTGATCCAGCAGATGGTCGGTCAGATCCTCGGCCATCTTCTTGGTGAGGGTGGTGATGAGCACGCGCTCATCCCTCGCCGCCCGCTCCTTTGCCTCGTCGATGATGTCATCGATCTGGCTCTTGGAGGTGCGTACGATGATCTCAGGATCGAGCAGTCCCGTGGGACGGATGATCTGATCCACCTTCGCCTGGCTCACCTTCTCTTCGTAATCGCCCGGCGTGGCGCTCACATAGATGAACTGAGGTACACGCTCCTCGAACTCGTCGAAGCGCAGTGGCCGATTGTCCAAAGCAGAAGGCAACCGGAAGCCGTGTTCGGCCAGGGTGACCTTGCGGCTGCGGTCGCCTTCATGCATGCCACGGATCTGAGGCACCGTGACATGGCTCTCGTCGATGATGCAGAGGAAGTCATCAGGGAAATAATCGATGAGCGTATAGGGCGGCTCACCGGGCGCCCTACCATCTAAGTGGCGGGAGTAGTTCTCGATCCCGGAGCAGAAGCCCATGGTCTCCAGCATCTCCAAATCGTAGTTCGTCCGCATCTCCAGCCGTTGAGCTTCCAACAGCTTACCTTCTTCGGAGAATTCCTGAAGGCGCCCTTGCAGCTCATCGCGGATGGTGGTGAGCGCCCGGTCCATCTTAGGCCGCGCTGTCACATAATGGGAAGCAGGCCAGATGGGAAGGGCTTGGTACGTACCCAAGACCTCACCGGTGACATTATCTATCTCCGCTATCTCCTCTATCTCGTCCCCCCAGAAGTCAACGCGCAGCGGGTTATCTGCATAGGGAGGGAAGATATCCAACGAATCCCCACGCACGCGGAAGGTACCGCGTGAGAGCTCGTAGTCATTCCGGTCATATTGGATGTCGATGAGTCCATAGACCACCTCGTCGCGGTCAGTGGGGACATCCTTATCCAAAAAGACAGCCATCCCCGCATAGTCCTGGGGGCTGCCGATGCCGTAGATGCAGCTGACGGAGGCTACCACGATGACATCCCGGCGAGAGAGCAGGGCGCTGGTGGCTGCATGGCGCAGCTTCTCAACCTCCTCGTTGATGGAGGCATCCTTCTCTATGAAGGTATCAGAGGAAGGGACGTAGGCTTCAGGCTGGTAGTAATCGTAATAGCTGACGAAGTAGACCACGGCGTTGTCGGGAAAGAACTCCTTGAGCTCAGATGCCAGCTGGGCCGCGAGCGTCTTATTCGGGGCCATGACCAGCGTAGGCTTCTGCACCGCCTCTATCACCTTCGCCATGGTGAAGGTCTTACCGGAGCCAGTCACCCCCAGCAGCGTCTGATAGCGCAGGCCTCCTTCCACACCCTTCGCCAGCGCAGCGATGGCCTCAGGCTGGTCTCCGGAAGGTTCGAAGGGAGAGACCACCTTGAGCGGAGACGAGGACAGCTTCGCTGCGGGGAGCTTCCCTTCCATCTCTACGCCCTCTATATTGCGAAGGTGACCAGACATGGAACTCCTCCCTTCCGAAAAGCCGATGGCCCGTAGAATGCGAAGACCCGATGCACTCCCTGAGGGAGGCACCGGGCCTGAGAGTATATGCTCAAACGACTAGGCGTTGTAGGTATTCCACCAATCCAACACCTTGTTGTACAACTCCTCCTTGGTGGAGTTGTTGTTGAATACGACATCAGCCGCTTCCACACGGTCAGCGTCGGTGATCTGACGAGTGATGCGACGACGCACATCATCTTCGTCGAACCCAGAAGCAACTGCGCGCTCGATGCGCACGTCCGTGGGTGCCAAGATGGCGATGACCACATCAGCCGAATAAGCCAAGGAGCTCTCACGGTTCTTGAAGGCGGAGTACTCTACCACCACAGCGTCAGAGCCGGATGCCTCTATCTCAGCCAGCTTATCCGTGTACGCCTCTTCGATGCGGGGCATGGTGATGCGGTTGAGCTTGCGGGTATCAGCGGGTGTCTTGAAGGCCTTTGCTGCCAACTTAGAGCGCATGACCTCCCCGTCTTCGTCTAGGATGTCATCACCGAAAGCTTCGGCCAGCTCTTCCTTCACAACTTCCCACTTGAGGATATCGTGTCCGACCACGTCAAGGTCTATCAAGGGAAGGCCCTGGTCCAACAGCGCACGAGTGGCCGTTGACTTGCCGGCACCCATGCCGCCGATGATGAAAAGCTTCTTCACAGCATCCTCCCCTTGACTCCCTTTGATATCCGGTCTTACTCCGTAGCGCTCGTATCTTCGATCACGGCCTCTTCCACCTCAGCCGCGTCGTCCTCTGCAGGGGCGACCTCAACGACCTCGGCTTCAGCCACAGGAGCTTCTTCCTCAGCCTTCTTAGGCTTAGGCTCTGCCTGGATGGACTCATCCACTTCGATCTCGAAGCCGAGCTCTTCAGCGGCGGCCTTCATGGACAGGCTGATGCGACGACGCTCAGGGTTGATCTCCATGACCTTCACCTTGACATCTTCGCCCTGCTTGACCACCTGGGCCGGGGTGTCGATGTGCTTCGGGGACATCTCAGAGATGTGCACGAGGCCTTCCACAGCCTCACCCAGCTCAACGAAGGCGCCGAAGGGAACGATCTTGGTGACGTGGCCGTCCACGATGGTGCCCACGGGATAGTTCTCCACCAGCTTGATCCAGGGATCCTCGGTGGTCTGCTTGAGACCGAGGGAGATGCGCTCGCGATTGAGATCAACATCCAGGACCTCAACCTCGACCTCGTCGCCCACCTTGACGACCTCGGAAGGATGGTTGACATGGTTCCAAGAGAGCTCGGAGATGTGAACCAGGCCGTCGATGCCACCCAGGTCAACGAAGGCGCCGAAGTCCACGATGGAGGAGACGGTGCCCTTGAGGCGCATGCCCTTGGAGAGCTTGGAGAGGATCTCCGTGCGCTCTGCCCGGCGGCCTTCCTCCAGAAGGACGCGACGGGAAAGGACCACGTTGTTGCGATTGCGGTCCATCTCGATGACGCGGGCCTCTATCTCGGTATTGAGGTAGGTATCCAGGTCCTTCACGCGGCGCAGGTCGACCAAGGACGCGGGCAGGAAGCCGCGCAGGCCGATATCCATGATGAGGCCACCCTTGACCACTTCGATGACTTCGCCCGTAACCGTTTCCCCGGCCTTGAACTTCTCTTCGACCTGGTTCCAAGCACGCTCGTACTCAGCACGCTTCTTGGAGAGGATGAGACGACCGTCCTTGTCTTCCTTCTGAAGGACCAGAGCCTCGATCTTATCCCCCAGGTTCACGATCTCAGAGGGATCGATGTCCTTGCGGATGGAGAGCTCGCGAGCAGGGATGACACCTTCGCTCTTGAACCCGATGTCCACCAGCACCTCGTCATGCTCCAGCTTCACCACGGTGCCGTCAACCAGGTCACCCTCGTTGAAATCGGTCAGTGTGCCATCGATCATGGCATTCAGCTGATCGTCGGAGATATCATCGAATTGGATGACGGACGTGTTCTTGATCTCGGTCAAAATGGACCCCTTTCACATCAGCGGGGACCCTTTGCTCATGACGGGTGATACTTACCATGTTCGCTTGCAAACGAGCAGACGAATTGTTTGTAAAACCAACATGTCTCAAGGGCCTATAGTCTTCTTGTCTGCGATTTTTCGCAGACCGTAAAAGTATAGCACCAATGCCCCGGATGAACGGGGCGATAAATCAGAGAAATATGTGGTTTTCGGGGCGGGCTGCTAATAGATCATGCCCATGGCACGGCGAACCTCATCCAAAGTGGTTTGGGCCACATCCATAGCACGACGGTTCCCCTCAGCAAGGACCTCCTCGATGAAGGGGATATCCTGCGCCAGCTCTTGGCGGCGTTCGCGAATGGGTGCCAGATAAGCGTTCACCGATTCTGTCACATAGGCCTTGAGAGCACCGGCTCCAGCCTCCCCTATCTCGGCGGCTATATCCACCTCCGCACGACCCGTGGTCAGCGCTGCTGTGGTCAGAAGCGCGCTCACCCCGGGGCGATTCTCCGGGTCGAAGGTGATAGTGCGCTCAGAATCGGTCTTGGACTTCTTGATGAGCTTCGCCGTCTCCTCGGCGGTAGCCGAAAGCGAGATGGCGTTCCCATAGGATTTCGACATCTTGCGCCCATCCAGCCCGGGGATCTCCACGGCTTCCGTGAGCAAGCCTACCGGTTCCGGGAACACGGGAGCGAAGCGTTCATTGAAGCGACGGGCGATCTGACGCGTCTGCTCGATGTGGGGAAGCTGATCCTTGCCCACAGGCACGATATTACCCTTGCAGAACAGGATATCGCAGGCTTGGTGAACGGGATAGGTGAGCAGAAGACCCGTGAGCGTATGGCCCGATGCCTCCTTCTCAGCCTTTACAGTGGGATTGCGCAACAGCTCCGCTTCGCTCACCAGAGAGAGGAACGGCAGCATGAGCTGATTCAGGGGCGGTATGGCCGAATGGGTGAAGATCATGGTGCGCGCCGGATCTATCCCACAAGCCAGGTAGTCGATGACCATATTGAGCACATTGTCATGGATATCTGCAGTGCTGTCACGGTCGGTGATCACCTGGTAGTCCGCGATGACGATGTTGGTATGAACGCCTTCGTTTTGCAGGCGGACGCGCTCCTTGATGGTGCCGAAGTAGTGGCCCAGATGCAAGCGGCCGGTAGGCCTGTCCCCTGTGAGCATGATGTACTTCGAAGGGTCCTTCGCCAAGGCCTCCTTCACATCATCGCTCATCTTCTTCTGGGTTTCGAATGTGGTCGTCTTCGCCATGAGGAACTGCTCCCCTTTCCAGAACGTAACGGGTTACAGCGTTTGCTTGAGGGCCTGGGCCAGCTGGTCAGCACAGCTCGTAGAACGCGGGCCGCAGGTGTTGCCCTCCAGCGTGTCGATCACTTGCTGGGTGGGCATGTCCTTGATGAGCTTGGCGATGGCCTTCAGGTTGCCATTGCAGCCACCCGTGAATTCCACGTTGCGTACCACGCCGTCTTCGGTGGTGATATCTATCTTGCGGGCGCAAACGCCCTTCGGCGTGAATTCCATGGTCTCCATACCATCCTCCAATCAAGCCATCTACATGAAGAAGGCCAGAAGCAAAACGACTTCTGGCCTGCGTGTTCGTGGTGGTCGCTACAGGATTTGAACCTGTGACCCCCGCCGTGTGAAGGCGATGCTC
>CAJUQK010000011.1 GCA_910588205.1 uncultured Eggerthellaceae bacterium
GAGTCGAACCTGCGACACCTTGCTCCGGAGGCAAGTGCTCTATCCACTGAGCTACGAGGGCACGTTCGCGCTATCATGCGCGAGAAGGGATTATACGCCATGATGCTCCTACTAGCCAGTGAGCCTGACCCAGGATGCGAAAATGACTGAAACGCTGCATATAGAGAAGATGAGCTACGGGCCGGATGCCATTGCCCATGAGTCAATGGGGCGAACGGTGTTCGTACGAGGGGCTGTTCCGGGAGATGTGGTGGAGGTTGATATCACCGCGGAGCACAAGAGCTACGCTACTGCGCATACGGTGAAGGTCCTGGAACCCTCCCCGGAGCGGGTGGCTTCAGAGGCCCCCGAGCTGCTAGAGAGCATCGCTCCCTGGTCCATCCTGGCCTATTCCGCACAATTGGAAGCCAAGCGGGCGAATGTGGTGGAGGCCCTCGTGCGCAACGGGGGCATCCCACGGGAGCGGGCAGAGGAGCTCGTAGAAGATGTGCGGCCTTCGAAGCGCACCTACGGCTATCGCAACAAGCTGGAATTGGCAGCGTGCGCTGATGATGGGTCTCGCTTCGCGTTGGGATTCACTCAGGCGGGGAGCAGCGTTGTGCGAACGGTCAAGGCGTGCCCTCTGGCCAATCGGCTGATCCAGCGCGCCCCCAAGGCCCTGAGCGGTGCCATCCGCTACATGCAAGGTGCCGAGGACTTGGGCATCTATCGCGTGGGTGTGCGTGCCAGCTTGCGGACCAAGAGCGTGGAGGTGGCCCTCTGGACGCCCCCCAGCTCCTTTCCGCGCACCTTCGCTGCCAAGATGCTGGAGGATGCCCTGGGGGTAACGTCGGTAGTGCGGGTCATAGCTGAGCCCGGTAGCGAACGCCGGGTCAAGCGCACAGAGGTGCTTGCCGGGCGGGGTTGGTGGTCTGAGGAGTTGGCGGGGCTCTCCTTCGCTGTTTCGGCCCCCTCTTTCTTCCAAGTGAACACGGCTCAGGCTGAGGTGCTGGTGAAGCTGGTCTTGGAAATGGCGGCGGCTGAGGAAGGACTTTTCGTGGCTGATGTGTTTGCCGGTGTGGGTACGTTCTCGCTTCCGTTGGCCCAAGCTGGCTGCGATGTCGTGGCCATAGAGCTGGCGGGGAGTGCGGTATCGGATCTGCGCCGTAACGCCGATGCGAACGGCTTGTTCGTGGATGCTGTCTGTGATGATGCGAAGCGCGCCTTGGATCAGCTGGAAGGAGCGCAGGTCATCTTGGTGGATCCTCCCCGATCAGGTCTTGACCGGGAAGTGCTCGAAGGTATGGTGGAGGCTGCTCCGGAGCGGATCGTGTATGTGAGCTGCGACCCGCAGACCTTGAGCCGTGATATCGCCCGGTTCGAGGCGCGCGGCTACCAGCTGGAACGGGCGTGCCCGGTGGATATGTTCCCCCAAACCTACCATGTGGAATGCGTCTGTCTGCTCGTCTCTCGATGAATCTGATAGAATCTCAGGATAAGAATGCGCAAAAATGGCCTTACTGATGAGCGAAAGGACCGCTTCATGGCTGAGTACACTCCGGAATACAAGCCCAACGGCAACGAGGTAGCGAACATCGTCACCTCCAAGGGAACCATCCGCGTTCAATTGGCAGGGGCAGATGCTCCCATCCATGTGGGCAATTTCGTGGAATTGGCTGACAAGGGCTTCTATGACGGCCTCAAGTTCCATCGCTACGTGCCCGGCTTCGTCATCCAGGGCGGTTGCCCGAACACCCGCGATGCCTCTCCAGCTGATGTGGCTGCTGGCCGCGGCCGGTTTGGCACGGGTAATCCTGGCTACTCCATCCATGAGGAGTACACCACCAACCCGAACAACAAGCACCTGAACGGCACGCTGGCCATGGCTCGCAGCCAGAATCCGAATTCCGCAGGTAGCCAGTTCTACTTCTGCTTGGGCGATCAGCCGTTCTTGGATGATGGCTACACTGTCTTCGGCCAGACCATCGAGGGTCAAGACGTGATCGACTCTCTGCGGGCCGGGGACGTCATCGAATCCATCACGATACAGAACGAGAACTAGCCCTTCGGGCACAGCGGCGAATCCAGAAGCAATCCGACCGGGGACGCGAACGTGAATAACAGCCTGTTCGATCAAGCCACCATCCGATACACCAATAAGGATTATCGCGGGGCACTGCGCGGATACAGCGCTTGCCTGCAAGATACGTCGGTGCCCTTCTCCCTCGGCGAGGTGGGGCTGATCTACCACCGCATCGGCAATTGCCTGGTGAAGCTCAAGAATCCCCAAGAGGCCATCCAGGCCTATGCTCAGGCGGCATCGGATACCGCCTATGATGTGCGCGGCGCGCTCCAGAACAACATAGGCATGGCCTACGCTTCCTTGAGGGATTACAACAACGCGAAGATCCATTTCCAGCAGGCCGTGGAAGATCCTGGCTACGACACGCCCTATAAGGCTTACATGGGCCTTGGTAATGCTGAGCTCAAGCTGGGCAATAGCGCAGAGGCGGGCGTGGCCTTTCGGGAAGCGGCTTTGGATGAGGGTAATCCTGATCCGGCGAAGGCGCTCTTGAACCTGGGCATCTGCTTCATGGCTCTCGATCGTCCCCAAGACGCTATCGCTAGCTATGAGAGCGCACTCCAGTTCGACATGTCCCCTGATACCTCCAACCGGCTCCATGCTTCTATGGGCCAGGCCTATGCGGCTGACGGTCAGATGGGCGAAGCGGTAGAGGCCTTCGAAGACGCTATCGCCGATGGCACCTACCTCCTGTCTGATTCTGCCAGCGTTGATTACCAGCGGGCGCTAGGTGCGGTGGCTCACATGGCTCCCCGTTCGGGGGACGCCGATATGTCCGGCTTCGATGTGGCCGTGGAAGGGGATTACTACGGCGAAGGGGACGATCCATTCTTCTACGACGAAGGCTATGAGGAGCAGGATCCTTCTGAATACCCTGGCTTCGTAGGCGCCTACAGCGGCAATGACGATCGCTTCTTCGAAACGTCTGACGAAGAGCTGGAAGCTCTTTCCAAGAATCTGGCCCGCAAAGACCGCAAGCGTCGCAATATCGGGCTCAAGATACTCGTGGTCATCGTCGTGCTCATCGTGCTGGCCCTAGGCGCAGCTATCTTCGGCTATACCCAAGGCTACGGCTGGCCTACCCAGGAAGCGGTGGCGAAGGAGCTGTTCGCCGATCCTGAAGCCGCTTCGGGCAATGTCTTCATAGAGACACTCTCTGAGGAGAGCATCAAATCCATGATTGCTCCGGTGGTGAACGATGCGAACGTGACCATAGACGGCATCAATAAGTCCATGACCGATTCCGTGGTCTACGCCACCGCCAAGACCCCCGAAGGCGGGGATGTCATGTATAGAATCAATATGGTCCGGGACGTGATTGGGTGGAAGATCTCCTCAGTGGAGCTCTACTTCCCCAGTCAGTCCTGACCGTTGATAAGATGATCTCAGAGCATACGAAGAGCAAGGAGCATTCCATGGCAGTGCAGAAGACCTATACCATGATCAAGCCCGACGGCGTGCGCAACGGTCATATCGGTGAGATAGTCAACCGCTTTGAGCGGGCAGGCCTCACCGTGGAGCGCATGGAGCTGGGCATGGTGACCCCTGAGCAGGCCGCTGCTAACTACAAAGAGCATGAGGGTAAACCGTTCTATGAGGGCCTCATCACCTACATCACCTCTGGACCCGTGGTGAAGATGGTCGTTTCCGGCGAGGGCGCTGTGGCGAAGTGCCGCTCTCTCATGGGCGCTACCAACCCTGCCGAGGCTGCCCCGGGCACCATTCGCGGTGACTTCGGTCTCATCATGGACGAGAACGTGATCCATGGTTCTGATTCTCCGGAATCCGCTGAGCGCGAGATAGCTATCTTCTTCAACTAGGCAAGCTCAAGCCTTCTTGAGGGAGGAGGTTGCATGCTCTATCGCGTGATGGATGGCTCAGAGCTGCCGAAGCTCATCGACGCATTCCGGGAGAGCTATGAGGTCATCGCACCTGTCCAAAGCGGACGATCGGTGGCCTTCGAGCCTATCTCCTCTTTCGATGAGATCGTGTTGGATTATCCCACCACCCTCACCTCCCTCAAGAAGTACATCCTGCCCCCCAAAGAGACGCTGTTCGAGTTCAGCGTTGAGGGGGCAGATATCACTGATTACACCCTTGAGATACGACCGCGGGTGCTCTTCGGTGCCCATGCCTGCGACATCAACGCCCTGAATAACCTCGATTTGGTGTTCGAGGACGCCCGTTACCCAGATCCTTACTATGAGGCTCACCGGGCTGCTACCATGATCGTTGGTATCAATTGCATGCCCACGGCCAGCTGTTTTTGCCATCTCTTGGATGCGGATGAGGTGCGGAGCGGCTATGACCTGTTCTTGCAGGACCTAGGTGGGCGCTATCTGATATCCATCGGCAGCGTGGAGGCGGCGAATATCCTTGAGGCAGCTTGCGATATCCGCGAAGCCACCGATGAGGACCGGCGGGAATTTCGCCGATTGACCCGTCAGCGCCAGGAGGCGTTCTCTGAGGATATCCCTGACATCCAGGAGATCCCCATGCTGATGGATGCATTCCATTCGGATGATTTCTGGGAGGATCTGGGGAGCCGCTGTTTGTCCTGCACGGCTTGCTCAGCGGTATGCCCCACCTGCTACTGCTTCGACATCACCGACACGCTGGCGCCGGATGGTAAGACTGGCAAGCGCGAACGGGTGCTGGATGCCTGCACCTCCCCTCAGTTCGCCCAGGTGGCCGGGGGGCATAACTTCCGTGCTTCCGGGCGGGATCGGGTGCGTCATCGGATGTATCACAAGCTCAATGGCTTCAACTCCAAGCATGGCCGCTACCTCTGCGTGGGCTGCGGCCGTTGTGTGCGCGCCTGCAAGGCGGACATATCTCCCATAGAGGTACTCCGCTTCTTCGAGCGAAAGGGGGCCGAAGATGCCTGATGTGCAGTCAGTCCATGTGGCACCCCTGCGGGATGATACGGTGGTGACTGCGGGGAATCAGCTCATGATGGCGAACCCGTATCGGCCTTGGCCTGCGCGGATCACCTCTATCACACCGCTCACGGAAACGGAGAAGCTCTTCGAATTCCGCCTCATAGACGAGCGCATCCGGAGCGCGTTCCATCATGAGCCTGGACAATTCGTAGAGGTATCCATCTTCGGAGTGGGGGAGGCTCCCATCTCCATTTCCAGCTCTCCTTCCAAGAGCGGCTTCATAGAGCTGTGCGTGCGTCGGGCGGGAGAGTTCACCCAACGTCTCCATCAGATGCAATGCGGAGATATCGTGGGCATCCGCGGACCCTATGGGCGTCCCTTCCCCTATGAGGACATGAAGGGCCACGACATCCTCTTGGTGGCAGGAGGCTTAGGGATAGCGCCCCTCCGCTCGCTCATCAACAACATCCATGACGAGCGCTCCGAATTCGGTAACGTGACCATCATCTACGGGTCCCGGAACCCCTCTGAGGTCATGTTCCGAGACCAGTTCGAGATGTGGCGTCATCGCAAGGATTTCAATCTCATCCTCACCGTGGATGTGCCGGATGACACCTGGGATGGCGAAGTGGGCCTGGTGACCGCGCCCTTCGCGCATCTGGACGTGGATGCGTCCAATACCTACGGCGCTGTGTGTGGTCCTCCGGTGATGTACCGGTTCGTCGTGGAGGAGATGCGCAAGAAGGGTATAAGCTATGACCATATCTACATGAGCTTCGAGCGCCATATGAAGTGTGGTATGGGCAAGTGCGGCCATTGCCAGATAGGTCATCAGTATTGTTGCATCGACGGACCGGTGTTCAATTATTGGGAAGCGAAGAACATTCAGGGGAGCATGTGATGACGGAGGAGAAGCGCACGCCTCGGGTGGTGTTCGCTGGCTTAGCCAGTTGCTTCGGCTGTCAGATCAACATCACGAACATCGAGCAGCACCTGATGGAGGTCTTGGGTCAGATAGACCTCCTGTATTGGCAGCTCACCTCCTCCGAGCCCATGCCTGAGCACTATGATGTGGCGGTCATCGAAGGAGCTGTCGCCACCGAAGAGGCAGAGGCTACGGTGCGCAAGCTGCGCGAAGGAGCGAAATCGGTCATCACCATTGGTGCCTGCGCGGCTACAGCAGGCATACCGGGGATGTCCGCTGATGACCACGCTGCTGATCTGGCTACGGTCTACGGTGATACTGTCCCTGCCATGGTGGCTCAGGGAGCCACCAGCCCTCGAGCAGTGAAGGACATCATCCCTGTTGATCTTGAAGTATCCTGCTGTCCCATAGACCCCTATGATTTCGTTGAGGTCTTGCAGCATGCGCTCTATGGCTCCAATGCCTATCGGCATAGCTTCACGCTCTGCGGCGAATGCAAGAACAACGAGCGTGGCTGCTTCTACGGACGCGAGACGCTCTGCCTGGGACTCGTGACTCGTTCGGGTTGCGGGGCGCGTTGCCCGAACCTGGGCCGTCCCTGCAATGGATGCGCGGGGCTCTCTCCTGACGCCAACGTAGATCAGGCACGGCGCGTGGCGGAACGGGCGGGCATCGGCGTTGATACCTTCGATTCTGCCGTGCGCATCTTCAATCAACCGGAGGTGAGAGCATGACCCATACAAGCATCTCCGTGGAGCACCTGGCCCGGATCGAGGGTCACGGGGATATCCATCTTGAGATGACCGACGGCCAGGTGACCCGGTGCGAATTCTCTGTAACGGAGCCCGCGCGCCTGTTCGAAGCCATGGTCCGAGGTCACCGGTTCCAAGATGGCCCCTACATCTCCTCCCGGGTCTGCGGTATCTGCTCAGCCAGCCATACGCTCACGGACATCTTGGCTCTGGAGGATATCTTCGGCGTGTCTGTGACCGAGCGTACCTGTGCGGTGCGAGAGCTCTTGATCTATGGGTCGTTCCTCCAAAACCACGCAACTCATCTCTTCGTATTCGCTGCCCCAGATTTCTTGGGACATAAGAGCGTCTTTCCGCTTGAGCGGGCAGATCCTGATACATTCCAAGGTGCCCTTGCCCTCAAGGCTGCGGGCAATGAGCTATGCACGAAAGTGGGGGGCCGGTCCATTCATCCCATCACAGCCGTGGTAGGGGGGTTCACCTCAGAGGTCTCAGCCGATGAGTATCTGCGCTTGGCGGACCAGCTGGAGGGCCTGGTAGAGTTCGCTCTTCAAAGCGTAGACCTCTTCAATGGCTTTGAGTCTACCCCGCTGGAAACCGTGGGTGATATGTTAGCCATGGTGGAGGAAGGCGCCTATCCGGTCATCGGCTCTGACCAGGCGCTCTTCGTGCGCAGCGAGGATAGATTCCAGGCTTCTGAGTACCGTAATCATGTTGAAGAGTACACTATCGGCCATTCGGCGGCCTTCCTGGCGAAGGAGCGTGCCACCGGACAGCCGTACATGACCTGCGCCTTGGCTCGGGTGAATGCCTCTTGGAATGAGCTCACAGAGCCAGCTCGCTTTGCTGCGGCAAAGGCAGGGTTGCGACCGCCGGAGTTCAATCCCTTCGCGAACAATGTGGCTCAAGCTGTCGAGGTAGTAGATGCCTTGGTGCGCTGCGCAGCCATCTGCCGCAAGCTGGCTTCAGGAGGCTACGAGGGCACTACCGAGCCGGTTGCCTTCACGGTGCGAGCCGGACGGGGCATGGGTTTCACGGAGGCTCCCCGTGGCTCTCTGTTCCATGAGCTTGAGGTGGACGAAGCAGGCACTATCATGAAGGCGAACATCATCACGCCCACTTCTCAGAATATCGCGAACCTCGAAGCGGATATGCGCGTTCTGGCCCAGAGCTTGGCAGATGCGGGAGCTCCTTTGGATGACATCCGGTTAGAGGTAGAGAAGCTCGTCCGTGCCTACGATCCCTGTCTCTCTTGCAGCGTGCACTAGTAGGGGCCGACCGTGGTCGGCCCATGGTCTCACCCGTGGGAACCACGCATGACAGGTTGCCGTAGGGGCGGATCTGGATCCGCCCTCTTTTGCGTCTGGGATAACGCCTTCCCCGCAAGGGGTATTCGGCCTTGGCCTCGCCCTTCGAAAAGACGTGATGCTTCGCTTATATCACGCTTTTCTCGGCCTGCGGAATCGGCCTCAACCCCTCACGGGGAAGGGCTGTCTTCTATCTAGAACAAAAAAATCCTCACCGCACTGCTGATGGGACCCTCCGGGTCCGCATCACCACTGCGGGCGGCTTATCGCCGCGTTGGCGCGCTTCGCGCGAGGGTGTCATCCTGGACTCGGGGGGGTCGAACACGTTCGACCCCTACGCGGAAGGATGTGTGGCGCATGAGGTTCTCTGATCAGCAACGCATAACCGCCGCCTAACTAATAGCCGCTGCTTGGCGAAGCGGGGTTAAGGGTTGCAACCAAAATACGAATGCGTGGTTTTATGGGCTGTAACAGGTTCGGGCCGAGCCAGCTCGGCCCCTACGAGGGACCTGCGACATCGCTTCGTAGGGGCGGACCGAGGTCCGCCCGGCGTTGCACCCGGAACGAATGCGCTCGTCAGGCCTTCCACTGCATCTCGATGTGAGGGATGCCCGCATCGTCGAATTCGTCAGAGGTTTGCACGAACCCCAGCTTCTCGTAGAACCCGCGGGCTTGTACCTGAGCCTCGATGGTGATGGTCTGGGCTCCCATTTCCTTTTGGGCAACACGGATGGCTTCCTCCATGATGCGCTTGCCCAAGCCCACTCCCCGCTTGACGGCGATGACGCGGCCGATGGAATGGGTGGGGTGGGTTACCGCCGGGGGCAGCACCCGAGCATAAGCAGCTATAGCACCCTCGTCATCGGCCAGCCAGATATGGAGAGCATCCTTGTCTGAATCGTCCACCTCTTGATAGGGGCTTTGTTGCTCCACGACGAAGACAGCGCACCGGAGCACCAATAGCTCGTGGTATTCCTCAAGGGTCAGTTCATCGAAGGGCTTTACGGTCAGGTTCATAGCATCCCTCTCCTAAAGCTTGCTGTATTTGCTCTTGGTCATCTTTTTCGGAGGAAGAGCCTATCTTAGCCCTTATAGCTCCCGCTGTTCATAGAGACGGCCGGAAAGCAGTGCGCTTGCTCCATAGAGGCCGAGTGCGATGACGGTCAAGATGCCGTCGATGGCGTAGAGCGCCTCTTCGCCTCCCTGGAAGACCGGAGACGAGACGAGCTGCTCGAGGTCATTGCTGAAGAAGGCCACACCGGCTGAGAGGGCCAGCACCAACACGATGGGGACCAGTCGGGAGGCAGTGGTCACGCCGAAGCGTATGAGGAGGGGTAGGGAGAATGCTGCGGCCAACAGGATGATCACTTGGACGAGTGAACCTACGAGGAGCAAGGTGGATACGCCCCAATCAGAGAGCTTCAGTTGGTCGTCCGCGGTCCCTGCGGGGAGAAGGTCTGCTATCAGACCTGTTACGATACCCACGATCACCGCCACGGCAAGGGAGATGACCATCATCACAGCCATGGAAAGGTAGCGCCCATAGGCTACCTGGCGGCGCGTTATCGGCAGGGTCAGACGGAAGCGCTCCCAGCCGTTCTGCTCGTCTGTAACAGAGAGGCTGAACAGATATATGAACGGCACCATAGCTGTGATGCAGGCAACAGAGGTCACCAGTTGCCCCGTGGATATGGCGATGAATACGCCTACGAAGAGGGATATCCCCAGCATTTGCATGGATGAGCTCTTGGAGGT
Source organism: uncultured Eggerthellaceae bacterium (assembly GCA_910588205.1). Lineage (GTDB taxonomy): Bacteria > Actinomycetota > Coriobacteriia > Coriobacteriales > Eggerthellaceae > MGBC163016. The sequence goes on from CAJUQK010000011.1 coordinate 9,684, forward strand.
GATGAGGTCGGATAACAGCATCGCTTTCATAGGGATTCTCCCTTCAAGGTCATGGTCATATAGTCTTCGATGGTGGCCCGCTCTAGTTCCATCTGAGGGAACGCGCGGGCGAAGCTGAGGCGATCGGGGACCAATACGTCTGTGCCCAAGGTCCGTCGCACAACCATGATCCCGGTGCCCGCAAGGTCGCTCTCAGACAGCATCTCCAGTTCAGCGGCGCGTAGGTGGGCGATGCCCGCTTCGTCGCAGATGGCCTCCTTCGAATGGGAGAATAGGATGCGTCCGTCATCGATGCAGGTCACCACATCTGCGACCTTCTCCAGATCCGAGGTGATATGCGTGGCCATCAGGATACCGTGCCCCTCTTCTTCCATGAAGGTGCGGAGGATATCAAGCACCTCGTCGCGGGCTAGGGGGTCGAGGCCAGCGGTGGCCTCATCCAAGATGAGCACTTCCGGACTATGGGCCAGGGCGAAGGCCAGTTGCAGCTTCATCCCCATGCCACGAGAGAGGTTCTTCACGTACCGCTTGGGTTCGAGCCCGAAACGCATGCACAGGCTAGAGAAGCGCTCTGCATTCCACTGCTGATAGGCGGCCTTTCCGAGGCTGCCCACGTTCTTCACGCGCATGGTAGTGAGGAAGGGGCTGGTGTCGAACACCACCCCGATGCGCTCCTTGAGCTTCACAGCGTTCGGGTCATCCAAGGGGCATCCGAACAGGCGCACCTTCCCGGCATCAGGCTTCACGAGCCCTAGGATGCATTTCAGAAGGGTGGTCTTCCCAGCACCATTGGGGCCGATGAGGCCAACAATGTATCCCGGTTCCACGATGAGCGTGGCATCTTCCAGTGTGAAGCCGTCGTAGCGCTTGACGAGCCCCTTCGCTTCGATCAAAGGTTCCATGGTCTGTTCTTTCCAGCGCTAGTCATCCATCAGCAGATCGAGCAGTTCGTGCAGCTCTTGCTTCGACACCGCTGCGCTCTTCGCTTCGGCGATGAGGGCGGATAGCTGCTCTTCTAAGGATCGCAGATGCTCCTCACGAAGCATCTCCAGATTCCCTCCTGCAACATAGGTGCCCTTGCCCTGCACGCTGGTGACGAAGCCTGCTTCCTCTAAGTCTGCATAGGCGCGCTTGGTGGTGATCACGCTCACATGCAGCTCGTTGGCCAGGCTGCGGATACCTGGGAGTAGGGTCCCCTCCTTCAGCTGACCGCTCAGGATGGCATCCTTGATCTGTTGGGTTATCTGCTCATAGATGGGCGAAGCGCTTGCATTCGATATGAGTATGTCCAACGAGCCTCTTCCGTCCTGGGGCTGCTTCCGAGCGTCCCCGGAGGCAGCAATAGTGTATATACGCTATAAGCACAGTATATATACAGATATGTACAGTGTCAAGATGAGCCAAGAGAATGGGCATGAAGACAGCATGCCCATCTATGCAGATCATCCTCCGTAGCCGGGCATGCGCTTCTGATGCCCGGTCATCAAGAGCGGGAGGTGCTATGAAGAGAGCCGTCGTCCTGCTTTACCCCGGATGTCATCGAGGGTGACGCACCAGGCATCCGTCACATCTATCTCCCGCTCTATGGCGCCGCCTATCTCGTTCTTGAACTGAGGCAGGTACTTCATGCAGAGAGCCACCAGCGCTTTGCGAAGGGTGACGGGATCTTCTACGAGGGAGATGCGTCCCTGCGCGATCACCGATGCGAACCGAGTGGTGAAGAAGGTCTCTTCATAGCATGGCTCCACCTCGGTGGCGACGCTCACGCATACTCGCGAGTCATGGTTCCAGTCATCGATCTTATGGCCGGGACGCTTGCCGGTATGGATGTAGAGCTTTCCGTCAAGCATCACATAGGAAAGGGGAACGCCATAGGGAGTGCCGTCAGGATCCACCGTGGACAGCACGCAGTATTCGCCTGCTTCGAGGATATCGATCGCCTCTTCCAAGGTGAGCTCACGCTCGGCCATCTGCATGGGGTAGGACTCGGTCATCAGCAACTCCTCAGGTCGTTTTTAGGGAGCATTGTACCCGTTGACAACTAAAGATGGGCCAGCCGAAAGGCCAGCCCATCTAGGAGAGAGAGGACGAAGGGGGAGGGGCTTACAGGTAAGCGTCCTTCGGGCACACGATGCCATCCACTGCCAGGGTGATGCCGCGCATCATGAGGAAGATGCCCAGGAAGATCACGAAGAAGCCCGGGTTGGTCATGAACATGATGCCGCAGATCAGTCCGATGATGCCCGTTGCCACCATGAGGCCCCAGGAAGAGAACACCTGGCGCATGGCTACGCCTGCGATGATGGCATAGATGCTGTAGCAGATCACGAAGACGCCTGCCATCCAGGGAAGCATAGCGGCGGTGGCGGCTGGGAACACGACGAAGAGGATGCCGAGGAGAAGATCGCAGATGGCATTCGCTAGCACCCATCCAGCTCCTGGAACGACGTTCCTCAAACCGGCATAGGACACGATGCCTCCGATGCCGGAAGTTATCAAGATGATCCCGGCCATGATGGCGATGGTCACCAGGGAGAGCCCCGGCCACGCCATGACCACGAGCCCCATGAGGAAGACCAGCACTCCGCTGATCACCAATGACCAATCCCGCTTCTTTCCTATCTTCTGGTGCCTGTGGATCCCTGTTGCAGCAGTCATGATGCTGTACCCCTTTCATCAGCTCATCAGTGAGCCCTTGCTCATTCTGGCCCTATTCTCTTCGAAGGGCGAAAGGGGATCAGCTGCTTCCCTCAAGCACAAACGAACGGAAAACGCGGCGTTCCTGAGTCGTTGTTTTCAAGCACCGGCCACCGCGTCGTAGGCGTCACCCGTGCCCTGGATCACCATGTTCTGGAAGCGCTCGGACATGAATGCGTTGTTGAAGTTCTCATCCACCCATTCTTCGAAGGCGTTCGCAGGAGGAATGCCCGCATCCCTCTCGGCGCGGCGGTCGAAGCACATGACGGTCATGAAGATGTCCAGGATGAGGTAGATAGAGAGCAGGGTGACGAAGATGACCTTGCGTCGGGTGGTGGGAACGCCGAGCATATAGAGGAGGTCGGGCATGACGAGCTTGTACCAGAGGTATCCCAAAAGCCCCCAGAGGAAGAGGAAGGGCACTGCCACCCACTTGGTGATGGCTCCGGGTACGCCTCCGGCTATGTAGTCCCAAGACACTGCCCCCATGAACGTCTCCATGGACCAACCAGTGATCTGTTCGAGCAGGCCGCCTACCACCATGGATACCAAGAACACCACGATCCCCTTCGCATGCATCTTCCTGAGTTGGAAGGTCACCAGGGTGAGCAGCACGGCCCCTGCCCCATAGAGCGGGCTGAAGGGCCCCCATACCAACCCGACGCGGCTTTCGGTCACCCCAGCAGTGATGAACATCCAGACCTCCTCCAGCACGAGTCCGAGCACCGATCCGATGAAGAAGATCATCACGATCTGATACCAACCCAGCTTGAGATGGTCTAGGAAGCTCTCTCGCACTTGCCTCTCTGCTTTCTTCACTTCCTTGAGTTGAGTCCGGCTCAAGTGCGGTGGCTTCTCGCCCTTCGCCCCCTCTTGCTTGCGGGCATCTCGGACAGCTTGGATCTTGGCGACCATCTGCCGGGTGGCTGGTGATATACCCTCGTCCTCAAGGGCGTTCCTGACGCGCTTTCCGCGGCCAAGCCAGGCCCAGAAGGAGCCGATGCACCAAAGGATGAAGATGACGAGCAGGACGAAGAGGACGAGGCTGATGAGGGAGAGAAGCAAGGGAGAGCTCCGATCTGGATGAGGGTGCGTGGGCACGACGGGCTTTCAGATGGGGAGAGATTATAGCGAAGGCGGAGAAAATGCCAGGGAGACGCTCGGTCAGGGTGCCCAGGGGGTGGAGCTGATGATAAGATGCTCTGAGGTAGAGGGCTCCTGCTGGAGCTCGACAGAGGAGCAAGGGCTGAGTATCACGCTTAACCGCAAGAAGAACATCGTGATCTTCGCTGTATCTATCGCCGTTATCATCGGTGCCATCTGCGTATATCTGAACATGCTCTCATCCACGGTGGCAGAGAACCTCATGGGTACGGCCGATGAGATCTCCCGCCACGATGTCGAGTCCATCGAAGGTTCGCTGGACAGCTTGTATCTACAGCTCGAATCCGTAGCCGAACGCATGGATATCTATGATGTATGCACCATGGAGGAAGCCCAGAAGCAGATGAATCTGGAATCCGCTTCCTCGGAATTCTTCAATGCCTTGTATCTGTTAGATGAGCAGGGCGCGCTCTATAGCAGCTCATATGTGCGCCTGGAAGCCGATCAGCATACCTATGATGAGCTCTTCTCTGATGGACGTGAGCACTTCGTCATGCTCTACGACGACGCGAATGGTAGATTGGAAACCACAAAGGAATCGCTCATCTATGGCATTCGGACGCCTTTCCTGGAATTCGGTGGCCATCGCTTCGTGGCCCTGCTGGCCCGCAGCGACTTGTCTGCCATCAGCGACCAGCTGCAGATAGAGAGCTTCGATGGGCAGGGTATCTCTAACGTGGTCAATCCTGAGGGGTACTATATCGTCAGCAATTCTTCTGCCACTGAGCTTACACACCGGGATAACTTCTATCGGGTACTGGAGGCGGGGACGCTAGAAGGCGGCATCACGGTGGAGGATGTGCGCCGCAACATCGCTGACGGAGAGAGCTTCGTCATCAACTGCATCACCCGTGAGGGTCAGCATCTGGTGATGAGCTTCGCGCCCATCGAGGGGACTGCCTGGTCATTCATCTTGACCGTCCCTGCTACGGTCTTCGAGGAGCGCTTCCGGCCTTTCATGACCATGACCATAGGGATGTTGGTCGTGGTGGCGATCGTGCTCATCGTGATGATGGCGCTCATCTACCGCTTCTTGCGCAGATCGGTGTTGGCGAAGGCGGAAGCGGCGGCCAGAGCGGAATTCTTGTCGAATATGAGCCATGAGATACGCACGCCTTTGAATGGCATCATCGGATTGAACCATCTCATGGAACGCCATGTAGATGACGTGGATGCCATGAAGGGCTACATGAGGAAGCTGGATAAAGCCGCGCAATACCTGCTCTCACTGGTGAATGACATCTTGGATATGTCGAAGCTCCAGGCGGGCAAGGTCGAATTGGATGCGAAGCCCTTCGATCTGATGGCTGCTCTGGAGAACGTCTGTGAGATGCAGCGGGAGCCCATGGTGGAGCGCGACATCCGCTTCTCCATAGATGCCGTTGAGCTGCCCTTCCCCTTTGTGATAGGGGACGAGGTGCGTGTGAGTCAGATATTCATGAACATCCTCTCCAATGCAGTGAAGTTCACGCCCGAAGGAGGTCTCATCTCCATTCGCGCTCAGCAGACCCTGGCGGCGGAGACCGATGAAGTGACCACCGAGGTGGCTATCACGGATACCGGCTGTGGCATGTCACTGGAATTCCAGCGACAGATCTTCGAGATGTTCACCCAAGAACGCACCTCTACCATGGAAAGCCAGAAGGGCACGGGCTTGGGGATGCCCATCAGCTATCTGCTCGCCAAGCAGATGGGCGGTGACTTGAGCGTCCAGAGCGCTTTGGGTAAGGGGTCATGTTTCACCATCGTGCTGACCCTGCCTCGGGATGCCAGCCGATCAGGCGATACGGACGGGTCCCCTGCGTCACGAGCGGATCTCAAGCATTTAGAGCAAGGGATCAATGAAGAAGAGGCCCACGAGGAAGAGATGGCTGCTTCGACTGAGGCGGCTGACAAGAGTTCATGCGAAGGGGAGCGGTTCAAGATCCTGGCAGCCGAGGACAACGAGCTCAATGCTGACATCATCTCTTCGATCCTCGCCGAGGAGGGCTATGAGGTGACCGTAGCAGTGAATGGCCGTGAGGCGGTGGATATCTTTGCTGGATCGAAGATAGGTGAATACCCTATCATCCTGATGGATGCCCAGATGCCGGTGATGGACGGCTATGAGGCTGCTGCTCTCATACGGAAGCTCAATCGGACTGATGCGGATACGGTGAAGGTCTTCGCGTGCACGGCTTCCACGCTGGTGGAGGATAGGAATCGTGCTCTGACCAGCGGCATGGATGACTTCTTGCCGAAACCTCTGAACATTCGCCTGATGCTGCAGAAGATCCACGAAGTGCAGAGAGGAGACAAGGAATGAGCGGTTCGAAGCGTGTTCTCACCTTGGCTCGCCTGCGCGTGGCAAGGTTTCTGGTCCTCTGCATGCTGGTGTTGGGATCGGGCTTGCTCTGGGCCTGCAGCCCCCAAGCCGGAGAAGCCATCCACCTCACGATCAAGGTGCCTCGTACCGGCCATGACGTGGTGTTCGATGACACCACCACTCAGATCGACCAGGTCATCAATCGCATGGCTCGCTCGTTCGAGGAGAGCTACGAGGGAAAGCCCGTCGTCGTGGATGTTCAGGTCTTCGAGCAGAATCAGTATGATGAGGCCGTGGAGCAGGCTCTGGGAACCGAAGACAGCCCTGATATCCTCTATGGGGATTTCTTCAATACCTCTACCTATATCCATACGGGTAAGGTGGTGCCTCTGGATGATGTGGTGCAGGGGAACCTTCGCGAGGACCTCTTCCCACATCTCCTGTCCATGAGCACCATGAACGGTCATCTGTACATGATGCCTTACCTGTCTCGGCAGAACGTGCTTGCTTATAACAAGGAGCTGTTCATTCAAGCCGGGTTGGAGGAGTATATCGAAGAGGGCGCCATCACTTCCTGGACATTGGAGGAATGGACTGTCATCTTAGACACCTTGGCGCAGAACCTCCCTGAAGCGGCCTATCCCATGATGATGTATGCCGGAAGCTCTCAGGGGGACACCCATATCATGACGCTTTTGCGATCTGCTGGTTCCCGCTTCTTCGATGAGGATGACCACTTCCACCTGAATACCCCTGAGGGCATAGCGGCTCTTCGCTGGATCCAAGAGGGCGTTGGTCGCGGCTGGTTCCCTCCCCACAGCGAGAACCTGGAGATAGAGGATTGCTCCAGCCTCTTCCGGGAAGGGCAGTTGGCCATCTATATGGTCAACAACGCCTCCTTGGGCCGCTATGATGATCGTGTTGGGCTGGTGAACTTCCCGGGGAGCGGCTCAGGCTGCGCTACCATCTTCATCTCGGGCTTCGAGGTGTTCGACAACGGTGACCCAGAGAAGGTGCAGGTGGCGAAGGATTTCCTGACCCATGTCTACCAGAGCGAAGAGCTGATGGACCTCTCTGCGGGGGCGCTTCCGGCTTCCCGGAGCGTGGCTGAGCGCTACGGCGACGACATCCTGGCATACGACCTCTTCTCGAAGAACCGGGAGAACGTCGTAGACTTCACGGGGAGCAATCCAGACACCCGAGCCGTGCGGGAGATATTCCATGGGCATATCCATGACCTGCTGACGGGCGCTGTCACGCCCGAGGAGGCCGCAGCGGCTCTTGATGAGGAGTGCAATGCTGCTATCGAAGAAGGAAGGGCTGCTAGTCAGCTTCATGAATGAGTTCTGAGTCAGCGGTCCTCGGAGTGGGTCTGGGTGAAGGCGCGCACCTGTCTCACGTAGACCAGCGAGAGCCCTAGAGCTGCCACGATGAGGGCTATCTCGATGGGGAGCGTATGGGCGAAGCCGGAGGCATAGGCCCGAGCCTTGGTGGCACCGGAGGCCAGTTGGGCTTCCACATTCCCCGACATGATCCCTACGAAGAGCGCCGATGATATACAGCCGGCTACCTGCACTAGGGTGGAGTGGATGGAGGAACCGTTAGAGGAGAGGTCGTCGGGCAATACCTCCAGATCAACGCTCTTCACGGCGGGGTAGAAGATGCCGATGCCGCCATAGACAAGGGCGGTGCAGGCGGCCACGATGATGCTGTTGGTCAAGGAGAGGGTGGCGAACAAGACGATGAATCCTCCTAGTACCACTGCGAACCCCAAGGGAATCAACGGCCAGACCCCATGGCGCCCCAGGATCTTCCCGCTGACGAAGCAGGCCACGGCGTAGCAGAGAATGGGCACGGTGAGGATACAACCAGCTGCGAAGGGGGTGCAGCCTGCCGCCCCTTCCAGGAACAGGGGCACGAGCAGGCTCAGGTACATGCTGCCCATGTAGGCCAGTACTATTAACGTCTCTCCGGAGGCGAACGCTTTCGTCTTGAAGGGGCGCAGGTCAAGCAGCGGGTGTTCGATGTGGCATTGACGACGAATGAAGAGGCCTGTGATGGCAAGCCCTGCCACCATGAGAGCCGCCATGGGCCAGCCGTAGTGAGACACCTCGTTCAGCCCGGTCATGAACAGGCCCAACCCCAAGAAGCTCAGCAGGATGCTTAAGCCGTCGATGGGGCGGTCTTCGCGGCCGACGATGTCGTGGACCACGAAGAGGCCCAGGACGAAGAGCGCCGCCGAGAGTACAGCGGGTACCAGGAAGAGGGGACGCAAGCCCGCGTAGGTGAGCACGACTCCGGCAATAGGAGGAGCGAAGGCAAGTCCGATGCCGATCACGCCGCTGTTCACCGAAAGGAGGACACCGGCCTTTCCCTTCGGAGACAGCACGAGGAGCGCTTCGTTGATGACAGGGAAGTAGAGGCCGGTGGTGATAGCTTGGATCACCCGGGCTACCACCATGACGGGAAAGCACCAGGCGAAGCATCCCAGCAGGGATCCGGCGAAGCCGCAGGCCAAGCCGAAGAGCATCACCTTGCGCAGCCCGAAGCGCTTCATGACCGAGGCAGCTGTGGTGATCACGGTGCCCGCTACGATGGAGAAGGCGATGATCACGAGGTTGGCCTCGGCAAGGTGGATGTGGAATTCGGATGCCACCTGATCCAGGGCGATGTTCATGATGGATTGCATGAAGGATGCGAGGAGATTGCAGCCGAACAGGAAGACGATCAGCTTCCATTCGGTGGTGCTGCCCCGCTGCGTTGCCGCCGCCTTGGCCTTCATGGTGCCCCTTTTGCTCGTGATCATGTCGCTTCCTCTGAATCCTGTCTGCTCGTCACCATAGGGCGAGCGCGGATGGTGGTTGGGAGCGATGATGTTCGATAACCGGACCATGGCTGCTTCGTTGCCAAGCAGATACCGAAGGAAGCAGGAGATTGCGCTCGGTTGGCTTTCGGTCTCGACGGTTTGCCTTTAGGGGCTTCCTGTCGTATGGTGCTCACTCAAAAAAAGAAAGGCGGGGATCCATGACCCAGGACATGGGGCGCCATTTCACCTGGGGAGCGCTCATGCGCTTCACGCTCCCTTCTATCGCCATGATGATATTCACTTCCATCTATGGCGTGGTGGATGGTTTGTTCGTTTCTAATTTCGCGGGGAAGACCGCTTTCGCGGCGGTGAACTTCGTCATGCCCATCATCATGATCCCCTCGGCGGTGGGCTTCATGGTGGGCACGGGCGGTTCTGCCATCGTGGCGAAGACGCGAGGCGAAGGAGACGATGCGGCTGCGAATCGCGCCTTCACTATGCTGGTCTACTCATCGGCGGCTCTCGGTGTCATCCTTTGCATTTTGGGGATCTTGGCGGCCGAACCCCTCTGTGCGCTCATGGGGGCCGAAGGCCAGATGCTGGCCGATTGCGGGCTCTACGGGCGGATGGTCTTTGCGACGCTACCCTTCTTCGTGCTGCAATACGTGTTCCAGAGCTTCTTCGTCACCGCTGGCAAGCCTCAGGTGGGCTTCTATGTGGTGTTACTGGCGGGATGCATGAATATCGTGCTGGACGCACTGCTCGTGGGAGGCATGGGCCTGGGGCTTGTGGGGGCTGCCCTGGCTACGAACGTGAGCGAGATCCTAGGCGGCGGCATCCCGCTCATCTACTTCGCTCGGAAGAACCCCAGCTTCCTCAGATTCGTTCGCGCTCCCTTCAGGGGCAAGGTCTTCGGACATGCCTGCTTCAATGGCATGTCTGAGATGGTGACCAGCATCGCCATGTCTGTCGTCAGCGTGCTGTATAACCTCCAGCTCATGCGCTATATCGGCGAGGATGGCGTGGCGGCCTATGGGGTCATCATGTATGTGGCCATGATCTTCGCAGGCATCTTCTTAGGCTACGCCATGGGTTCGAGCCCTCTCATGAGCTTCCAGTACGGGGCTCAGAAGCCTGCCGAAATGCAGAATATCTTTCGGAAGAGCATCCTGTTCGTGTTGGTAGGCGGCATCTTGATGTTCCTGTTGGCCGAAGTGTCCGCAGAGGTCATCGCGGATATCTTCGTCAGCTACGATGAGGGTTTGCATCGCTTGACGGTGGAGAGCTTCCGCATCTATGCGGTGGCCTATTCGCTCATGGGTATCTCCATCTACGGATCAGCGCTGTTCACGTCTCTGGGCAACGGCATCGTATCTGCCGTGATCGCCCTGCTCAGGTCCCTCGTCTTCGAATGCGGTTGCGTGCTGCTCATGCCCTTGATCTTCGGGATCGGCGGCATCTGGTGGTCTATCAGCGTGGCTGAGCTGGCATCGTTGGTGGTCACTCTCGTATTCATCTTCGCGCTGGGGCGCAAGTACGGGTTCTTGAAGCCGAAGCCATCGAAGGTAATGTGAGGTGCTCTGATGCCTTCCTGCGATGCCTTCGGCCGGTGCGGTGCGTGCCAGCTGCTGGATGTTCCCTATGAGGAGCAGCTGGTTTCCAAGCAGTGGCGGATAGAGCAACTCTTCCCTCAAGCGGCTCGGGCGCAGCTCATCAGGCCCATCCTGGGGATGGAGAATCCCTTCTACTACCGTAACAAGGTCATCGCCCCCTATGCTCCCGGCGGCCGTCGTCACCGCAAGGGGCAGGGAGGCGGCCGAGGGGTGGTGACGGGGATGTATGCCTCTGGCAGCCATCGGATCGTCCCCACGGAGGGCTGCCTTTTAGAGAACCGCTCGGCCAAACGGGTCACACTTGCTGTTCGCCGGCTCATGGAGAAGCGGAAGATCGCGCCTTACGATGAGAAGACGGGGAGGGGGTTCTTGCGCCATGGGGTGGTGCGAGCGGGACGCACCGGAGAGCTTTTGGTCACCCTGGTCACCAATGGAGATGAGTTCCCTTCGTCCAGGGCCTTCTGTCGTGAGTTGGTTCGCCTCGTTCCTGAAGTGACCACTGTCATCCAGAACGTGAACAGATGCCAGACCAATGTCATCCTCGGTGATGAGGAGCGGGTGCTCTATGGCCCCGGCTTCATCTTGGATGATCTGTGCGGCCTGCGCTTCCGCATTTCCTCAAGCTCCTTCTATCAGGTGAACGCCGTCCAGGCCGAGGTGCTCTATGAGGAGGCGGTTGCCTTGGCTCAGGCGGGGGCCCAAGATGCTGTGATCGATGCCTACTGCGGCACGGGTACCATCGGGCTGGTGGCAGCGAAGCGTGGCGCGGGGCAGGTTATCGGGGTCGAAGCGGTTCCCAGCGCGGTAACGGACGCGCGTCAGAACGCCCAGCACAACGGCATCAGCCAAGCTCGCTTCCATTGCGAAGATGCCACGGCGTTCCTCCAGCAGCTTGCAGCCGATCGGCAGGTCCTCTCTCATCGCCCGGAGGATCCAAAGGGTAACGGGGCCGTCCAGGAAGACCTTATCGTGCTGATGGACCCTCCCCGGGCAGGTTCCACTCCTGAGTTCCTTCAGGGGCTGGGCTGCCTTCGCCCGAAGCGCATCGTCTACATCTCATGTGATCCGTGCACTCAGAGGCGGGATGTGGCTTTGCTGAGGGAGCAGGGGTATGGCTTGCGGGTCATCCAGCCGGTGGATATGTTCCCGCACACCGAACATATCGAGAATATCGCGGTATTGGAACCATAGGAACGGATGTTCTAATCATTTCGTGAAGCCATAGGCAAACCGCAGCCTGTCCAGTAAAATGCAACCCAAAGAGAAGATGCAGCTTGGGGGAATGGCATGAGCAGACAATCCAAGTACGTTACCCTGCCGTCGGACACTAAGGCGAAGCCCGATGAGGGGGATGAAGGGGAGGCGGCGCAGGTCGTAGCGCCAAAAGAGGTTTCGGGGGCCCCAGAAGGCCCAGGCGCTTCCTTGCACATCGGCATAGACGTGGGCTCCACCACGGTCAAGCTCGCTGTGCTGAACTCCCGAGACGAATGCCTTTGGTCAGTGTATCAGCGCCATCACGCGGATGTGCGAGCTACCATCATCGATGTGCTGCGCCAGGCCGCCCAAGAGTTTCCGGTCAATCCTATGACCATTGCCATCACAGGATCGGGCGGTCTTCTGCTCTCCCAGTGGCTTGATGTGAAGTTCATCCAAGAAGTCATCGCTTCTAAGACCGCCGTAGAGACTTTCATCCCCGCAACGGATGTGGCCATAGAGCTGGGTGGCGAAGATGCCAAGATCATCTACTTCGACGGTGGCATCGAGCAACGCATGAATGGCACCTGCGCCGGAGGCACGGGGGCCTTCATAGACCAGATGGCGGCGCTTCTGGATACGGATGCAGGCGGCCTGAATGAACTGGCGAAGAGTCATACCACCATCTATCCCATCGCCAGCCGCTGCGGCGTATTCGCCAAAACGGATGTGCAGCCGCTGCTGAATGAAGGTGCGAAGCGGGAGGACATAGCCGCTTCCATCTTCCAATCCGTGGTCACCCAGACCATCTCCGGCCTCGCTTGTGGGCGGCCCATTCGCGGGAATGTGGCGTTCTTGGGCGGCCCGCTCCAGTACCTACCGGAGCTACGCCGTCGGTTCTACGAAACGCTGGAGCTTGAGGATGAGGCCATCATCGTTCCGGCGAATGCGCATCTGTTCGTGGCCTGTGGGGCGGCTATCGCTGGCGCACGGGATGGTGCGAAGGTCGAAACGCTCAAGGATGTGCTCATCCGGTTGGAGGGTTTGGGTGATATCCAGGGCTCTGAGGTGGATAGGCTCTCTCCGTTGTTCGCCTCTGAAGAAGAGCGCCAGAGGTTCTTGGAGCGTCATGCCCAAGAGAAGGTGCGCCGGGGTTCCTTGGCAGACTATCGGGGGGCGGCCTATCTGGGGATAGATGCCGGTTCCACTACGTTCAAAGCTGCTCTCATCGGACGGGATGGAGAACTCCTCTGGTCTACCTATGCGTCTAACAAGGGAGACGTCTTAGGATGTGCGAAGGCGGCCTTGGCAGACCTCTACACCAGTCTGCCCAAGGCTGCGGAAACGGGGGAGGATCTGGTTTGGATAGGCCACTCCACCGTCACCGGCTATGGCGAAGGGCTCCTGCTGGAGGCCTTGCAGGTTGATTCCGGTGAGATAGAGACAGTGGCTCACCTGCGCGGTGCCCAAGAGATGCTTCCTGGGGTAGAGTTCATCTTGGACATCGGTGGCCAGGACATGAAATGCTTGCGAGTGAAGGATGGCGTGATCGATTCCATCATGCTGAACGAGGCTTGCTCTTCGGGTTGTGGCAGCTTCATCGAGAGCTTCGCCAGCGGGCTTGGCTTGGAGGTGCAGGATTTCGCGGCTACGGCCATTTCGGCGAAGGCACCAGTGGACCTGGGCAGCCGTTGCACCGTGTTCATGAACAGCCGCGTGAAGCAGGCTCAGAAGGAAGGGGCCACGGTGGGAGACATCGCCGCCGGTCTGGCCATATCTGTCATCAAAAACGCACTGTTCAAGGTCATCAAGATCCGCGATCCCCACGATGTGGGTACCCAGGTCATCGTCCAGGGCGGCACGTTCCTGAACGATGCGGTGCTGCGCGCCTTCGAGCAGCTCTCCGAAGTGAATGCTGTCCGCCCTGATATCGCGGGTAACATGGGGGCGTTCGGCGCTGCGTTGCTGGCTCGCGATCGGTACACGGAGGGCAGCGCAAGTACGCTGCTCTCACTCAAGGCCATCGAGGCACTGGCTCCCAGCCATCGCACTGTGCGCTGCAAGGGGTGCGCGAATTCCTGCTTGCTTACGGTGAATGATTTCGGGAAGGACGAGCAGACGGGCAAACACCGTCGCTTCATCACGGGCAATCGCTGCGAGAAGGGCGAGAGCATGGGTGCGGGCACGAAGTCTGACGTGCCGAACCTCTTCGAGTGGAAGTCCCAGAGGCTATTCGACGCCTACGAGCCCATCCTTGCAGAAGATGCCTGTGGCACCGTGGGCATTCCACGGGCCCTCAACATGTACGAGAACTATCCGTTCTGGTTCACGTTCTTCACGAAGCTTGGCTACCGGGTGGTGCTGTCTGACCCGTCCACCAAGGCCACCTACGATGCCGGCATCGAGTCCATGCCATCCGAGTCGGTGTGCTATCCGGCGAAGCTCTCCCACGGCCACATCATGAACCTGCTGGCGAAGGAGGGCGACGACGCTGTGGACTTCATCTGGATGCCCTGCAGCAAGTGGGAGCGCCAGGAGGACGACACGGCGGGCAACCATTTCAACTGCCCCATCGTAGCCAGCTACCCCGAGGCGCTGCGCCTGAATATCGACGAGCTGCAGGGCTCGCCCGTGGCGTTCGTGAGCCCCTGGCTTCCCTACGACGACAAGGAAAAGCTGAAGCGGCGCCTGTACTCGGAACTGACCGGCTCCTTCCGCGACGAGGTGGGGGCGCACGAGAATCCCCTTACGCAGAAGCAGATAGACGACGCCGTGGACGCTGCCTGGGAGGAGGATGAGGCCTTCAAGCGCGACATCCGGCGCAAGGGCACTGAAACGCTGGCTTGGATGGAGGAGACGGGCACCCATGGTATCGTGCTGGCTGGCCGTCCCTATCACCAAGATCCTGAGATCAACCATGCCATCCCGGAGTTGCTGACCAGCTTCGGCCTGGCGGTGCTCACGGAAGACTCGGTGGCGCACCTGGGGCAGCTTGAGCGGCCCATACGCGTGGTTGATCAGTGGATGTATCACACGCGCCTCTATGCGGCAGCCAAAGTGGTGACCCAGCGCAAGGATCTGGATATGATCCAGCTGAACTCCTTCGGCTGTGGCTTGGATGCCCTCACCACTGATCAGGTCCAAGAGGTGCTGGAGGCGGCGGGCAAGGTGTACACCGTGCTCAAGATAGATGAGGTGTCCAACCTAGGAGCCGCCCGCATCCGCGTGCGCAGCTTGCTGGCAGCTTTGAAAGACCAGGCTGACGAAGAGGCCGAAGCCGATGCCGATGCCAAGGCCCAGCAGCGGGGTTGCCCAGCGGCCAGCATCACCACTCAAGATATAGATGCCCTCGTGCCGGAGAGCTTTACTCAGAAGGCAGACGGTGTACGCGTAGAAGCCGAGGTCATCCAGCGCGAAGGTGGGTCAACGGAATTCGCTCGCCCTCAATTCACCCAGCAGATGAAGGACGAGGGCTACACCATCTTGGCCCCTCAGATGGCTCCCATCCATTTCGAGCTCTTGCTCCCCATCTTCCATGCCAACGGCTACAACCTAGAGCTGCTGCCCAGTGTTGATACGGGTGCGGTGGATGCAGGCTTGAAGTATGTGAACAACGACATCTGCTACCCCTCCATCCTGGTAACGGGCCAGATCATGGAAGCGGTCACCAGCGGAGAGTACGACACGGACAAACTGGCTGTGCTCATCACTCAGACGGGTGGTGGCTGCAGGGCCACCAACTACATATCGCTTATCCGCAAGGCCCTCAAAGCGGCAGGTCTCGGACACATCCCGGTCATCGCTCTTTCCTTCAAGGACCTTGGTGAGGTGAACCCTGGCTTCAAGGTAACACCAGCCATGCTCTATCAGGCCATCTTCGTCCTGCAATATGGAGACCTCCTCATGATGTGCTTATACCGCACGCGCCCCTACGAGGTGGAGCCGGGCAGCGCACAGCGCCTCTTCGACCATTGGATGGGCGTTGCAAAAGAGCAGGTGGCTCGGGGTGTCAAGATGGCTGAATTCAAGCGCACGGTGAACCAGATCGTGGACGATTTCGACACGCTCCCGCTTCAAGGGGAGGGCACCAAGCCTCGTGTGGGCGTAGTGGGAGAGATCCTCGTGAAGTTCCACCCCACCGCCAATAATCAGATCGTGGAGCAAATAGAGGCGGAGGGCTGCGAAGCGGTAGTGCCGGGGCTCATCGAATTCTTCCTCTTCGGCATAGCCGGAGGCATCTTCCAGCGCCAGATCGGCAAGTCAGCGAAGAGCGCTTTGGGTAGCCGCATCGGCTTGGCAGCGGTGAAGCAGCTGCGGCGGCCGGTGAACGAAGCCCTCAAGCGCAGCCAACGCTTCCATCCTCCCGCCGACATCTACGAGCTGGCAGAATACGCCTCTGAGATCCTTTCCCTTTGCAATTCCATGGGGGAGGGATGGCTGCTCACCGCTGAGATGGTGGAACTCATCCGCTCCGGCTGTCCGAACGTGGTATGCACTCAGCCCTTTGCATGCTTGCCAAATCACGTCGTGGGCAAATCGGTCATCAAGGAGCTCCGGCGCCGCTATCCGGAGAGCAACATCGTGGCCGTTGACTATGACCCGGGGGCATCTGAAGTGAATCAGTTGAATCGCATCAAGCTGATGATCGCGGTGGCGAAGGCGAACCTGGCCGAGAAGCGCAGCACCCGGATGAACCGCGCATGACAGGTTGTGCGTAGGGGCCGACCGTGGTCTCACCCGTGGGAACCACGCATGTCCGGTTGCCGTAGGGGCGGATCTGGATCCGCTCGATGCTGCACCCGGGTGAACCATGCACTGTAGGGGCCGATCTGGATCGGCCCCCTGTAACACCCGGGTGAACCCCATACGTTAGGTCACCCGGCTGGTACCGCAATGAATCTGCTGCGCGCGTTCTTCGCGCAACGCATCCTCACGCGAGGCGCATGGAGTACGGGTGAACCATCCACGTCAGGTTGCCCGCAACAGGCGGTGTTTGGACCGCCTGTTGCGGCATCCGGGATGAACGTGCCTTCCCTGTGATAGGGTGCCCACAAACCAACAAGGGAGGGTGCTCCATGAGCATAGAGAGAGAAGATCTGACCACCTTGGCTCCGGACGCGCTATCACCGGCCGCTACCGAGGCAAAGGCAGAAGCCATCGGATGTACGAAGGCTGGCATGCCAACGGCCAAGTGCTTCGTATCGGCCATACTGGCAGGTGCATTCGTCGCGTTCGGCGCTATGTACTTCTGCACGTTCTTGGGGGATACTTCCCTGCCCTTCGGAGCCCAACGGGTGGTGGGCGGTCTCTGCTTCTGCCTGGGATTGGTGCTGGTGCTCTGTTGCGGGGCAGAGTTGTTCACCGGGAATGTTCTCATGATCTGCGCCAAGGCATCGAAGCGCATCGGATGGCCGGAGGTCTTCCGTAATTGGGGGATCGTCTGGCTGGGGAATCTGGCCGGGGCGTTGATGGCTGCTGTCATCATCTATCTCTCGAACCTCCAGGCTATGAACGGAGGTGCTGTGGGCGAGGCCTTCGTATCCGTGGCGGCAGGGAAGGTAGCGCTAGATCCGGTGACCCTCTTCTTCAAGGCCATCCTCTGCAACATCATGGTGTGCTTGGCGGTCTGGATCGGATTCGCAGGGAAGACCATCGTGGACAAGGTGATAGGCATCTTGCTCCCCATCTCCGCCTTCGTGGCCTGCGGCTTCGAGCACTGTGTGGCGAACATGCTCTTCTTGCCTCTGGGCTTGGCACTGAATACTGTGGGTGGGATCGGCGCAGCTGAGGTCATCACCTTCGGCGGCGTTGCCTACAATCTGGTGTTGGCAACCCTGGGCAATATCGTGGGAGGGTTGCTGGTGGGGTTGGCTTACTGGTTCGTCTACGCCAAGCGCACCTCTTCCAAGGAGGCAGGTGTCAAGGCGAAGAGCGGAGCAGATCAGCCCTAGGAAGCCGTGAGTCTGTAGGTCCTTCGAGGCATCTCCAGGGGCCATGATCTTATATACATTCCGGTGCCAAACAGTATATAATCCGTTTCACTTTCGTTACATTGGGGAACAATGCACTTAAGGGGAACGCGATGAAACGAACCACAGCAAAAGCGCACGTCACAGCCCTGGGAAGAGCGGGGAAGAAGGCAGTGTCGGTCTTAGCCTCCGCCGCCCTCGCCCTCTCGATGTTCGGGATCCCTGCTTTCGCAGATCCCGTTGAAGGGGAAGGGGAGAACCAGGAGGTATTGCAGCAGGAGACTCAGCCCAGTATGGGCGAGGATATCCCTGCAAGCCCTGAGGGTTCAGGGCCTACTGACTCTGATCCCACCGTGCCGTCCAATCCTCCGATCAATGCGGATGCCAATGAAGGCGCTTCTGAGGAAGAGTCCGGCGGCACCAAGCTGCCCACTGAAACCGACGAGATGGATCAGGTGGCCAAGAGCGTCATCCATGTGGACGTGACGGATGCGAAGCCCTTCGATCGGGAGAAGCCCAACGTCTTCTTCGTGACTCTGAGCAATCGTGGGCAGCAGCGGATCGAGATGACCGAGACGGGTTCCTTCACCCATGGGTCCTATACCTACAAGGCAGTGGATCCCGGTGAGTACACGCTGACCGTGCAAGGAGAGGGCTACGGGACCTATTCTCAAGCCATCACGGTGGCTGATGACATCCCGCGTACCTATACCCTGAAGCTGAACACCTATGATCGCCCCTCCTGCGCCACCGATGCGCAGACAGAGCAGACGGGTGTCATCTATTACGGCGATGTCACGGGCGAAGGTGACATCGATGTGAATGACATTGATGCCATGATCAGCGTGATCCAGGGAGACATCCAGCCTACGGGTCGCTGCGATCTGAATGGCGATGAGGTTCGTACCCTCACAGATCTTCAGATCTTGGCCGAAGGCTATGAGCGTGATAAGGACGGGTACGGTCACGATCCCCTGACTTCTAACATCGCTCCTAAGCCGCGCGTGACCGGGGTCACTGTCAGTGAAGGGACCGTTGCTTCTGACAGCAAGATCACCGACATCAGCGAAGTGGTGGGCAATCCGGACGAGAGCGTTTCCCTCAAGCTGACTCCCGCCAACCCCGGAGGCCCGATCAAGATCGAGTTGAACAATCTGGATAAGCAGCTCGAAGGCGAGCAGATTCAGGTCATGACCATCAAGCCGCCTGTGAGCACTACCGCTGCGGGCGATGTGAATGTCAGCCCCAATGCTGTTACCGGCGGTACGGTGGATGTGACCTATGAAGAGGGCGGTCAAGAGATCACCGAGACCGTAGAGATAGATGCAGAGGCGCAAGAGGCCTCGGCCTTCGGCTTAGAGCGGATGGCTCAGGCTGTAGGGCTGCTGCCCCAGGTGGCCTATGCTGATGGCAAAAAGGCTACCATCGACAGCGCAGGCAACATCATCATCGATTTCGGCAAGAAGATCGCCATCAAGAAGGTGACCATCCAGGTGACCAAGACCGCCGCCTCTGACGGGAACCTCAACCTGGCTGAGATCTCCTCTGTGGAATTCCTGAACGACACCGCAGACCTCATTGCCCCCCCCGAGCTCAATATCCCGCAGAACCTGACTGCCACGCCGGGTAGCAAGCAGTTCACTCTTTCCTGGGATGCGGAGACCAACGTCACCGGTTATGAGATCTCCATCGTGGATCCCACCGTGTCGGGAGACAACGAGCACCTCATGACTACCAAGAACACTACCTTGGCAGTGACCGCTTACAAGTATGGCAAAAAGGGCAAGCTGGAGAACAATCACACCTACACGGTGAAGGTGCAATCCACCAATGGTGCATGGCGCAGTGGTTGGAGCGACCCCATCACCGTGACGCCCAAGGCCACCAAGGTACCGGATGCTCCTGAGAGCGTGAAGGCTTCCGGCGGCTATCGGACGATCACCGTTGGCTGGAAGGCCATGGAAGATACTGATACCTACACCATCTTCTGGCGCAAGCAGGGAGATGCTACCTGGAATCAGAATGCTGGCGTAGAGCGCAATAACTACCAGCTCTCTGGCTTGGAGGATCGCACTACCTATGAGCTCTATATCGTAGGCGTGAACGAGATAGGCTCCAGTGCTCCTTCTCGGACCGTTGCCGCTGAGACCACCACCATCGCCCCGGCCGAACTGCCGAACTACAAGCTGTTGAATACCAAGGATGCGAACGGCCACTATCTCACGGGCATCCAGTCTGCCCGCGTCATCAGCGCTAACATGGTCGACAGCCCCTTAGATGCAGGTAAGAGCACGTCCTTCGGCCTCTTCGACGATGATTACACCTCGTACGCGAAGAAATCAGACTGGGATTTTGGCTGCTCCTACAGCCAAGGAAGCCATGGCGTTGAGGTCACCTTCGACGGTGTGAAGCAGATCGGCTTCATCTCCTACGCTGCTTCCTCTCAGAACATCGATTACAGCGGCGTTCTTATTCATGCCTCCACCGGCGGTTCGGCATGGCAGAAGGTGGATGGTGTTTCCTTCACCCAGCAGAAGTGCGCCAACGGCCGAACCTATACGCTCATCAAGATCGATGGGGGCCTGACAGCTGACAAGGTGCTCATCGGCATGCAGCGCTACCCGCGCTTGATCGACATCGCTGAGATGCGCTTCCATGGCTACGACTCCATCGAAGACGATGTCAATGCTCTCTTCTCCGATGATATGCACATCCAGCTGGCCGAAGGTGTGGATGAGGCCAAGATCCAGGCACTGGAAACGCGTCTGAACACGGCAGATGCGGACGGCAACTACTATCCGTTCAAGAACATCGTGCAGCTTGACATCGACTTCGCTCGTCAGCTCTTGGCTGATGAGAATGCGGGGCTCTCTGAGATCATCACCGTTCATACGGATATCTCCAGCAACGCTGACAGCGGCAAGAATCTGGGCATCTCTGGCCTGAATTCTTGGCAGCCTTTGGGTAAGGTGGCTGCGGCAGGTGACCAGCTTGTGCTCTATGCTTCCGCCCGTAACGCCAAGGCCAATTCAAAGGTGCAGATCTACGTAGGACAGCAATATGCAGAGTCCTCTGATGCTCCTACCTATGGCGGGACCTTCATCCCCGGCAAGCGTGTCGTCTATTCGGTACCTGAGAAGATCCAAGATGTTGGAAAGGAGCACGGCGGTCAGCTCTACGCTCAGTACACGGGGAACAGCAACCCGAATGAGGAATGGTGCATCCGCATCATGGGCGGCCATAGCATTCCCACCCTTGATCTGCATAATGAGACTGATCATGAGAAGCGCGTCCAGAAGGCGGAGGCTTTCATTACCGATCTGGATGAGACGCTGGATCTGCTCGGCAAGTCCAAGGCCAATGAGGCCGATCATAAGGCGGCTCACCTGGCTGAGAGCAAGCTGGTGGTGGACAAGGTGGTCCAAGACACCATCAATCCCAGCGTTGATGTCAACTACAGCGAGACCGGATGCATCCATAACGCTGCGGAGATCATGACCGATACCATGCTCTACTCCGTTCCTGCGGCGAAGGTGGCGGCTTCTTGCAAGGGCTCCACGCTCCGCGAGCGCGCCGAGTCACTCATCAAGCACATGGATGGCTCCGAGCAGTTGATGCGCCTGTTCTATCAGCATAAGG
Source organism: uncultured Eggerthellaceae bacterium (assembly GCA_910588205.1). Lineage (GTDB taxonomy): Bacteria > Actinomycetota > Coriobacteriia > Coriobacteriales > Eggerthellaceae > MGBC163016. The sequence continues at coordinate 31,071 of CAJUQK010000011.1, forward strand.
GTCTCATGTTCGAGCGTGAGGGAGCAACCGGAAGCAACCGGGTATCCTCCCAACATCTGAACATCCGCTGCATGCAGATGTTCGCCGGTGCCTTCATGTATGCGGCAGGCAATCATATCGGCGTGGGGTATCCCGAATCCGGTAACTTCGCCATATTGAATCCTATCTCTGATGCAGCCACTGCTCCCGGTGGGACACGGGCGAGCGGGGACGGCTTCTACTTCGGGTGGGGCACTGCCCATGAGATCGGTCACAATATCAACAACAACCGTTATGCCTATGCTGAAGTGACGAACAATTACTTCGCTCAGCTCTGCAAGATGATCAATGAGGGTACGACGCGCTTCTCCTACGATGCCGTCTATGACCGTGTCACCTCAGGAGCCCAGGGCCGCACGGGAAGCGTCATGATCCAGCTTGCCATGTATTGGCAGCTCATGCTGGCTCATGACACCCATGAGGTCTATACCCTCTATGACAACTATGCAGACCTCCAGGCGAACCGCTTCTTCGCTCGGGTTGATGGCCTTGCCCGCAATCCGGGATCCGCTACCAAAGCAGATGGTTCTGCTCTGGAAATTCCGCTGGTGGTGAATGCAGGCGAGAGCCAGAACATCATCCGCTTGGCTAGCGCTGCAGCCAAGGCAGACCTGACCGACTTCTTCGTTAGCTGGGGTTTGATCCCCAACGCGGAGACCCAGCGGTTCGTGGCTCAGTTCGATAAGGATCCTCGGGCACTCCAGTATGTGAATGACGACGCGGTCAAGTGGGCGCGGGCGAACTCCGGGGCCGCTAAGGTTGCTGGTCAAGATATGGTGGCGGTCACCCAGAGCCAAGACAATAGCCGGATCACCCTCGGACTGAGCACGAAGGATGCCACCTACGCTCCATCGCTCATCGGCTATGAGATCACTCGCCTCACCTACGCTTCTGGTCAACAGCAGAAGGAAGTGGCCGGCTTCGTCCGGGCGGAGGCCGATGGCACTGCTTCCTTCGTGGATGACGCAGCGTATCTGGGTAACCGTGCTGTGCAGTATGAGGTGAAGGCCGTTGATAAGTTCCTGAACTACTCTGTAGGCGCGGTCACGGCTCAGGAGAAGTTGAACGGCAATGGCCGCTACACCACGGAGGAGTGGAGCGTTGAGACCAATCTGGTGGATGCGGACTCGCAGAATGAGGGCGCACCGAATGAGGGAGCCGAGGATACCGGTTCTGATGAAGCGGTAGAGCCTGAATGCCCCGCTGAGAAGGCGGAGCTCGAGCCGAAACCCATCGACTCCATCCTCACGGGCGAGGGAGAGTTCGTCGGCAAGACCATGGCCAATGGGAACACCCCCGCTGCCGATCCCTACGTGCTGGTGGATATGCACAAGACCAACCCGGTGGTCTCTATCCGCTATACCCCCGGTGAGGGTACGGCTTTGGGTCAATATCGCATCGAGACCAGCGTGAACGGACTTTCCTTCACCGAGGTAGCAACGGGAACCTTCCAGAAGGGTGATGAGGGCTATGCAGAGGTCTTCCTCACTGGTAAGAATGAGGACGGTAGCCCGAACAGCTGGATCTGCGCTGAGAACGCCCGTTATGTGCGTATCACCGGCATCGGCCAAGCGGGTAAGGATATCAGCATCAAGGCTGTAGATATCTTCGGACCCTCTGGTGACAACATCGACTTCACCGCCGTTGAGGGCCAGGAAGACATCAAGGCTATTGGTACGCTGACCGCAGACTTCGCCCTGGATGACAAGGGTGCGAAGATCCCGGCAGGGAGCATCTTGTTCACGGGTGCTGTCAAGGGCAATCCGGCCTACAACGTAGTAGTGCTCTACGATGAGACGGGTACGATCGTAGGCGGTCTTGAGGAAGACGGCGCAACGCTCAAGGCGGAGCAGGTGCTCCTGGCTGAGCTGCCTGAAGAGTCCAAGATCGGTGACACTGCTGATGGCCGCTGGGTGTACTGGATAGCCCCCGGTTCCACGCTGCCGAAGCAGGTGCGTGCCGAGCTCTACCGCGTGAATGATGCCTTCACCAACGAGGGTCAGCGTTTGGTGGCCGATACCGTGTTCGTGGATGTCCCTGCTGACCTTCCGGGCATCACGCTCACCGGCGCTTCCCAGGGCCAATAGAGAATGCAGCATTCGGATAAGGAGATGCGTACGATGATCATGAAGAGAACCAAAGCAGCCCTGTTCGGATTCGTGGCTGCCGTCGCGCTCTGCTTCGGCTGCGCTGGCATAGCTTGGGCTGATGTGGCAGAGAGCGAGATCTTCTTCTCGCAGAGCGGCAGCGGCGTGGATGTTTCCCTGGATGGTAAGGGCTCGGATGTCAGTGCATTCTCGCTCGTGATGGATGTGGATGTGAGCGCCGACGCAGACGGTGCGGTGGATGTCGGCTTCCAGTTCAGTGACTTCATCAAGGATAACTGCAGCATGCCTCCCCAGGCCACGTTCAAGCCTGTGGGTGACAAGACCCGCATCACGCTGTACGTGGCCGGGGGTCATGACCTGTTCGCGAATCCGCCCATCTCAGTGGGTCGCATCACCTTCGGCCTTGATACTGAGCTCAGTTCAGGGGCGGAGGCTACGGTGACCGTACCTGAGGAGACGGATGATCTGGGTGCAGTGGAAGGCGGCGTTGCACCTAATCCGGATGCAGCCTATGCTCTGCGCACGGTCACCAGCGCTCATGCTGAAGACAAGGGGGCTGTATTCCTAGCTGAGCCGTTCACGGCCTATCTGGGCGATCGGATGACCCAGGTGGACCCGCCGATCCCTTCGGATCCTCAGGACCCTGAGGATGAATCCGACAATGTGGAAATGGGTCCCGATGATGGCAAGGGTCCGAAGGAGCCCGAGGCAAATCAAAGACCGGTAGGCGGGGACCTGAGCAAGACCGGGGATAACCAGATGGTGGTCTTGGGAACGCTTCTGGCAGTGGTGGCCGTGGCACTGTGCACCCTCGGCGTTGTGGTGATCATGCGGAAGCGGCGCTCGAAGCAGTAAGAACCGGTCAGAAACCACTAAGCAGTACTCACGAGCAAGGGGCGGTCTTTCGAGGCCGCCCCTTTTTACGGGAAGCTATCCCAAAGCCCCGCTGAGACATCCTTTGCTATCATAGCCGCCAGAGTATGAACATCTGAAACGGGAGGCATGCAATGGCGATGATCATCGATGTTCTAGGTAGAGAGATCCTGGATTCACGCGGTAACCCCACAGTAGAGGTGGAGGTGCTCTGCGCTGATGGCTCCATGGGCCGGGCTGCCGTTCCCTCTGGTGCTTCCACCGGTGCCTTCGAAGCAGTGGAGCTGCGCGATGATGACATCCATCGCTACTTGGGCAAGGGTGTTCAGGATGCGGTAGCTCATGTGAATGATGAGATAGCCGAAGCGCTCATCGGGCTTGATGCTGAGAATCAGCGTGAGCTGGATGAGGTCATGCTGGAGGTTGACGGCACTGACAACAAAGGTGCGCTGGGAGCCAATGCCATCTTAGGTGCATCCCTGGCGGCAGCTCGTGCAGCGGCGGAATCGTCGCTGTTGCCTCTGTATAAGTACATCGGTGGGGTGAATGCGCACACCCTCCCTACACCTATGATGAACATCCTGAATGGCGGCGTGCACGCAGACAACAACGTTGACTTCCAGGAATACATGATCATGCCTGTGGGTGCATCTACCTTCGCTGAAGGCCTGCGTTGGTGCGCTGAGATCTACCACACGCTGAAGAAGGTCCTCCATGATGCTGGCCTGGGCGGCGGCGTAGGGGACGAGGGCGGGTTCGCTCCCAATCTGAAGTCCAATGAGGAGCCGCTCCAATACATCGTGCAGGCCTGCGAGAAGGCGGGCTACAAGCCGGGTTCTGACATCATGTTCGCCATGGACCCGGCCTCCACGGAGTTCTATGACGAAAAGTCTGGCAAGTACATGCTCAGTGGTGAAGGCCGCGAGCTTTCCAGCGCAGAGATGGTGGATTACTGGGAGGCCTTGGTAGCGAAGTATCCCATCATCTCCATTGAAGACGGCATGGCCGAAGAGGACTGGGATGGCTGGAAGGCGCTCACGGAGCGCATCGGAGGCAAGGTGCAGTTGGTGGGGGATGATCTGTTCGTCACCAATTCCAAGCGTTTGGCGAAGGGGATCCATCTTGGCTGCGCTAACGCCATCCTCATCAAGGTGAACCAGATCGGCAGCTTGACTGAGACCTTGGAAGCCATTGAATTGGCGAAGACCCATGGGTATGCCTGCGTCATGAGCCATCGTTCCGGCGAGACCGAAGATACCACCATCGCTGATCTGGCCGTAGCCACCAACGTGGGTCAGATCAAGACAGGTGCTCCGGCCCGCTCTGACCGCGTAGCGAAGTACAACCAGCTCATCCGCATCGAAGAGCAGCTGGATGCCCAGGCAACCTATGCGGGCATGGACGCGTTCTACAATGTGAAGCGCTAGGGGATGCAGCAGATGACGAACGAGGCTCAACCGAAAGACACGATGATATCGGTCGAAGAGGCGCGTCAGGTAGTGCTCTCCCGTGTAGAGCCGCTTCCTGTTGAGACGGTGCCTCTGCTCGAGGCGTTAGGCCGGGTGGCCGCAGCACCTGCGACCAGTGATATAGATGTGGTACCCTTCGCCCATTCGGCTATGGACGGGTTCGCGCTCAAAGCCGCTCAAATAGCTGATGCCTCCGAGGGCTTTCCGGTGCAGCTCAAGGTGATCGCTGAGATAGGGGCGGGTAGCGTCTATGAGGGCCCCCTTGCTGCAGATGAGTGCGTGCGCATCATGACGGGGGCTGAGTTGCCTGAAGCGGCGGATTCTGTAGTCAAGTACGAAGTGGTAGACGTGGTGTCAGGGGATGGCAAACCCGGCTCCGTGGTCTCCTTTGGCGCTCCTTGCAGCGTTGGTTCCAATGTCCGCGCGGCGGGCGAAGAGGCCAAAGCGGGCGAGGTCGTGCTCCAGCCGAGAGATGTGCTGGGGGCTGCGGGCATGGGCTGTCTTGCTAGTTGCGGCGTGCTGGAGGTTGAGACCTATCGACGCCCCCGGGTAGCCATCATGGCTACGGGTTCAGAGCTGGTTCCTCCTGACCAGGTGCCCGGTTCGGGGCATATCCGGGAATCCAATGGACGCGCCATGGCGGCTTGCGTCCGTGAAGCGGGCGGCGTACCTGAGATCTTGCCCATCGTGCCGGATACCTACGATGATCTCTTCCAGGCGGTGACCAAGGCCGCCCAAGAGTTCGATTTCGTCATCACCACCGGCGGGGCCGCCAACGGTGATTATGATTTCATCAAGCAGGTAGTGGATGACGCAGGTCAGCTCTTCATGACCCAGGTGAACATGCGTCCTGGCAAGGCACAGACCTTCGGGCATGTGCAGGGAACACCCGTCTTCGGCCTGCCGGGCAATCCGGCGGCAGCCTATTGTGGATTCCAGATGCTCATACGTCCTGCCCTCCGAAAGATGCAGGGCTATGAGGCTCTGGAGTTCCCTCAGATCCGGGCGCGATTGACCCAGGACATGAAGAAGAAGGACCCGCGGCGTATCCTCTTGCGTGCCACCTATGCCAATGCATCGGAGGGCGGCTATGAGGTCACTCCAGCGAAGAACCAGAGCTCAGGGCTTTTCGGGGTCATCCAACGCTCCAATTGCATGGCGGTCATCCCCGAGGGGTTGGCATCGCTCAAGGCAGGAGATGAGGTCTCGTGCATCCTCATGGGTGTTCCTGAGGAAACCGTTCTCTAAGGAAGGATCGCAGAAGCTATGACCCATGCTGAGAGGAAGATCCGCTTCGCCATCATCACCTGCTCGGATACGCGGGCGTTGACAGAAGACGATGCCGGCTATGCCCTTGAGGAGCTCATCCGCTCTCGGAGCTGGGAGGTGGCAAGTCACGTCATCGTGAAGGATGACGTGAGCCAGATCTCCCAGGCTATCGTGGATGCCACAGACGGCTTGGGAGTGGATGTGGTGCTCACCTGCGGAGGCAGTGGCCTCTCTCCTCGGGACGTGACCCCGGAAGCCACGCGGGCTGTGTGCGAGCGGGATGTGCCGGGCATCGCCGAGGGTATGCGTGCCCATTCGATCAAGATCACCCCCTTCGCCATGCTCTCTCGGGCGGTGTGCATGCAACGAGGCACGTGCATCGTCATCAATCTGCCAGGTTCCACCAAGGCAGCCACAGAGAATTGGGAGGCCATTGAGGGTGTGCTGCCACATGCCGCCTCCATGATGGCCAGAGAGGGGCACTGAGAGGCATGACGTCCGAGGATCTACCCAACGGTTTCCTAGGATTCAACCAGCGGCGTCCGGGGTTCGAATCTGCTGGGGATGCGCTTCGTCGCTCACGTGCAGACAGGGATGCCCTGAATGTGGATACGGCATCCCGGGGCTTTCGCAACACTGAATACCAGGCGGCCAAGAGCGGCTGGCAGGTGCCGAACACCGTGAAACCGGAGCAGAATCCGGGGCCAGAGAAAAGCCTGTGGGGGAAGAGCAACGATTTCTTCCCAGCGGATATGCGCAAGTACCTGACCATCCCCGAAGGAGGGGCATCGGGTCCCGAATTCAACTACGAGGAGTTAGCTCAGATACCTGAGGTAGACAAGCGCTGGAGCTGGGTGGAAGTGGATCTGGGTGCCATCCATCACAATGCGCTTGCGGTGAAGCAGCGCCTTGAGCCGGGTGTGAAGCTCATGGCGGTGGTGAAGGCCGATGCCTATGGTCATGGGGCCATTCGGTGCGCGCGCAGCGCGTTGAGCGCCGGAGCTGACTATCTGGGTGTGGCATCGGTGGATGAGGCGGTCGAACTGCGTCAAGACGGCATAGGAGCACCTATCCTCGTGCTGGCGGAACCACCCGCAGCCACCATCCCACTACTCTTGGCTTACCGCATCATGCCTTCTGTCTATACGGCCGAGTTCGCCGTGCAGTATGCCGAAGCGGCGGATTCCATCGGCTTGCGTGCCCCCTATCACCTGAAGGTGAATACGGGGATGAACCGCATAGGCGTGCGCTTCGACGAGGTGATCGAGTTCATGCGGCGGGTGTCGTTCCATCGCGCCTTGGAGCTGGTGGGAACCTATACTCACTTCGCCACGGCCGATGCCGCAGACACTATGGAGTTCAACATCCAGGCCAGCCATTTCGTGGAGACCATCTCTGAGATGCGCGCCTTCGGTATCGATCCAGGCATCGTCCACGCAGCCAACTCTGCCGCCATCATCCGCTATCCCGAGGTCCACTTCGACATGGTCCGCCTGGGGATATCCCTTTATGGTTACTATCCCTGCCCTGAGACCTATGGGCTGATAGACCTCGTGCCAGCCATGAGCGTGCATGGGCGCATCACCCAGGTGAAGAGCGTTCCCGTGGGGGAAGGGGTGAGCTATGGCTTGCTGCACCGCTCTGGAGGGTTCTCCAAAGTATGCACCCTGCCCATCGGCTACGCTGATGGCTATCGGCGTGAGCTGTCTGACCGCATAGATGTGATCTTGGGATCTACGCTTCATCCTCAGGTGGGGGCCATCTGCATGGATCAGACCATGTTCGAGGTGGATTTGCGCACCCGGCGCAGCTTAGGTAAGTCAGACCCCCAGATCGGGGATGAGGTGCTCATCGTGGGTGCGAGTGGCAATGCGGTGGTCACCATTGACGAAATGGCTGAGTTGCTGGGCACGGTGCCCCATGAGATATGCATCGGATTCGGCTGTTCGCGCCTGCCTCGCATCTATTCGTAGCGTCGATAAGCTGAAGGGAAGCGAAGACCTATGACCAAGCCTCAGATACCCCTTGAGGAATTGCGAGCTCAGGTGCAGGCTTGTCAGCGGTGCCCCCTTGCCGAGGGACGCACGAACGTGGTGTTCGGAGACGGCAACCCTCAGGCCAGGGTCATGTTCATCGGAGAGGCGCCGGGCAAGAACGAGGATCTTCAGGGGGTCCCCTTTGTGGGCGCGGCGGGCAAGTACTTGGATGAACTGCTTGGATTCGCTGGCCTCAGGCGCGAAGAGGTGTATATCGCCAATATCTTGAAATGCCGCCCACCCAGCAATCGCGACCCCCGGCCCGAGGAGATCCAGCTCTGCACGCCCTACCTGCGAGAGCAGACGCGCACCATCGATCCGGAGATCATCGTGACCTTGGGGAACTTCGCCACGAAATTCGTCCTGAAGACAGACCGCGGCATCACCGGGCTTCATGGTCAGCTGCATCAGGCGGGTAAGTTCAAGGTATTCCCGGTGTTCCATCCGGCTGCGGCTCTGTACGATAGCTCGAAGAAGGTAGCCCTGGAGGATGACTTCACCACCCTAGGGAAGTTCTTGGTTTCCTAGGACAGGATCCCCGTGCGCCGGAGCCTTGAGATTTGCCTAGCATGATCGTCTTGCGCTACATCGTACGGAGTCGTAGCGGGGAGTCAACGGGGCGCTAACCGCCTAGGCTTCTTGGCGGCGCTGGGTTGCGGAGTGATATAGTCTGCACTCGAAGTTGTAGGTTGAGACAAGAAGGAGAGCCCCATGGACATCTTCTCCATCCTCCTCCCCATCGTGTACATCATCGTGGGTGCCGCTCTGGTGTGGTTCGTCATCGAGCTGGCCATCACCCTCCGTAAGGTCCGCACCACGGTGACGGATATGAAGAAGCAACTGGATCCAACCCTTGAGAACGTGGATAAGATGGTGGCTGAGCTACAGCCCACCATGAGCAAGGTGGACCCTCTGGTAGATCGTGTCACCCTCACGGTTGATTCTGTGAACCTCGAGCTCATGCGTGTCGATGGCATCTTGGAAGATGTCTCTAAGATATCAGGCAGCGTGTCCAAGACGGTTGATGCGGTGGATACGGTCACCAGTGCTCCTCTGGATATCGTGACGAATATGACGAAGAAGGTACGCTCTAAGTTCCGCCCTAAGTATGCGAGCGAGGAATCAGTGGACTTGGGCTCTGAGGGTACTGAGCAGGCAGCTGCCAATCCCTTCACTGAATTCGTGAGCGTTGCCGGTGGCGCGGCTGCTGAATCCGTTCGCGAAGAGGCTGAGAAGATGAGCCAGCATAAGCAGGCTCGCGAAGAGCGGAGCGTTGCTGCTGAGGCCCGTGATGATCTTCTCGGTCAGACCAAAGAGGATCTGATGGATGCATTGAGCAACGATGCCGCAGCCGACGTTGACGAGGCATCCCGGTGAGTGAAGCGATGGAAGCCGCCCGGGCTGCCCAGGGAACATCCTCAGACGCAGCAGTATCTACAGGGGCGGAATCACTCAGCGTTCGAAGCAAGGCTCGGAACGCCTTTGTCTACGTATGGACCGCCATAGGCGTCTGCGTCCTCACGGGCGTGCTGATCTATCTGCTTCGCATCCTGTCAGTACCCGTCTCCATGCTCATCTGGACGCTGATCTTCGTATTCTGTTTGAGAGGAGCAGTGAACAAACTCGATGCGAAGGGCATGAACCGTGCGGTGGCGACGGCCATCTCCTACGTGATCATGTTCGCTGTCCTCGTAGGAATAGGCTTCTTGATGTTCTCGCCTGCCTTCGGCTTGAATGCCCAGTTCGCGAACATTCTAGAGAGCATCCCTGGCTATATGGATGAGGCCTCTCAGTGGATGACCGGCGTCTATGCCAAGTATTCTGATCTCTTAGGCAACGAGACCATCGAGAAGCTCGTTCAAGAGGCGGCTACCTCGGTCACCGGGGCCGCATCCTCATTGGCTTCCAACGCGGCCAATACCGTGGTAGATCTAGGAGGCATCTTAGCCAATGGCATGATGGCCATCGGCTTCGCCTTGGTGGTGGCTTTCTGGATCCTCATGGAGTTGCCCGCCATCGGTCGTGAGACCAAACGGATCATCAGCCCGAAGCACTACGATGACGCGCACTTCCTCCATGTGACGTTCACGCGTATCATGGGTGGCTATATCAAGGGCACGCTCATCCAGTGTGTGATCATCGGCGTGGCCTGCGGCATCCTGTTCGCCATCATACGCATTCCGAATGCGCCGGCTTTGGGCGTCATCACGGGCACCCTGAACATCATCCCCATCGTGGGTCCCTGGTTGGGCGGTGCGGTGGCAGCTGCCATGGCCATCTTCGTGAGCCCGCTCACGGCTCTCATCGCTATTGCCGGTACTGTGGTCATCCAGCAATTCGTCTATACCTTCATCAGCCCGAAGATCATGGCGAACTCTGTTGATATCCACCCGGCCCTCACCTTGATAGCCATGATGTGCGGAAGCGCTATCGGTGGTGCTATGAATGGCCTTCTAGGCTCTTTAGTAGGCATGCTCTTCTCCATCCCTCTCGTGGCAGTGCTCAAGTCGTGCTTCGTGTATTACTTCGAGAAGCGCACTGGCAGGCGCGTAGTGGCCAATGACGGCGTGTTCTTCAAAGGAACGCCTGCGGCCGAAGAGGACGTGGACCCGTTCTTCGACGCCACCTCTCCTTCAGCGGACCACCTATCCTCCGAAGGTAAGATCAAGCTGAAGCTGCCGTTCAAGAAGAACTAGCGCAAGATCGTCATCGGGCATCCGCCCGATGCGCTACCCGGGTGAACCATGCATGACAGGTTGCTCGTAGGGGCGAATCTGGATCAGCCCCTGTGACACCCGGAGCAGCCCTGTACGCCAGGTTCCCCGGCTGGTGTCGCAATGAACATGTTGCGCGTGATCTTCGCGCAACGCATATTCAAACGTTGCACGTTCCAGCACAGATGCAGGTCAGGTTGCCCGTAGGGGCGGACCGTGGTCCGCCCGCTCTTGCACCCGAATGAACCCGGTACGTCAGGCATATGTTGCGCGTGATCTTCGCGCGACGTACCCTCCGCGCGAGAAGCGCGACCCATTCGATCCCGTTGCACTCTCCGAGTTGTTGCGTCGGGCCGAGCCAGCTCGGCCCCTACGAGAATAATGCCACCGGTCCTGCGTCGGGTCGGATCTAAGATTCGCCCGATGTTGCGCGTGGCCTTCGTGCAGTGCATATCCGGCCGCGTTGCGTTCTGTGCCCTCCCTGACCCGAGCGGTGCGGCTTGCTATAATTCTGCAGCAATGGCAATCAATCAAGGAAGACCGTATCTATGGAATACATGACAACCGCCCAGATCCGCGAGGCGTATCTCAAGTACTTCGAGGACAAGGGCTGCAAGCGCTGGCCGTCCTCTTCTCTCATCCCTGATGATCCCTCCCTGCTCCTCACCAGTGCGGGCATGGTGCAATTCAAGCCCTACTTCCTACAGCAGAAGCAGCTGGAAGAGCCTTTCATCGGCACCACCACGGTGCAGAAGTGCGTCCGCACCAATGACATAGACATCATCGGCACCACAGGGCGGCACCTGAGCTTCTTCGAGATGCTGGGCAATTTCGCCTTCGGCAAGTACTTCAAGCACGAGATGTGCCAATGGGCCCTGGATTTCTCCGTGAACGTGCTGGGGCTTCCGCTGGAGCGGCTCCACTTCACCGTGTTCGAAGATGATGATGAGACCATCGAAATCTGGAAGGCCTTGGGGGTGCCGGAAAGCCATATCTCCAAGCTGGGCGAGGATGATAACTTCTGGCGCGCTGGCCCCACTGGTCCCTGTGGGCCGTGCTCTGAGCTCTACTATGACCAAGGTCCGGAACTCGGTTGCGGTAGCCCTGATTGCGCCCCCGGCTGTGATTGTGATCGCTTCCTGGAGTACTGGAACTGCGTCTTCACCCAGTATGACGGCCAGGAAGACGGCACCTTGAAGGAGCTTCCGAAGAAGAACATCGACACGGGCATGGGCTTGGAGCGCATCGCCGCCATCATGCAAGGTGTGCAATCCAATTACGAGACGGACGTCCTGCGCAGCCTCATCGCGGTAGGGGAGCGCTTGGCAGGGGTCACCTATGGCGAAGACGGTCAGACTGACCTGGCCCTGCGTATCATGGCTGACCACTCCCGGGCGGTCACCTTCATGATCGCTGACGGCATCCTGCCCTCCAATGAGGGCCGCGGGTATGTGTTGCGCCGTCTGCTGCGTCGGGCCATCATGAAGGCCCATCTCATCGGCGTTGACGGCCCCTTCCTGAATGAGTATGTGGATGAGATCGTGCGGCTCATGGGAGATGTCTACCCAGAGATCGTGGAGAATCGCGAACTGGAGCGCAAACTCATCCTAGCCGAAGAGGAGCGCTTCGGCTCCACCCTTCGCCAAGGTAAGTCCTATCTGGAAGACGCCCTTAAAAGCTTGGAGGGCAAGGTGCTCTCTGGAGATGTGGCTTTCGTGTTGCATGACACCTATGGATTCCCCGTTGAGATCACTTCGGAGATCGCGGGGGATCGAGGTGTGGATGTGGATATGGATGCCTTCCAGGCTGCTATGGAACAACAGCGCGAAAGGGCGCGCAGCGCCGGTGCCAAGGATGCCGAGGCTGCTTGGTCCACCTATGGCGGCATCTATTCAGATGTGCTGAACGAAGTAGGCCCCACGGAATTTTTCGGCTACGACCACACCGTCGGCCCTGCGAAGGTGGTTGCCCTCATCCAAGACGGTCAGCAAGTAGCGGCCTTGGAAGACGGTCAGCAAGGCGAGATCATCCTTGACCGCACTCCCTTCTACGCCGAGATGGGCGGTGAGGTGGGTGACACCGGGCAGATAGATGATGGCACCGTCCATGCCTACGTGACGGATACGGTCACGCCCGAAGCAGGGCTCTATGCTCATCGGGTGCGCGTGGAAGGTGGTCGCGTGAGCGCGGGGGATGAGGTGATGGCTTGTGTGGATACTCATCGTCGCAGCGCCATCGAGCGCAACCATACCGCTACCCATATCCTCCATGCCGCTTTGCGTCAGGTGCTGGGCGATCACGTGAAGCAGGCGGGTTCCTATGTAGGACCTGATCGCCTCCGCTTCGATTTCACCCACTTCGAAGCCATGACCCAGGACCAGATCAAGGAAGTGGAGCGCATCGCCAATGCCAAGGTGATGGAAGCCGTTCCCACCACCATCTATGAGACCAGCCTGGATGAGGCGCGGGCCAAGGGCGTGACGGCGTTATTCGGCGAGAAGTACGGAGAGCACGTCCGCGTGGTGGAAGCGGGCGATTTCACCCGTGAGCTCTGCGGCGGTTGCCACGTAGGCAACACCGCTGAGATCGGCTTCCTCAAGGTGACCAGCGAATCCAGCGTGGGCGCGAACCTGCGCCGCATTGAAGCGGTTACCAGCTACGGCGCTCTGGAATACGTGAATCGCATGGAAGACGAGCTGCGGGAGACCGCAGCCGAGCTGAAGGTGCCGCTGTTCGACGTGTCTGAGCGCACGGCGGCGAACCTGAAGTCCTTCAAGGAGCTGCAGCAGGCAGCCAAGCGCGGCAAGGAAGCGGTGTCCGATGATGGCATCAATGCCCTCCTGAATCTGGCGGTGCAGGCTCCGGGTGGGTACCCTGTCATCATAGCCAAGGCTCCGGCAGAGCAGGCGGGTGGCATGCGACATATGTGGGATGTCATCCGGGCACGCATGTCCGAGCCCGGTGCGGTGGTGCTCGTAGGCGTTGCGAAGGACAAGGCGCTCCTCATGGCAGCGGGCACGGAGGAAGCAGTGGCCGCGGGCTTCGATGCCTCTGAGCTCATCAAGGCCATGGGTCCTGCCATCGGGGGCGGTGGTGGCGGTAAGCCAGCCATGGCTCAAGCGGGCGGCAAGAACATCGAAGGCGTTGACGAAGCGCTGGAGATAGCGCGCAACATGATCCTTTAGGTCGTATAAGAGTGCAGCGAAGGATGCGCACGCTGGCGTTGGACATAGGCGAGGTGCGCACCGGTATCGCTGTCTCTGATATCCAGGGTGCGGTGGCAAGCCCGGTGTGCGTGCTGCCCACCCCAGAGGTGGTGGCCTTCGCGAAGAGCTTCCAGCGGGTGTTAGAAGATTGGGAGCCCGATCAGCTCCTCTTCGGATTGCCGCTCTCTTTAGATGGGACTGAAGGTCCCCAGGCCGTTCGCATTCGCCAGATGGCTCAGGATATCCAAGGGCAGTGCGGCCTTCCGGCCGCCTTCGCAGATGAGCGGCTCTCCTCCAAAGAGGCTAAGCGTGAGCTGCGGCAGATGGGGTATGATGAGAGGCATATGAGGGGCAAAGTGGACATGGTAGCGGCCGCCATCTTCCTCCAGACATGGTTGGATGCCCACCGCGGTCAAAGCTAAGGAAAGGAAGCGGATCAGTGGCTTTCGGTAAACGACAGGTTCCTATCTCCTCCAAGAACAGCCTGGCAGCGCGCACTGCCCACGCCAAGGCCAGCCAACAGTTCAAGACCTATGACACTTCCGTCATCAACCCGAAGAAGACCCCGGTAGCTCCCATCGTCATCTGTGTCGTGGTGGTGTTGGCTGTCATCTTAGGGGCGGTGCTGGCCATCCGCGGCTGCACGGCGGATGCGGAGACGCTGCCCGAGGGCCAAGAGGCCGTCGTGGTCATCCAGCAAGGCTCGGGTGCGAAGGCCGTGGCTGATGCCCTGTTCCAGGCGAAGATCATCGGCAATGCTGACAAGTTCGTTGATTTCATAGCGAAGCAGGACGCAGCGGGATCGCTGATTCCCGGTACCTACCTCTTCCGGGGAGGCATGACCTTCGATGAGGTGCTCCAAGCGCTTCTGGCGGGCCCTGCTTCCACGGCAGATAGCGTGACCATCCCTGAGGGCCTCACACGGCAAGGGGTGGCAGAAGCGGTGGCCGCAGCCACTCAGGGGCGCATCAGCACTGATGACTTCCTGGCAGCTTCGGCGGATGCCTCCGCCTACGATGGTGAATTCGCCTTGATCTCCTACGCGGGGACGAATAGCTTGGAAGGGTTCCTGTTCCCCAAGACCTATGCCATCACCGCTACGGACACGGCCGAGGATGTGGTGCGTATGATGCTCACGCAGTTCGTAGAAGAGACTGCCTCGCTGGATTGGAACTACCCTCAGGAGCAGGGGCTCGATCCTTATCAGGCGCTGATCTTGGCCTCCATCGTGGAAAAGGAGGGCACGCCGGATAACTTCGCCACAGTCGCTTCGGTCTTCTACAACCGTTTGGCCTCAGATAGGCCCTATCTTGAGTCTGATGCCACCACGGCCTATGAGGTGGGCCATGAGCCCACGGCGGAGGAGGTCCACGCCGATACCCCCTACAGTACCTATACCCATGAGGGCCTGCCTCCCACCCCCATCTGCAATCCTTCGCTTGCGGCGCTCCAAGCCGTCTGCGCACCGGAGGAGACGGACTACCTGTTCTTCTTCTTCGATGATGAGGGCAACTACAGCTTCTCTGAGACCTACGATGAGCATCAGGCGGCGTTCTCCTGATGGGTCTTTTGGAGCCCGACAGGTATTTCTCCAGCCTGGCTTCCATTCATATCCAGCAGGATCTCCTTGGCCAAGGTCTCACCTGTGTATTGCTGGATATAGACAACACCTTGCGTTCTCGGGCCACCCATGACGTACCCCCCTCCCAGCGGGCGTGGCTGGCCCGGGCGCGGGATGCCGGGGTGCGCTTCTGCCTGCTCTCCAACAACTGGCACGGAGATGTCTACCGCTTCGCGGAGGCCTTGGATCTGCCCATCGTGGCAAAAGCCTGCAAGCCGCTGCCCTTCGCCTATGGAGCAGCTCTTGATCGCATGGGGGTGTCGAAGGAAGAAACGGTGGCCATAGGGGACCAGCTCATGACCGACGTAGCAGGGGCGCATCTGATGGGCCTTCAGGCATGGTTGGTGCTGCCGCTCTCAGAGGTGGATATCCGCCGTACGCTCATGCTCAGGAATCTGGAGCGAATGCTATTGGGGGCGCGCCAGCCCGAAGGGGCTCCGGTGTCCCTTGAGGGGAGTCCGGTGACCATGAGAGGTGTCAACACGTCTGAGGATGGGGAGGGCAGATGATGGCAGAGCGACTCTATGTCTTGGGGCATCCCGTTGCCCATTCCAAATCCCCCGTCATGCACAACGCCCTCTATGAGGCGCTGGGCCTTGATTGGGATTACGGTCTTGCGGATAAGGAAGATGCCGAAGCGGCCGAGCACTTCATCGCCGCTCGGGAGTTCTTGGGCTGTAATGTCACCATGCCCTATAAGCCCTTGGCTTTGGCTCAGGCGGACATCAAAGCCGCTTCGGCGAAGCTAGCGGGCGGAGCGAACGTGCTCGTCTCCAAAGAGGGGACGCTCATCGCCTATAACGTGGACGGCAAGGGCTGCGTGGGTTTCTTGGAGATGCGCGATGTCAGCTTCTCGGAAGCGAAGGTGGTCGTCTGTGGCACCGGACCCACCTCGTTGGCCATCCTCCACGCCTGTGCTGAGGCGGGGGCTGCGGATATCGTGTTGCTGGGGCGGGATAAGGGCCGCACCCAAGCGTGCGTGAACGGATACCTGGAGCAGTATCAGGAGTTGCTAAGCACGGCCATCCCCCTTCCTTCGGCCGTGGAGGGGCACTTAGGCTTCGCGGAGGCCTATGAGCACGCAACCTTCCGCTTCGGGGATTATGCCGGGGCACGCAAGGTCATCGCCCAGGCGGATATCATCATCGATGCCACGCCCTTGGGGATGCAGGAGGGAGACCCGGCACCCTTTGATGCAAGCTTGCTCCATGAGGGTCAGGTGGTGATGGATGTGGTCTACGGCCATGGACTCTCAACGCTTCTGGCTGCCGCCCAGGAAGTGGGCGCACGCACCTTCAACGGGGCGGGGATGCTGGTCTGCCAGGCCATGGACACTGATGAGATCCTCTTCGACATCTTCGGGGTGGATGCCTTCCTTTCGCGCCCTGAGATGTTCACCCTCATGGCTCACGCTGCTGGATTCGATCGCTGAAAAGGAGCGGAGGCCGCATCTTCGTTCTGATATCCTTGTGCTTTCAAAGCACGGAGTCATAAGGGAGACCCATGGAATACATCACAGCCGGGGAGAGCCACGGGCCCGCTCTCACTACCATCGTGAGCGGAGTGCCTGCGGGGCTTCCCATCAATCTAGCGAACATAGATTCCGACCTGCGCCGCCGTCAATCCGGCTATGGTCGCGGCGGTCGTCAGACCATCGAAGCCGATCACGCTCAGATAACCTCTGGGGTGCGCTTCGGCGTGAGCACGGGGGCGCCCATCACCTTGATCGTCCGCAACCGGGATTGGGAGAACTGGCAGGAGCGCATGGCTCCCTTCGGGGATCGACCCGCTGACCTCAAGCGGGAAGTCACCCCGCGACCGGGTCATGCTGATCTAGTGGGGGCGCTGCGCACGAATACAGATGATTGCCGCAATATCCTCGAGCGGGCAAGCGCTCGGGAGACGGCTGCCCGGGTGGCGGCCGGGGGCATCGCCAAGGAGTTCTTGGCTGCCCTGGGAGTAGAGGTCATGAGCTATGTCACCTCCATCGGCGGCGTTCGGATGGAAGACGGGGATCAGACGGTCTATGAGCCGGTAGAGGTGGAGTTCTCTGCAGTGCGTTGTCCCGATGTCCAGGCAACGGAGAGGATGTGCGGGGCCATAGATGAGGCGAAGCGAGCAGGGGAGAGCCTAGGCGGCACGTTCCGGGTGGTGGCCTGCGGGCTCACTCCTGGATTGGGTACCTACACGACGGGGAAGGCGCGCTTGACAGCTCAGCTGGGAAGCGCCGTCTTCTCCATTCCCGCCATCAAGGGGGTCGAATTCGGCCTTGGTTTCGAAGCGGCCTGCCGCTTGGGTTCGAAGGTCCACGACGGCATCACCCTTGAGGATTCCACCTTCACGCGCATCTCCAACAACGCAGGAGGGTTGGAGGGGGGTATGACCACGGGCATGCCTCTGGTGATAGAGGCGGCCATGAAACCCATCCCCACGTTGATGAATCCGCTTTCCACCGTCAACCTGGATACACTGGAGGCGGAAGAGGCTTCTCGGGAGCGGAGTGATGTGTGCGCTGTCCCTGCGGCGGCTGTGGTGGCGGAAGCGGAAGTGGCGCTGGTCTTGGCCAACGCCTATATCGAGGCTTTCGGCGGCACTTGCATGGCTGACCTCAAGGCGAACCTCGGTCACTACGAGCAGCGTCTGGCTACCATGGCACGCTAGAGGACGGTTAGGGTGGAAAGACAGGATAAGCATCGCCGCTCAGTGCGCCCCCGGTTCCAGCTTGCGCGCCCGGTGTTCTTCATCGGGTTCATGGGGGCCGGGAAGTCCACCGTAGCCAGGCGCCTGGCGCGTCTGTGCCATGTGTCCTCCCTTGATCTGGATACGTATATAGAGCGAGCTTGCGACAAGCGCATCCGTGATGTGTTCGCTGAAGAAGGCGAAGAGGCGTTCCGGAAGATGGAGACGCATGCTTTGAGGGAGGTGGCGGAACTCGCGCCGCCCATGCTCGTTTCCTGCGGAGGGGGAGTGGTCACTACGCCCGAGGCTCGACAGGGGCTCCAAGAACTCGGGTTCACCGTGCTCCTTGACGTGGACGTGGATGAAGCGGCACAGCGCATCAGCGATACATCGACCCGTCCGCTCTTCCAAGATGTAGAGACGGCCCGTGAGCTCTGTCGCAGGAGACGGCCGCTCTATCAAGAGGCCTCTGCAGCGGTGGTGGATACGCGGGGCAAAGATGTCTTTCGCATCACCTGCGAGGTGCGTGATCTGTTGATACGAGAAGAGGTGCTATGCAGGCAATGAGGGTGATCGTCTCCCTCCCAGGGGAGACTGACTATGATGTTCGCATCGGAAGCGGTAGCTTGGATGAGCTGGGAAGCGCCCTTCGGCGCGTGCCGGGGCTTGCGGAGACCCCGCAGCTTCTGGTCATCACCGATGAGAATGTTGAGCGACTTTATCTGAGCCGGGCCATGGCCGCATTGGCAGACGGGGGCTTCGCGGCATCCAGCTTGGTGGTGCCTGCAGGCGAGGGCGCGAAATCTGTAGAGGTGGCCGGAGAAGTGTGGGACGCTATGGCAGGTCTCGGGCTCACCCGGGACTGTGCCGTCATCGCCTTGGGAGGGGGTGTTGTGGGCGACTTGACGGGTTTCGTTGGGTCTACCTTCATGCGAGGGATCCGCGTGATCCAGGTGCCTACCACGCTGCTATCTATGGTGGATTCCTCGGTAGGGGGAAAGACCGCCGTGAACCTGGAGGCAGGTAAGAATCTGGTGGGCACGTTCTGCCAGCCGACCGTCGTCTGCGCAGATATCTCCACCTTGGCCACATTGGATGAGCGTGAATGGACCTGTGGGCTGGCTGAGGCGGCGAAATCTGCCATCATCGGCTCCGATGACTTCTTCTTCTGGATGGTGGAGCATGCCACGGGCATCTTCGCTCGAGAAGAGGACCTGGTGGCTGAGCTCATCAAGCGTTGCATCGTCTTCAAGGCAGGGGTGGTGGCTCAGGACAAGACAGAATCCCAAGGCGTGCGCGAATGCTTGAATTACGGCCATACGCTGGCCCATGCCATAGAGACGCTGGCGGGCTACGGCACCTATTCCCATGGAGCAGCTGTGGCCGAGGGGATGCGGTTCGCTGCGTTCCTCTCCCAAGGGCTTGTAGGATGCGAACCCGATCTGGTAGAGGCTCAGGGGGCCTTGCTGGATGAACTAGGTCTTCCTCCTCTGGGTTGGAGGGCGGATGCTCAGGATATCCTGGCAGCCATGAAGCATGACAAGAAGGCCCGGGGGAAGAACGTGCGATTCGTCTGCATCCGTGATGTAGGAGCGTGGGAGCTCGTCAGCGTGGATGATGAGACGCTGCTGGAAGCACTGGACGCCTATTTCGCTTGAAGGGAATCACGATGAGGATATTGTTGATGAACGGGCCGAATCTGAATATGCTGGGCATTCGCGAGCCCGGCATCTACGGGCATGACACCCTTGCGTCCATCGAAGAGCTGGTGGTGGACCATGGGCGCAAGCGGGGCGTGGAGGTGGAGTGCTTCCAGTCGAACCACGAGGGAGACTTGGTGGATAAGCTGCATGCAGCCCACGGCACCTTCGATGGGGTCATCTACAATCCTGGTGCCCATACCCACTACTCCTATGCCCTGCGAGATGCCGTGGCGGCCATCGATCCTCCGGTGGTGGAGGTGCATCTCTCTGACGTTGATGCGCGGGAGCCATTCCGCGCCCTGTCCGTCTTCGACGGCGTGGTGAAGGCGAAGATCTCCGGTCGAGGTAAGCAGGGCTACCTGGACGGCCTGGACCTCCTCTTGGAGGGGTGAGCGCCCGTGTTCGATCAGCGGAGGGTCCACCGGATCCAGGATCGCCTTCAGCGGGAGGGGCTTGCAGCCCTGTACGTGCGCGATACGGCGAACATCCAGTGGGCTTGCGGTTTCGAGGACGTCTTCGATGAAGAGCAGGCTCACGGGCTTTTGATACCCGCAGGGGGCGAGAAGCTCTGGCTCCATACGGATTCCCGCTACAGCACCGCTTGCGAGCAGGCAGCCGAGGGGACTCCCATTCAGGTGGATGCCGAGGCGATGGGCTTTTCGAAATGGGCTGCAGCACGATGGCAGGAAGCTACCCCTGAGGGCGGAAAGGACCTGTTGGCCCTCGAGGACAGCATCTCATTGGCAGAGTATCGCGCTTTGGAAGAAGCGTTCGCGGGGAATGGCTCCTTTGCGGAGACGAAGGGATTCGTGCTAGAGCTCAGGGCCCAGAAGGATGCAGAGGAGATCCGCTGCATGGAGGCGGCCCAGGCTGTGACCGACGCCGCCTTCGCCCACATCGTCTCCTTCATGGAGGTGGGCATGACCGAGCGGGAGGTGCAACTGGAATTGGATCTCTGGATGCTCACCCATGGGGCCGAGGCTCTGGCCTTTCCTACCATCGTGGCCAGTGGTCCGAATGGTGCTTCTCCGCACGCTGTGGTGAGCAGCCGCCGCTTGGAGCCGGGCGATGCCGTGGTCATGGATTTCGGAGCTCGCGTGAGCGGTTATTGTTCGGATATGACCCGTACGGTCTTCATGGGCGAGCCTACGGAGCAGGTGCAGGCGGCTTGGGAGACGCTGCGGGCAGCCAATGAGACGGTGGAGGCGGCGCTGCGCCCGGGCATGACGGGGAAGGCTGCCCATGAGCTGGCGTGTGCGGTGCTCGAAGAGGGGGGTTTCGGGGGACGGATGGGCCACGGACTCGGCCATGGCGTGGGTCTACAGATCCACGAGGAGCCGGTGCTCTCTCCGCGCAATGAGAACCCCCTTGAGGTAGGAAATGTGGTCACCGTAGAGCCGGGGATCTATCTTCCCGGTCAGTTCGGCATGCGCCTAGAGGATCTTGGTGTGATAGGCCCCGGGGGCTTCCAGCGGTTCACCGCCTCCACCCATGAGCTGATCGCCCTGTAGCGTAGCTCTTGGGAGGCCGTCGGTCACTCCAACGCCTGATGCAGATCAGCGATGATATCCTCAGCATCTTCGATGCCACAGGAGAGCCGTACCAGATCAGGGCCGATGCCCGCCGCGCGCAGTTCGTCATCGGTCATCTGCCTATGGGTGGCGTTGGCGGGGTGCAGCACACAGGTGCGTGCATCGGCCACATGAGTGGCTATCTGGGCCAGCTTCAGCTTCCGCATCATGGCTTCAGCTCCTTCGCGACCCTCGGCCACGCCGAAGGCTACCACGCCACAGCTTCCCTGAGGCAGATACTTCTGGGCGAGCTCATAGGAAGGGTCTCCCACAAGAGAGGGGTGGAGCACCCAGCTCACCTTGGGGTGGGCAGCCAGGGCCTGGGCTACGCGAAGGCCGTTCTCGGCATGGCGTGCCATACGCAGATGGAGGCTCTCCAGCCCCAGATTGATGAGGAAGGCATTCTGAGGGGATTGGATGGAGCCCAAGTCCCGCATGAGCTGGGCTGTGGCCTTGGTGATGAAGGCTCCCTCCAGCCCGAAGCGCTCAGCGTAGACGACACCGTGATAGCTCTCATCTGGCTCACATAGCCCAGGGAAGCGTTCGGGGTAGGCGCGCCAGTCGAACGTGCCGCCGTCCACGATGGCGCCACCCACAGACGCGCCGTGACCGTCCATGTACTTGGTGGTGGAATGGGTGACGATGTCCGCCCCCCACTCCAGGGGGCGGCAGAGCACGGGAGTAGGGAAGGTGTTGTCCACGATCAAAGGAACCCCGTGGGCATGGGCAGCCTGTGCGAAGCGTTCGATATCCAATACGGCAAGGGCTGGATTCGCCACCGTCTCTCCGAAGACGCACTTGGTGTTCGGCTGGAAAGCCGCTTCCAGTTCAGCCGAAGAGCAGTCCGGCTGAACGAAGGTGCATTGGATCCCCATGCGCTTGAGGGTATGGGCGAGCAGATTGTAGGTGCCCCCGTAGATGGCTGAGGTGGATACCACGTGATCTCCGGCACTGGCCAGGTTGAATACGGCGAAGAAATTGGCAGCCTGTCCGCTTGAGGTGAGCATGGCTGCGCTGCCCCCTTCTAGTTCAGCGATCTTCGCGGCCACCGCATCGTTGGTGGGATTCTGGAGCCGGGTGTAGAAGTAGCCGGATTCCTCCAGGTCGAACAGGCGCCCCATGTGCTCGGACGTGTCGTATTTCCAGGTGGTGTTCTGGTAGATGGGCACTTGGCGCGGCTCTCCGCTTCCAGGATGCCATCCGCCTTGAACGCAGACGGTATCAAGGGATGTCATGGCTCTCTGACCTCCTGAGGATCCGGGTTGTATGAGTTGGATGCACGGGCGGGCATGCCCGGGCGCAGAGGAGATGATAGCGCCTCGGCCGCTCCCTCTCGGGGGATGCCTTGATATAATCGGCGGACTTCCAAGCTTGAGGAGTCCCAAGATGCCCATTCGCATACCAGATTCACTGCCCGCCACCGCCGCCCTTGAGGCTGAGAACATCTTCGCCATGACCGAGCATCGCGCCATGCATCAAGACATCCGTCCCTTGCGCGTGCTGCTGCTGAACCTCATGCCCACCAAGATAGCCACAGAGACCCAGATCCTCCGGAAGCTGTCCAACACTCCTCTCCAGGTTGAGGTGGAGCTGTTCCAGACCGCCAGCCACGAGGCGAAGAACGTGGCCGCTGAGCATCTTGAGGCATTCTACCGCACGTTCGATGAGGTGCGCGAGGAACATTTCGATGGGATGATCATCACGGGAGCTCCTGTGGAGCTGCTGGATTTCGAATCCGTGGACTATTGGGACGAGCTGCAGGAGATCATGGACTGGTCTCGGCGTAACGTCCATTCCACGCTGCATATCTGTTGGGGTGCTCAGGCTGGTATCTACCACCATTACGGCATCTGCAAGCATGAGCTGCCCCAGAAGCTCTCCGGGGTCTACGAGCATTCCGTTGTGAAGCGCTTCTCACCGCTGGTGCGAGGCTTCGACGATAGGTTCTGGGCACCCCACTCCCGCTACACCAGCGTCCTGGCTGAGGATATCGAGGCCCATCCGGCCCTTGAGCTGGTAGCAACCTCGAAGGAGGCCGGTGTCTATATCGCGAAGAGCACCGACAGCCGCCATTTCTTCGTATTCGGCCATCCTGAATACGATCGAGGAACGCTGGCGTGCGAATATGAGCGCGACCAAGGGCGGGGGTTGAACCCGGCGGTGCCGGTCAATTACTTCCCTGATGATGATCCGGCCCAGACACCCATAGATGTCTGGCGCGCTCATGCTCAGCTCCTCTACACGAATTGGCTCAATTACTACGTCTACCAGACTACGCCCTATAACATCGCTGAGGCGGGGTGTGCCTGAGGTTCAGCAGGGTAGGCCGAAGAGGAAGAAGCGGGAAAGGGACGAGCAGCAGGCCGGCCCGAAGCATATACAGCAGCAGATCCAGTTCGGATCAACGGTGAACGGGGAGAATCCCCTTCTCTGACTCTGTTGGGTGTAGGCGTGCCCGCGCTGGGTGAAGAGGCTCTCCAGGTGAGCGTAATCTGCGTTCTCTGGGTCCATCTGGCGTGCGCGTCGGATGGCTTCATAGGCGGCAGTCTGGTTTCCTGCACCCCTATTCGCCAGTGAGAACAGATACTGCCACCGGGCAGTGCGCTGGTCTGTGGGGACCTGCTGCAAGGTGACCAGGGCGGCCTGGTAGCTTCCGGCGTTGATGCAGCGGATGGCCTGACGGAGAGCCTCTGAGTCCGTTGCAGCGGCCTCGGGGTGGATGGTACCGGGGGGTGTGGCCCAGGCACCTCCGAAGAGGTCATCGAAATCGATGGTGGTCCACACGTAGGGTCCGGCACCTCCCGGAGCATACCCGCTCCCTCCACCGGGTTGGCCGTAGCCTGCCTGGCCTGGTGCATAGGGAGCACCCCAACCGCGGCGGCGGGCGTCGGAGGCTGCATACTTCTGTGGGTTCGTGATGCGGTCGTAGGCCTCGTTGACCTGGTTCATCCGCTCCTCGGCATCCGGATCATCAGGATTCAGGTCAGGATGATTCTCCCGGGCCTTCTTCCGGTAAGCGCGCTTGACCTCTTCTGCTGAGGCATCGTGGGGGATTCCGAGTATGTCGTAGGGATCTTCTATCATGTCTTTCAGCTAAGGCGATGAGTGGATCAAGCGTCAGAGTATACCGTATTGAAGCTCTGCCAGATGCCTCCATAGAGCACGCTCTCTAACAAGTGCGCGTCGCGTTCCAGCGGCAGCGCTTCGAAGGCATCTGCTGCATCGGCAGCTACCGACGTCAACAGGCAACGGAGCTCATCAGGGGTGAAGCTAAAAGGAGCGAAGGGATTGTAGGATCCGCGCTTCTCGTCTTCAGGGAGATCAACGGCGGCATCCATGAGGTAGATGAGGCGGCCGAGCGCATTTCCTAGCCGGTTCAGGGCCGACGTCCAGAACCCCGCATCATGGGCGAAGAGGATGCCGAGGAGGGAGCCGAATGTGTTCGCCCCATCATCGGGGCCGGAGGCGGGATCCGCTTCTATCTGACGGATGCGCGCCATGGCCTCTTCCAGATAGAAGCATTCCTCAGGGATGCGCTTCTGTGCTCTCGCGTAGGAGCTTTGCAGGGCCACTCGGGCGGCACGGGCTGTGAGCGAGCCCTCATCCTGGATGTCATCCAGGCATTTGTGATACGCCAAGGCCACAGAGAGGTCGGCCGCATAAGGAGTGGCGCGGCAGAGGATGTAGGGCATCTGCTTGGTCGGGTGGGTGATGCAGGATGCGCTGCCGCTTATCTCGGGCGGCTCGAACAAGGAATTCGCCAGCATCAGATAGAAGGTGAGGTCATAGCTCAAGATAGCCCGGCTCACCTGGCCGTAGCGCTCCTTCAGGGTGCGACAGAGCCCACAGTAGAGCGCCTGATAGCGCTCTTTCTCTGCGACGCTCACCTGATCCAGCCGGGCAACGGCTATCCCGAACATGAGAGAGGCTCCTTCATGGGTGGACAGTGCGCCCTCATCTCTGAGACGCTTGACCATTGTACGCAAGAGCACGCAAGAAAGCCCGGTGCATTGGGGACCCAGCAACCGAGCTTCCTTGCTTCTCATGTTTCAGACCATGTTTAATATATGACATAGTCTAATAAAAGGCAAGCAGATCATATGAGAAAGTTAGATAGTGGTTCGGCTGTGGTCTGATGACAGTTTAAGGGGTACCCATCTTCTGGGAGGTGAGAGCCACTTCGTAGGCATCGTCACGGACCGTACGCCGGATGATGCGGAAGGAGAACAGGGTGATCAGGGGGATCAGGAGTGCCACGAGGCCACCCGCGTCGAAGCCCACCGGGGGACCGAAGAAGTCAACGATGATCCCTGCAACGGTGGGACCCAGGGCAACGCCGCAGGTCATGCCCGAATTCACCCAGGTGATGGCTTCGGTGAGCCTTCGCCCTGGCACCGCTCGTTCAACGGCGCTATTGATGACGATGAGGAAGGGCGCATAGGTGAGGGCAGCGAAGGCGGAGACCAGGTAGAAGGTCATCTCGGCTTCGATCAGGATCTGGGAGCCATAAGCAACGCCTAGCAGCACTGCGCAGACCGTCAACTGCTTGTAGAGTGCCAGGTTCAAGCGGATCATTCCGAAGAAGAATCCCATGAGGGCAGATATCACGCCGCCGATGACCAGGCCCGTACCCGCGATGTTGGGGTTATCGAGCATCTCTGCGAAGGCGACGCTTGAAGTATCGAAGACTCCGTACATGGCACCGGTGAGGAACATCAGCACGAAGAGGATCCGTACCACCGTAGAGGTGCGGATGATACTCTTTTGTCGCGTGACTACCCCCGCCTCAGCGCCATCTTCGCCGGGTGCCTCTTTGGGCGGAGCTTCTTCTTCGGAGGCGCTCCAACCCACTGCAGGCTCAGTGCTCTTCGCCAAGGTCATCAGGATGACGCCCAAGATGAAGACCACGCCTCCAATGACGAGACCTGCGACGGGGGCAATGCTGGAAGCCAGAGCGATGGAGATGGGCGGACTCAGCATGAAGCCGATGTCATCCAAGATGCCCTCGTAGGAGAATACGGTACGGATGGAGGGTGCCTCTCCGCGGATGCGGCCCGTGCGGATGAGGTAAGTCCAGCGGGCACGCACGATGGCTTGGGCGTTCGGGATGCAGCCCATGAGCAATGCTGCCGGGAAGAACAGCCAATCAGGCCCTTGGAGCACTACGTTTCCCAGCATCATGACGAGGCCTATGAGCACTACCCCGGCAGCCAGGGGAATGACCTTCGATTGCCCTCGCTCATCCACTAGCTTGGAGACGCGAGGTGAGAGCAGGAAGATGGCCAGGGCGATGACCGATGCGACGATACCTGAGGTCAAGAACGAATAGCCAGACAAGGAGAGCATGGTTACCGTGCCGATGCTCATCATGTAGGCATAGAAGCGCATGAGCAGACCTGCTATATCGAAAGGGTAGGCCGCGCGCACGCGCAGCACTGCCCGGTATACTCCAGGATCCACGGCCGACACGGCCTCACACCCCCCTTCTGTCCTGAGCTCCTCGAAGCCTCTATAAAGGTGATGATAGGCCAAGAATCGTCGCCGCGCTCCTCTCATTCTGAAACGACGGGGAGAGAAGCAAACAAGTGTACGTTCTATGGAGAGTTTCAGGTTTGTAGGGCTATAATGTCTCCTTGCTCTGAATGTCCCGTGCAAGCGGGGACTTCATGCATTATCGTAAGGGCGAACAGAAGATCGCAGTGGCAGATGATGAGGTCTGTTGAGCGGAAGGATCGCAGATGGCGGATAACAAGAAGGTTGCGAACTCGTGGGAGAATGCTCTGGCTGAGCACGGGAAGATCCCCGGCACATCTTTGGCTGTGATGATCTTCATCCTCTTGGTGGCCTTCGCCTGCACGGGTGTGCAGGTGGTCACGGGCTTGGTGGAGGCAGAGCATGCTCCCGAAGAGATCAAGGGCAAGTACACGCAAGGGACCGGGGATGCTGCCTATCCTACAGCTGCTCGGCTGCCTGAGGGGGTCGCTGCTCGGGTCAACGGGGTCGATATCCTCGAATCCCAAGTGACGGACTATATTATCGGCATTCGGGAGAGGCTTCAGCTTGAAGAACAGGAAGCCTGGGATGAGTGGATGATCAACAATGGGCGCAGCACGGAGGCCATCCGCAATCAGGTGCTCCTGTATTTCATCAACCTTGAGATGCTCACTCAGATAGCCGAAGAGAGAGACATCACCATCACGGACGCAGACTACGATGCCTTCTTGGAGGACCTCAAATCTGATCCCGAGTCACTTGAGGTCGTCGAGGCGAACTTGGCTGCCGAAGGCTATACCGTGGAAGATAGGGAAGCCCTCACTTTAGCTGTCATGACTGATGTCATCGGAGCTCGGATCAACGAGGCCATCCTCGATACTCCGGAATTCAAGGATGCGGTACTGGAGTACGTCAAGCGAGGTGCAGAGGAATACAAAGACGTCACCTCCTTGGATCAAGTCGATCCAGCTGTGGTGGAGCAGGTCACTAAGGATGTCGCTAAATACAGCAACCGGGGTGCTCTGGGGTTCGCTGTGGATGATTTTGTTGAAGCCCATGATGTCCTCTATCAGAAGTTGGATGAGGACGTGTCCTATCAGTCCAATGCGGACACCTACTTCCAGGAGATGGCCATCCGTCAGATGCTGAACAAGAACGGTCTCTTCATTCCTGAGGACCAGGGCATTCTTGACGGGTTGATTGCGAAATTGACCGAGAGCGCTCAGAAGAGCGAATAGGCCTCACAATCCCAGAGACGAATGTACGCGCAGCATCGCTTTGCTGACGCGAAAAGAGAGCACCTGAACCAAAGGGAGGCGTGATTCATGCGCAAGTTCAAGACGGAGTCCAAGAAGCTCTTGGACCTCATGATCAATTCCATCTACACCAACCGCGAGATATTCCTGCGCGAGCTGATCTCCAATGCATCGGATGCAGTGGACAAGCTCTACTTCCGTAGTCTGGTGGATGATTCGGTGAAGATCAACCGTGCTGATCTTGCCATCACTGTGGCCTACGACGAAGAGGCTCGTACGGTCACGGTGTCTGACAACGGCATCGGCATGGATAAGGATGAGCTGGATAAGAATCTGGGCACCATAGCCCATTCTGACAGCTTCGAATTCAAGGCACAGCGCAGCGGTGCAGATGAAACAGGTCTGGCAGATGAAACAGCGGAGGATATCGCCTCGGCCGATGTGGACATCATCGGCCAGTTCGGCGTGGGCTTCTACTCCGCTTTCATGGTGGGCGGCACCGTGCGCGTGGTCTCCCGCGCCTATGGGTCTGATGAGGCCTGGGCTTGGGAATCCGACGGTATAGATGGTTACACTATCACCCAGTCTGAGCGTTCTGAGCATGGTACGGACGTCATCGTCACCCTGAAGGCTGATACCGAAGATGAATCCTTTGGCACCTATGCCACCCAGCAAGGGCTCACCAGCCTCATCAAGAAGTACAGCAACTACGTACGCTATCCCATTCAGATGGAGGTCACGAAGAGCCGCATGAAGGAGCCTCCGGCCGATGCGGGGGATGACTACAAGCCCGAATTCGAGAACTATACCGAGGTGGAGACCATCAACTCCATGATCCCCATCTGGAAACGCAAGAAGTCCGAGGTGACGGACGAGGAGTACAATGAGTTCTACAAGACGGACTTCCATGATTTCGAGGATCCGCTGCGCACCATCAGTCTCCATGCAGAAGGCACGCTGACCTACGATGCGCTCATGTTCGTGCCCTCGCACGCTCCCTTCGATATGTGGTCGAAGGATTACAAGCGCGGGCTTGCCCTGTACAGTTCCGGCGTGCTCATCATGGACAAGTGCGAAGAGCTCGTGCCTGACCACTTCAACTTCATGCGGGGCGTGGTGGATTCAGCCGACCTCACGTTGAACATATCCCGCGAGACGCTGCAGCACAACAGCCAGCTGAGGGCCATCGCGCGCCGCCTCGAGAAGAAGATCAAGTCCGAGCTCGCCAACCTCTGCGCTGATGACCGCGAGGCCTACGTGGGCTTCTTCAAGGAGTTCGGTCGTACGTTGAAGTACGGCCTGTACTCCAGCTACGGCATGGCGAAGGATACGCTGGCAGACCTTTTGCTCTTCTATTCTGCCAAGCAGAAGAAGATGGTCACGCTGGATGAGTACATCGCCGATGCTCCGGCTGATGCTGAAGCCATCTACTTCGCTGCAGGTGATTCCATCGACCGCCTTGCGAACATGCCCATCGTCACCACAGTGCTGGCCAAGGGCTACGATGTGCTCCTCTGCGATGAGAACGTGGATGAGTTCTGCATGATGGCCATGCAGGACTACACACCCAAGGACGCGGCGGAACCGGATGGCTCCACCAAAGCTTGGCCCATCAAGAACGTGGGTTCAGAGGATCTGGGCCTCACCACCGAAGAAGAGAAGAAGAAGGCCGAAGAGGCCACGGAGGAGAACGCCGATCTGTTCGGTGCCATGCAGGAGGCTCTGGGTGGCAAGGTGCAGAAGGTGGTCATCTCCACCCGCGTGACAGACGCGCCGGTGGTGCTCACCACGGAAGGGGCTGTCTCGCTCCAGATGGCTAACCTGCTGAAAGAACAGCCCGGGGCCGATGAGGGGGTGCCGGAGGCTCAGATCGTCATGGAAGTGAATGCGGAGCACCCGGTATTCCAGGTGCTGAAGGCGGCCCATGCCGCCGGTGATGCTCAAAAGGTGAAGGATTACGCGGGGATCCTGTTCGATCAGGCGCTCCTCGTGGAGGGTCTGCCCATTGAGAATCCGCTGGAGTTCTCCCAGCGCATCTCAGCGCTCATGATCTAGGGCGAAGAGCAGTCTAGAGAGAAGATGGGGCGGCCTAAAAGGCCGCCCTTTTCATTACCCGTCTATATGACTGCGTGGGTCCATCAGTCCGTTCGGCATGATGCGGATATCTGACCAGCCCATCTCATCGAGCGCCTTGGCGGTGCGGTAGGGCTTCGCCTTCGGAGTACCGGATGAATCTGCGCAGTAGCTGATGGCTTCCACCACCGTGGCTGCATGGGCGAGGTCTGCCATGGTATCCACATCGGGTACGGGAGGCAGATACACCGCCGCCAGCCCTGCGTCCTTCGCCTTGCGGATATAGGCGGGCAGCACCGTGAGACCGCTTGAGTTATAGAACACGCCCTCATGGCTGAAGGCCGTATCCTTGTTCCATCCTATGATGGAAACGCCCAGCTCCTGGTCAGGAGCCAGCACGATCCCGGGCGTGTGGCTGGCATCTAATCTGTGCAGGGCGCGAAAGCCGTTCACAACATCTTCGGTGGTCAGGGCAGGCATATCCGCTCCCATGGAGAGGATGCAGTCAGCCCCCGCCTCCCAGGCCTTCGCGAAGGCATCGTTGTAGTGCTCATCGAAGGTAGCGCCCTCATCGAAGATGTAGCCTATGGGTCGTGGCCAGGTGCCCGCATCCTCGAAGAGGGCGCGCATCGCATCCAGGTTCTTCGCAGGGGCCGTGGATATCACCAACCGGTATTCATCGTGGATGGGGCCGTTGGCCTCCGATCCCAAGATATCGAAGGCGGCCATGCAGGTCTCCACCACATCGAAGAGCATGCAGTGATACAGCACGCTCGCGGCTTCTGGGGTGAAGATGCCGTCTTTGAGCGTGGTGAGCCGGGTCTTCACGAGACCTGGCTCGGGTAGCTTGCTGAACAACAGCAGCACATTGTTCCGTGTGTCCATAGTCTGATCCTTGTCCGTCTGTGGCATATCTATGGTACACTTCCTTTCGCTTTACTACAGTAGAGTGATAGAGAGACCAACGAAGGGATAGAGGATGAAGAAGACACTCATGAAGTTCGTGGCCGTGGCCTGCGCTGCCACATTGGGCGCGTTCGCCCTGGCCGGATGCTCCTCGGGCTCATCCAGCTCAAGCTCCAGCTCGGCGGCCCCTGCTGACACCGGAGAGGTCACGAAGCTGACCGTTGGCTTCGACAACAGCTATCCGCCTTACGGCTATATCGGCGATGACGGCGAATACACCGGTTTCGACCTGGATTTGGCTGAGCGCGTGGCAGGCGAGAACGGCTGGGAGATAGAGCTCATGCCCATTGATTGGGATGCCAAGGACGCTCTGCTGAATCAGGGCACCGTGAACTGCATCTGGAATGGCTTCACCATGGAAGGCCGCGAGGATGACTACACCTTCTCTGAGCCCTACATGCTGAACCAGCAGGTCATCGTGACCAAGGCAGATTCCGGCATCAATACCGCCGCTGACCTGGCAGGCAAGACGGTCATCACCCAGATCGACTCCGCTGCTCTGGAGGTGCTGGAGGGCGATCAGAAAGAGCTTGCTGACACGTTCGGCCGTCTGGATACCGTGGGCGACTACAACAATGCTTTCCTGCAGCTGGAGAGCGGCACCGTTGACGCAGTGGCTTGCGACCTGTCCATCGCTGCCTATCAGATGGCAGCAAAGCCGGACGTCTACTTCCAGCTGGCTGATCCGCTGAGCTCTGAGCACTATGCCGTGGGCTTCAAGAAGGGTGACGAGGCCCTGGCTCAGCAGGTGACGGATACCCTGAAGCAGCTCTATGCTGACGGGGTCGTCTCCGAAGTCTGCGCGAAGTACGCAGATCAAGGGCTCTCTGAGGATAACTGGATCTTGAAGTAAGCTCCGTCGGAGCTGATCAAGGAGAAGGCTGCGGGTATGAGCTCGCAGCCTTCTTCGTGTGAAAGGGGGAAGAGCCGTGGAATTCAGCGTCATGTTGGGACTTCTGGGAGAGGGTTTGCTGCTCACCACCCAGATCTTCTTCGTTACGCTCATAGGTTCGCTTCCCTTGGGCGTTTTGGTGGCGCTGGCCCGCATGAGCCGGTTCGCCCCCTTGGCTCTCTTCGCGAAGTTCTATATCTCCATCCTTCGTGGTACGCCGCTCATGTTGCAGCTCATGGCCATCATGTTCGGCCCCTACTATCTCTTCGGGCTGCAGATGGGGCCTGATTGGAAGTTCTGGGCCTGCGACATCGGCTTCATCTTGAATTACGCCGCCTACTTCGGCGAGATCTACCGCAGCGGCATCCAGTCCATCCCGCGGGGTCAGTACGAGGCGGCCGAGGTGTTAGGGTACTCGCGCACCCAAACGTTCATGAAGATCGTGCTCCCGCAGGTCATCAAGCGCATCCTGCCTGCCATGGGCAATGAGATCATCACGCTGGTGAAGGATACATCCCTGGCCTTCGTGCTGGGCATCGGCGAGATGTTCAGTCAGGCGAAGGCCCTGGCGGCCCGAGAGGTCTCCATGGTCCCCTATGCGGTAGCAGCGCTCATCTACTGGGTGTTCTGCCTGTTCATCGAATTCATTTTGAACCGCGTTGAGAAGAAGATGGATTACTACCATGACTGAGCCTATTCCGACCAATGGTGCACGCACCGCAGAACCCGTTGTCACGCTGAGTGATGCCCGGAAGAGCTTCGGTGCCAACCAGGTGCTCAAAGGCATCTCCTTGGAGGTGTGCCAGGGAGATGTCCTGGCTATCATCGGTCCTTCCGGAGGTGGCAAGTCAACGCTTCTGCGCTGTCTCACCCTCCTTGAGACACTGGATGGGGGCAGCCTGGCCTATGGGGATGTGCAGGTCTGCACCGAGGGAGATGGCGGCCGAGCTGTCTATGGGGGCAAAGATATCCTCAAGCAGGCGAAGACGCGCTTTGGGCTGGTATTCCAGGATTTCAACCTGTTTCCCCATTACACCGTCCTCAAGAACGTGACCGATCCTCTGGTGAGCGTGCTCAAGATGTCGAAGGGTGAAGCGGAGGAGCGCGGGCGTGCCCTTTTGGCGAAGATGGGACTTGAGGGTAAGGAATCCATGGTGCCCTGCGAGCTTTCCGGTGGACAGCAGCAGCGGGTGGCCATCGCCCGGGCGTTGGCCATGAATCCGGATGTGCTCTACTTCGATGAACCTACCAGTGCGCTGGACCCAGAGCTCACCCGAGAGGTGCTCCGGGTCATCCGGGAATTGGCGGCTGAGCACATGACCATGGTGATCGTGACCCATGAGATGTCCTTCGCTCGGGATGTGGCGGATAAGCTCATCTTCATGGATGGGGGGCAAGTGGTGGAACGTGGTCGTGCAGCGGATGTCATCAACGCTCCCACCCACGAGCGCACCCGCGCTTTCCTCTCTGGCTACGAAGGGGTATGACCCGCCACAACACCCGTAAGGGCCGACCGTGGTCGGCCCTGGGTAGCATGACAGGTTGCCCGTAGGGGCGGATCTATGACAGGGGACGGTCCAAATGTCATTATCCATGGGGATGCTCGCCCTCCCCGCAAGGGGCATTCGGCCTTAGGCCTCGGACAGGCGAAACCCATGATGATGTATATCATGGGTTTCTGGTCCTCAGAATCGGCCTCAACCCCTCACGGGGAAGGGCTGTCTTCTGTATAAAACAAAAAACCTCACCGCACTGCTGATGGGACCCTCCGGGTCCACATCATCACTGCGGGCGACTTATCGCCGCGTCATCGCGCTTCGCGCGAAATATATGTGCGGCGCATGGGGTTC